>DATMCL010000372.1:0-2517 GCA_035558375.1 Polyangiaceae bacterium
CTGCCGTCAGGCCCTCGACGGGAACCGGGAACCGGGGCGCTCGAGCTATCAAATCGCGCTCACGGTTTGCGAGAGCTGCCGCCGGGCGACGCAACAAGGGCGCGGCGAAGCCATCGAGGTCGGTCCCGAAGTCGTCGAGATGGCGGAGTGCGACAGGCAACACCTCGGACACGTTGACGCACACGTGGGCGCCGTTGGCGTGGCAAACGGTCGCGACCATGTGAACGCAGCTTCCGTCCGAGCAACCCAGACCATCCCCCCGGCAACTCGGCGCACGGTCCTGCGCCGGGACGGCGGGAAATGTCGCGTTCCCGGGTGCCGACACGCGGTCTTTGTCGAGCCGCACCACATCGGGCTTCGGTCCGAAGGCGGCGACCACGACGCGGAAAATCTCATCACGCTTTGCGGCGCCCATCACCGCGCCGTTCATCAAGGCAGGCTCATCATCACGGGCACGGCTTCCTCGGCGCGTTTCGCCCACGCGGACGGCACGCCCTACGGCGGCGTCGTCGCGGCAGCGGCTGCTGATGTCCGAGCGAAAGCCTTTCAGGCGCTCCGGGCCCTGGGCTTCCGCGAGGGCGATGCCAAGCGCGCTCTTGCAAAGCTCCCGAATGCCGTCTCCTCCATCGAGCAGGTCATTCGACAAGCGCTCCGCGAGCTCGGTCCCCAGTAACGCCAGGCACGCACGATGGCCGTAGCGAAGCTAGCGACTCAACGCCACCAAATGCGGCCCGAGCACGAGGGCCGCGATGGCCGTTGCGGTGAGCGCGGCGATCAAGACTGCGGCGGCGCCGAGATCCTTTGCCGCGCCCACGAGCGGGTGTCGCTCCGGGACGGCGGCGTCGGCGAGGGATTCGACGGCGGTGTTCAGGGCCTCAGCGCTGAGCACGAGGCCGATCGCGAAGGCGATGAGCGCCCACTCGAGCGCGGCAAGCTGCAGGAAGTAGCTGACCGAGAGCACGACGACGGTGGCGAGCGCGTGGATGCGCGCGTTCGTCTCGCGGGTGAGCCGCGCAAGGCCGCGTAGCGCATGCCCGAAGCTCAGGATCCGCATCGCGACGAACCCTCGCGACCTCCGGTGCTCGGCGCTGGCCATGGCAGCGACGATAGCGCGACGGGGCGCAGAATCGCACCCTCAGCGAACGTACTCGAGGTCTCCGCGGCCTCCGCCGGGTCCAAAGAGCAGCGGAAGGTTCCGACGGTCGTTCGTCGTCCGTTGATCGAGCCAGACGATGCCGATGAGGACGCCCACCGAGTATTCCGAACCCTGCGAGTTGCTCGCGACTCGTCGCGAGCACGCGCGCCGCCGCCTCGGCACCGAGAAAGCTCCGCCCGCTGCTGTTGCCGACCACGGCGCGCCCGAGCGGCTCTCCGCCCCAGCGATGCGCTCGTGGCGGACGCAGCGAGCGGCGGGCCCGCCTGAAAGCCAGGTTCTACCGGAGCAACCCGTGGCTGCAAGGAACACCAGCGCGCCCGCGGCGTTCAGTGCTTGTGTTCCCAGGGCGACGCGGGACTCGTGCTGTACGGGAACGACGGTCCGTAGCTCGGCGGTGCGGGCCAGCTCTGCCCTGGAATGACGGGTGCTGAGCCGCCCGTGTGCGGTGCGGGCGAAGGCCGGCCGCTGCCGACGTTGCCCCGCGCGAGCGCGCCGTAGCCGTAGCCGCCGTAGTACGGCGCGTACCCGGGCTGCATGGTGTTGTTCACGTTGACGATCACCGTCGTCGAGCCGCCGTTCTGCGTCGCGGGCGCAGCGCCCGGCGGCATCGCGATGATCTCGCCGAGGGTCACGGTGTGATCGAGACGCTGGCGTCCGGCGGTCGGCTCGAGCTCGCTCATGGCGTAGCTCGCGTCGCTCACGACGGAGCTTGACGCGGACTCGTGTGCGAGGGCGGCGGGGGCGTCACCGATGACGGCGCCCGATTCAGGCTCGCGTAGCCAGTCGGCGTTCGAGGCCGCACCGCCGCAGCCCACGAGGGTGAGCGCAACGAAGGCGAGCGCCGTGCGAAGCGCGACCATGCACCCCGAGAATACCGTCAAAAGAGGGGTTTGTCCCGGATCTCCTTTTTGAAGCGGGAACGGAGATCGTCGTGGCACGACTTACAAGCCGCTTTCACGTCGTCGAGATTGCCAGCGCGGGCCGCGTCGGCGCCCTTCTTCGCGATCGTGTCCCAGCCCGTGAAGCCGCTCGGCGGGTGAGCGGCGACGGTGTCGAGCGCCTTGGCGAGCGCGGCGGTGTCCTTCTGGTCCATCGCCGGCTTCATGTTGTCTTTCATCCACTTCTGCGTCGGGCAATCGGGTAACGGCTTCTTGCCGCAGGTTGCCCCGGCAGGAGCTTCCTCTTCCTTCTTGCAGCCGGGGACCACCACCAGGAGCGAAAGAGCGAACAACCATCGATACATGCCGGCGAGCGTAGCTGCGCGGGCCGCACGTCACAATTGGGGCGGCAGTTGGCCAAAACGTCGCCGAAAGTTCCGCGAAACGCGGAGGGGCGGAGGCTCGAAGCATGGAGCTTGGCCT
>DATMCL010000373.1:0-9010 GCA_035558375.1 Polyangiaceae bacterium
CGCCTGCGCATCACAGCCCACGCCCGCGCGTTACCTCCAGCCGCGCATCACAGCTCGATTCCGTCGTGCCTCCGCGCGGGCAGCGCCCGCGCTTGGGGGCACCCGCGCGCGCAGGCCGACGGCCGAGCACGCGGGCCGTACCACGCCGCGCCGACGTGGGGGGCAATTGGCTCTCTCTCCTCGCGCGCCCACGCTGGGGGGCAACGGTATCTCCCTCCTCGCGCGCCCACGTGGGGCGAACTGCATCTCTTGCTTCGCGCCCACGTGGGACCGACGTGGGGCAACTGCCTCCCCTCACGCGCAAGAATTCATCCTCCCGGCGACGTCAACCCGACATCTGGTGCTTGTCGGGGCTGCGGGCTTGCCCTACCGCCTACCTCACCCGTCGAGCCACCACGACATCACGTCGTCGATCTCGGACTGGCTGAGGCCGTGACCGCCCGGATAGAGCCGGAGCTTCACGGAGCTCGCGTGCTTTTGGGCGGCCGCGGCGGCGCGCTGGACAACGTCCGGAGGGCGCATGGGATCTTCGGTGCCCGTCGAGAACCAAGCGCGCGCAGTGGAAGGGCCGAGGCCGCTCGCGAAGACGCCGCCGTGGAGCACCGCGAAGGCGCGCACGCGAGGGTCGTTCGTGCCTAGGTAGGCCGCGGTGCTGCCGCCGCCTGAATGGCCTGCGGCGAGCACGAGGGTCGGATCGACCTTGAGGTGCGGCGTGCCGTAGAGCTCCTCGAGGCACGCGAGCACGTGCTGGGTGTCGAGCGACGGGTCGCTCGGTTGGTCTGGCACTTGCCAGTTGTAGCTTCCGTCGGGGGAGCGACCGGAGTCGGGGGCGAGCACGATGACGGCGCGCTGGCGAGCGACGGACGCGAACGTGGCGAGCATGCTCGCGCCACTGCCGCCCGTTCCGTGGAACAGAATGAGCAAGGGGCGCGGACCCTGCGCGGCTTCCGCCGGGACGAATGCCATGCCGCTGCGCCCGATGCCGTTCTTCGTGCGGAGGTTGAAGGTGCCGGTTCGGAGGGTGACGCCCGTCAAGGGGAGCTCGGCGCGGGTCGGGCCGCGCTCCACGGGCGAGTGCACCCGATCGGACGGCGGTCGCTCGGGCGCGGCGACGGGCGCGTCCTCGGGCTCATCCGAGTCCGCCGGGACGACGAGGGCCCGAGTCACGCTCCCGCCGGGGGCCGGCGTCGTCGCGGCAGTCGAGCCGAGCCAGCGCTCGAGCGTCGGTGTGGCGACGTGAACGAGCACGCCGCCGACCAGCATGACGAGAATGGCGGCGAGGAGTCCCACCATCACGCGGTCGAGCGGAGGAAAGCCCGACGGACGTCGCGACTCGGAGCGGCAGAGCGCACAGCCCGTCCCCTTCTCCGGATCGTAGGCGAGCCCGTGCCGCTCACAGCGCGCGAGCCGCGGCCGCTGCTCGTCCTGCATGACCCGACAGACTTTAGCGCTATTCGGCGGCGCCGGCGACGCCGGGGCTCGGCTCGACGACGTCAAAGTCGAGCTCGCCGCCGTCGAGCTCGAGGAGCGCGACGCTGCCGCGCGGGAGCTCGCCCTTCAGCAAGCGTTCGGCGAGCGGCGCCTCGACGAGTCGCGCGATGGTGCGCTTCATCGGGCGGGCGCCCAGGGTCGGATCGTAGCCGCCGCGATCGAGCAGGTGCTCGATGACCTCGGGGCCGTACTCGAGCCGCACCCGGCGCTGATCGAGCAGCGCTTCTGCCATGGCGACGAGCAGGCGCCGCGCGATCTCGCGCACCTCTTCGCGACCGAGCGGCGAGAAGACGAGCACCTCGTCGATGCGATTGTAGAGCTCGGGAGCGAGCGCCGCGCGCGCCGCCGCGACGATGCGCGCTTCGAGGTCGTCCGTCGCCTCGCCGCCGCCGCCGAAGCCGACGCGCCGGCGGGCGCCCGACTGCGTCTCCTCCGAGCCGAGATTCGAGGTCATGAGGATCACGGTGTTCGTGAAGTCGACCGTGCGACCGCGGCCGTCGGTGAGGCGGCCTTCGTCGAACACACCGAGGAAGGCGGTGAGCACGTCGGGGTGCGCCTTCTCGATCTCGTCGAGCAGGATCACTTGGTAGGGGCGGCGCCGGACGGCCTCGGTAAGCTGGCCGCCCGCCTCGTGGCCGACGTACCCAGGGGGCGCGCCGATCAGGCGGGCGACGGCGTGGGCTTCGCTGAACTCCGAGAGATCGAGCCGCGTCATCGCGCTGTCGCAATGGAACAGCACCTCGGCGATCGCCTTCGCCGTCTCGGTCTTGCCGACGCCGGTCGGTCCGAGCAGGAGGAAGGTGCCGATCGGGCGGCGCGAGCCGAGCCCCGCGGCGTTGCGGCGCAGGATGCGCGCGATCTTGCGGATGCCGGCGGCGTGACCGACGACCCGCTCGGCGAGGATCTCCTCGAGCTTGAGCATGCGATCGCCGTCGGATTCGAGCAGGCGCTCGACGGGCATGTCCGCGAGCTCGGCGACGACCTCGGCCACCGTCTCGGGACCGACCGAAAGACGCTGGCGGCGCCGCGTGCGGGCCCCGGCGAGATCGAGGATCGACACGGCCTTGTCGGGCAAAGCGCGGCCAGGCAGGTACCGAACCGACCAGGCGACGGCGGTCGCGAGCGCCTCGTCCTGGTAGCTCACGGCATGGTGCGCTTCGAGCGTCGGCTTGAGCGCGTCGAGCACGAGGTAGGCGTCCTCGCGCGTCGGCTCGTCGACCTCGACCAGCGAGAAGCGCCGGCTGAGCGCCGCGTCGTTGCCGATTGCCTTCTGGTATTCCTCGAGCGTCGTAGCGCCGATGCAGGGGATTTCGCCGCGCGCGAGGGCCACCTTGAGCTCGGAGGCGATCTCCTCCGCTGCTTCGCCCGTGAAAAGCTGGTGGATCTCGTCGAAGAAGATCACGATGCGCCCGCGCGCGAGGATCGTCTCCTTGCGGATCTGGCCGAGCCGCGCGGCGAGAGCACCACGGACGCCCGTGCCGGCGACGAGCTCGCCGATCGGGATCTGAACGACGATGCGATCGTCGAGGGCCGAGCCGTCGCGCGTGTCGGCGATGCGCTGAGCAAGACCGCGCACGACGCTCGTCTTGCCGACGCCGGCGACGCCGACGAGGCACGGATTGTTGCCCTCGCGCTTGGCAAGCACGTCGAGCACCTGCTCGATGACGGCGTCGCGACCGACGACCGGATCGAGCTCGCCGCGCACGGCGGCGCGCGTGAGGTTCTTGCCGAGCGCGACCAGCATCGGAAAGCGCTGCGGATCGAGCTCGAAGCGATCGCTCTCGCTCGCGACGGCAGCTGCGACGGCCGGTGCCGGGACGGGACTCGGCGCCGGCGCGGCCTCCTTGGCGGGGGGCAGCAGCTCGGCGTCGGGCTCGACGACCGGCGCCTTCTTCACGGCCAGCGAGAAGAGCGAAACGGCCGTCGCGGGACGGCGTACGGGCTCGGGCTTGCGGGGCGGCGGCAGCGGGGCGGCGGCCGGAGCGACTCCCGCGCGATCGGGCAGGCGCCGGCCGGCGACGAGGCCTTGGCCGAGTTGGAGCGCCGCGGTTCGGAGCCGCGCGACGTCGGCGCCGGCGTCTTCGACCACGCGCCGCGCGGCGGAGCGGGGCTCGCCGAGCAAGGCGACGAGCAGGTGCTCGGCGGATGCCCGGGTTCGGCCCATGCGCGCGCCGATCGCGTGGGCCTTGCTCAAGAGGCTGCGCACCGAGTCGGCGAAATCGTCCGGAACGCTACGGCCGAGCCGCAGGATCTCGTCGAGATGGAGCTTGCGCTCCTGGAGCAAAAGGCCCGCGGGGCTCGGGCGCGCGGCGATCGCGGCGAGCAGGTGAGCGCTCGTGAGGCGATCTTTTTGCCGGCCCGCCAGGTCCTCGGCGAGCTGCTTCAGGGCGTTCAGTTCTGGCTCGATCCGCGCGGACGTCATCCCACACGAGGTTCTGCCCGGC
The DNA here is from genome assembly GCA_035558375.1 of Polyangiaceae bacterium. Lineage (GTDB taxonomy): Bacteria > Myxococcota_A > Polyangia > Polyangiales > Polyangiaceae > PMG-095. The sequence continues at coordinate 3,936 of DATMCL010000373.1, forward strand.
GCCCCGCGAACGGCCAAGTTCTCGCCGGCAAGGGGCCCGGCGGCCGGCTCTCGGCTCAGCGGAACGGGACCAGCTCACCGGAAGGGAGCCGGAACACGGCGAGGCTTCCCGGCCCCCCGACGGCGAGCAATGGCTCGTCCTCGCTGAGCGCCACGTGCCGATTCTCGCCGGCACGGACCGCCCAGTCCTCGCCCACCTCCGGCCCTCCCGGCTCGAGCTCCCGCTCGAGCACGCGCTCCCCGTCGTTCGTGAACACCAAGAGGCGGAACCGGCGCGGGGCGTTGCCGGGCTCGTCGAGCACCACGAGCGCAAGGTAGTCGCTGCTCGCCGCCGCGTCGTAAGGCGGTGCTCCCGCCACGAACCGCTTCTGCACGACCAGCCGATCGCCCACGAACCAGAGCTCCACGCTGCCGTCCGGCGCGATCGCCCAAACCTGATCGACGCGGCGACCAGGGAGCAGGCGCCATGCATCGAAGCGGGTCGCAAACAGACGCGACCGATTCTCGGGGAGCGCACGCCGGACGCCGCCCGGCGCCCGGTAGAGCATGGCCCCATCGCGCATGACGGCGAGCGCGCCGCCGTCATAACCCTCGAGAGTGACATTCTGGTCGAAGGAGCGCGTCGGATCGAGCACGAGCCGCTGCCGCAACAGCACCCCGCCGCGCGTGTCGAGAGCCCAGACGAAGCTCGAATCGCGGCGCTCCGGCAGGAGCAGCGTGCTCGGCAAGGACGGAATCGGCGGCAATCGCACGGCTTTCTTCGCCCCGGGGTCGAAGCGCAGCGCGCCCTGCCGTCCCGACGCGACGAGCGACCCACCCGCGATGGCGACGACGGCCCGCGGCGCGCCGAGCGGCTCGTCGACGAGCAGCGCGGCGTCCGGCAGCGAATACACGTGCACCCGGTCGGTGCCGAGCACTCCGAGCAGGTGCTGCCCGAAGGCGAGCGGCTGCAGCTGCCAGGCGGGCGCCGCGAGCGACAGGCGAGCGTGCACTCCCGAGAGCACGCTATTGATGGCCGCCGCGGCGGGGGCGGACGGCTCCGCGCTCTGCGCGGGCGGTGGCGGCGGCTGCTCCTTCGAGGGCGCGCGGCGGCACGCAACGACGAGGCAGGCCAGGAGGCCGAGGGCCGGCCAACGCATTGCCAGCATTCTCGCCCAGGCCTTCCGCAAAACCAAGTAGCTTCCCCGGCAGTGCTCCCCGTCCGCAGCCTCGTGGCCCGAGCGACCCTGGTCGGCTTGGCGTCGTCGGCCGTCCTCGTCGTCGGCTGCGACCGCATGCGCGACGTGAAGCGCTGCCGCACGCTCGCGCGCCAGGTGAACGCCTCGTTCGACGTGATCGAGAAGGAGTTCGGGCGGGGACCGAAGGACACCTCCTACGCGGCCATTGCCAAGGAGTACACGGCGCTCGCGCAAGGCCTCGACGGGTTCGACGGCGGGACTCCCGAGCTCAACCGAGCCGTCGTCGATCTCGGCTCACTCGCGCGCAACGCGTCACGCCAAGCGACGGGCCTCGACGAGGCACGCAAGGCCGACAACAAGATCACCGCAGGCGTCTACACGCACGAGCTCGAGCGGCTGTCGCGTCAGGAGAAGGGGATCGCGGCGCGCATCGACGACGAGTGCCGGCCGCGGTGAGGGACGGCCCTAGCGGGGCCCGCCGCGCTTCGGCGCCCCCCGCTCTTCCTTCAGATTGACCGGCCGCTTCTCGCGCTTCCCAGCGCTCACGTGCCCCCACTGGTACGTCATGCGGCGCCGGAACGCGCCCGGATCGTCGCCGCCGAGCAGCCAGATGTCGCGCGGATCGTTCTCGGCGTGCAGCATGGGTTGCCAGGTGCCGCCGTCCGCCCAGGTGAGCGCCTTGGCCTTGCCGAGCACGACGCGCGCCACCAGCACGCCGCATAGAGCGCGCCGGCCCGTCCCCGCGCAGAAGCTCATGATCGTGAGCTCGTCGTTGCCCGCCGGCCACCACGTCCACTGCCGATCGGCCTCGATCGCGCCGTGCCGCAAGAGAGAGGCGCGCGCCTCGTCGGGAAGCGTCTTGGTGAGCTCGCCAACGAGAGCCGAGTCGAGACGATCGCGTGCTTCGAGCTTGCGCGGGTGGCGGACGCTGAGCTCGACCTCCGGCGCGCCGAGCGCCCCCGCGCAACAGCGAAATCCGATCGACGCCGCGGCGGCATCGGGAGCGCGTCCGACGGCATTGGCGCAGCGCCCGACGAGCTCGCCGGACGTGCCGTTCCCTCCGCGCGCGGCGACGAGGTCACCCGTGGTTCCGCGACGAAACGGGCTCGAGGTCCACTCGAACGCGATGCCGTGCAGATCGCGGACCCCGAAGTCGCTGCGGCAGCCGACGCGCAGGCCGCTCGGGCGAAGCTGCGGCGGGGTGCCGGTACCGCATGCGTCGTCTCGGTAGCGGTCGCCGTACTCGTAGGGGCGCTGGTCGGGGCCCTTGCATGCGCGCTCCCACTCGAGCTCGCCGCAGAGACGCTTGCCGCGGTCGGCACAGAGCTGCTTGGCGTCGGGCGCGGTGACGTTGGTGAGCGGGATGGCGCCTTCCTCGTTCGGGTACGGGAAAACGTCGACGTAGAAGCCGCCGACGATGACCTGCTCGCCCGGCACCTCTTCGTCGGCGAGCCGCGGGTAGAAGTCGGGAGGCGTGCCGACGACGAGCGCGCCCGAGGGGATGAACACCATGCCCTGACGCGGGACCGGGGGAGCGGTCGGCGGCAAAATGCTGCTCTTCCTGCGCACGGACGAGCTCGGAGCCGGAGCCGGCGCCGAGTCCGACTTCTTCGCGCAGCCGAGCGAGAGAACGACCGCGAGCGCGGCGAGCGCCAGCCGAAGCCGGGTCGAAGACGAGCGCGGCAGTGTCAGGACTCCGGGCGCTCGTCGCGTTCGCGCAGGCCGAGCTCCTTCATCTTGAGCTGCAGGCCCTTGCGCGAGATCTTGAGCAGGCGCGCGGCGTGCGTGACGTTGCCGCCGGTCTGCTCGAGGGCTTTCACGATGAGCTCGCGCTCGAGCCGACTCATCGCCGCCTTCACCTGCTCCTTCAAGCCGTCGCTCTGGGCGGGGCTCGCGGGCGCGGGTGTCTTCTGCGTCGGGGCGGTCGTCGGCGGCTCGGGCGTGCGGGGGTTGAGCTCGCTCGGCAGGTCGATGGGGCGGAGCGCGTCGCCGTCGCAGAACAGGACCGCGCGCTCGATCACGTTCTCGAGCTCTCGGATGTTGCCGGGCCACGGGTGATCGGTGAGGATTTGCAGCGCTTCGGGCTCGATGCGCGAGACGCGCTTGCGCAACCGCGCGTCGAATTTCTTCACGAAATGCTCGACGAGCAGGGGGACGTCTTCCCGGCGCTCGCGCAGCGGGGGCAGGCGAATCGGGACGACGTTGAGGCGGTAATAGAGATCCTCGCGGAACGAGCCGGCGGCGATCTCCTTCTTCAGATCCGTGTTGGTCGCGGCGACGAGGCGCACGTCGACGCGAATGGTCTTCACGCCGCCGACGCGCTCGAACTCGCTCTCCTGCAGGGCGCGCAAGAGCTTCACCTGCATCTCGACCGGGATCGACCCGATCTCGTCGAGGAAGAGCGTGCCGCCGCTCGCGAGCTCGAAGCGTCCGGGCTTGGAGCCCACGGCACCCGTGAAGGCGCCGCGCTCGTAGCCGAAGAGCTCGCTCTCCATCAGGTCGCGCGGAATCGCGGCGCAGTTGACCTTGATGAACGGCTTGTCGCGACGCGACGAATTCTCGTGCAGGGCGCGCGCGACGAGCTCCTTGCCGGTTCCGCTTTCGCCCGTGACGAGCACCGTGGTCGGCGTGTCCGCGACGCGATCGAGCACCGTGTAGAGCTCGAGCAGGCCCGGGCTCTGACCGATGATGCCGTAGCGTCCGGCTTCGAGGCCGCCGACCAGGGAAGGGCGTGACGCCTCCGTCGCGGAGAGATCCTGCGTGCGGACGGCCTTGCGCACGATGGTGCGCACGTCCTCCTGGTCGAAGGGCTTCGTGATGTAGTCGAAGGCCCCCATCTTCAGGGCCTCGACGGCGGTATCGACGGTGCCGTGCGCCGTGATCATCACGACCGGCATCGGGTCTTCGAGCGCGCTGATGCGGCGCAAAAGCTCCATCCCGTCGAGCTTCGGCATGCGAAGGTCGGTGATGACGAGGTCGATGTGGTGCTCCGTGAGCAGCGCTAGCGCCTGCTCACCGTCCTCGCTCGTGTGCACGTCGTAGCCGTCGCGCTCGAGCTGAGCGGAGAGGACACGCCGCAGATTCGGCTCGTCGTCGACGACCAGGATTTGCTTGCGCTCGGGGAGCATGGTTATTCGCAGCGGGTGCCGCCCATCGCGGGCGAGACCAACGACGAGCAGTAGTGGAGCGATACCTGACCGCTCTTCGGCTCGCCACCCACGATGATGTCGCGGCTTCCGTTGGAACCCGCCGCCACGGCGCCGCCCAGCGCGTCGCCGGTCTTGCCGCTCGCCACGAAGCGCACGTCGCTGAGCGCGCCGTCGCCCGGGGAATCGATGTCGTAGACCAGAATCGCCCCCACGCCGTGCTCGCCATACACCGCCATCTGGGGAGCGCCCACCAAAACCTCGCCGTCGTCGTCGCCGTCCACGTCCGCGACGGCCAGGGCCGCGCCGAAGTCGGAGGAGCTGCAATCGCCCGTGTCCTTCGTGGAGCCGCAGCCGAAGGAGTTCCGGAGGGTTTCCGGCGGCAGCGCGGCGAGCGTGCAAGAGACGTTCGTTGCCGCGGGCAGCGCGGCGAGCGGCTCGGTTTCGAGCACGAAGACCGCGTCGTAGTCGGCGACGAGGAGCTCGGGCGGGGCGCTCCCCTTCGTGCTCACGAAGCCGGTCGCGAGCGTGCGGCCGAACCCGGGCGTCCCACCGAGGCAGCCGAGGTAGGTGGCGACCGAGCCCTCGGTGCGGAAGAGGTGCAGCTGGCCGGCATTCGGCGCGGCGACGGCCAGGAGCGAGCGCCCCGCGCCGGCCGGCACCGCGGCGACGCGCGTACCGTAGCCGTCCGCCGTCTTCTGCGGCGGCTTGAGCTCGATCGGCTCGTCGATGCCGGCGGCGTAGTACCAGGC
>DATMCL010000374.1:0-9940 GCA_035558375.1 Polyangiaceae bacterium
CGACCCACACCACCGCACCCGATAGAAGTAGAAGCAGTGATTGTGCCCGCACCAAGGCCTCCCAATCTAGGATGCCCGGGAATGACGAAAGTGTTCACGTGACCGTCCGTTCACGTCCCCGCGCGCCACGCGTGGCTCAACCACCCTGCCCGGGGGCCGGTTCTCCGAAAAACAAGCCGTAATCGCCGATGCGTTCGAAGCCGAGCGATTCGTAGAGCCGCTGCGCCGCGCCGTTTTCCTCGGCCGTGAAAAGGACGAGGCGAGCGAGGCCGTGGACCTTCGCGGCATCGTCGATGAGCTTCTGCATGACCGAGCGGCAGCGACCGCGACGGCGCTGCTCGGGCGCCGTGTAGACGCCGCCGATCTGAGCACGCGGCGCGTGGACGGCGGTGAAGCACGCGATCGCCACGAGCCGGTCCACGTCGAAGTATCCCCAATGGCGAGCCGCCTCAGCGTCTTTCTCGAAAACCGTGCGGCGTTCTTCGAGCGAACGCGTATTGGGCACGCCGGCTTCGATCATGAACGCGGACTGGAGTGGCTCCACCTGCCTGAAATCACCGGGGAGGAGTGCGCGGGCACGGACATCCAGGCGCGTTGCTCCCGCTCTCGTGAGGTCGAGCGCGTAGAGCCATTCGCGAGAATGAAGTCTTTCGAGGATGCGCCCCTCGGATTTGAGTTGGTCCCAGGCGGCACGTGCCGATTCCCACTCACCGATCACGCCGCGGAGCTCCACGGGCTCACCGATGCAGGCCCCGGTGATCGCTGTCGTGAAATCCGTTCGGCCTCCCGTTTCGATGAGCAGGTTTCCGCGCCGGGTCAGGCAAAAAACCGCGCGAATCGTGCCGTCGCCCCCGATGCATTTGAAGTTGCCCGAGATCGGTGCCGTGCCCAAGCGCGGGCCGCAGCTCGCAAGGTTCGAGAGCAGAAATTGCGCCGTGTCCGCGCGAGCCTCGAGGAACGCGCGCACGGCGGGCAGGTTCTCCTCCGTCACGGGGATCACGCGCATGGTCGCACTCTGCGGGGCACGGGCATCGTCACGAGTCTCCCCGCGCATTCGGAGGGCATTTTACACCCGGCCCCGCGGCGTCAGAACACGACGCTTTTTGGCTCCGCCGCTGCGCCGCGCGCTTTGACGCTCGCTCCGTACACGGCGCCGCGAGAGCGCATGATGGCACCGAGGGGGCGATGCTCGGCGATGGCGTGCCACGGATCGAAAGACATCTTCGCAACGAGCGCGTCGAGCTCGGCGCCACGCGCGGGATCGCGCTGGTTCAGGGTGAGACGACCGAGCTCGAGCCAGGGTCCCGCCCAGGCCACGGAAGCGTCTTCGATAGGAGTCGTCTGGTCGTCGACGAAGAGCTGCGCGCGCACCGCCCATGAAAGCGGGCCCGCCTCGAGTCGTCGCAACAGATCCGCGCGGAAGGCGTCGTCGCTTCGGTCGTGCCCGGCCGCGCCGCTCTGCAGCGGGAAGAAGCCGAGCTTTGCGGCGGTGGCGCCGAAGGCGATCGGGGCGCCCGTGTGGAAGGCCGTGGTGGCAAACGAGTCCATCGGCTGCTGCTTGGTTAGGCGTCGGAGCACGCCGAATCCCTGGCTGAGCCCGAGGCCACCGAGTAGCCGCGGCACGAGCAAGAGCGGGCCGTCCTTCGCGGCGCGCACGAACGCCATGAACTCGTCGGGCGTGCGAAAGGGCAGCTCCGCGGCCGAGATGCACAGGAAATCCTGCGTGAGCTCCTGCTCGAGCCCGGGAATCAGCTTCGGCCCCCGCACCCCCACGAGCTTCATCGCGAAGCCGCGCGCGTCCGGAGCCTTGTCGTTCTGCCGCTGGCTCGCCCCGTTGGAGAAGCGCGCGTAGACGGGAAACCGCGCGCCGTCCTCTGCGAATACGCCAGCGCCCGTCGTCCCCTTCAGGTCTACGACGAGCTCACCGACCGCTGCCACGTGCTGTTTGACGTGCAGCGCCCGCTCGACCTGCCCCGACTGCTTGGCGTGCCTCGCCTGGATCGCGCTGAGCTCGCGCGCGAAACCCTCGAACTTTGCCGCCTCGCCGTCGGGCACGACCTCATGGAACGCCATGAGGTCGAGCTTTCGCGCCACGTGCTTGGGGCGTCAAGCGGGTGGGCTCACCTCACGGCGCCGGGCAGCCCGTCAGCCCATCAATCCACGCCTGCAACATCGACGCCCCATTGGAGTCGACGATGGTGCTCGCGAGCGGGGGCATGCCGACGGTGCTGCCGCGCTGGTTCATGCGGAGCCAGACGACGCTGCCCGCGTGGTCACCCGGCTTGATCAGCTTCGCGCCGGGCACCCCGAGATCGCCGAGGCCAGGATTCGCGTTGCAGATGCCCTTGTTCGCGAACGAGGTGTCGAAGCGCGCGTCCATCGTGCCCGCGCCAATGCCGCCGGGGCGGTGGCAGCTCGAGCAGTTGATGTGCAGGTACGCCATGGCACGCGTCTCGATCGCGACGCTCTCGTCGTTGATCGCGGGGAAGGCCGTGAGGGCGGCCGTGTTGCCCGTAAGCTTGCCGAGAGCGTTGAAGGTGAAGTGCTGGTTCGCCGTGCGACCGGTCGACGGGTAGGTCTCGTCGATGTTGAGCTGCCGGGTCTCGATGCCGAGGCTGTACTGCGCGGAGGCGCTATGGCACGCGAAGCATTGCGCGCGCGTCGGGTACGACCAGTTGAGTCCCGCGATGCTGCGCGTGGCGCCGGCGGGCGGCACCAGGTTCGCCTGCGTCTGCGCGTCGTTCCACTGGTACGTGTAGCCGGAGTACGTGCCGTCGGAGTGGCGCACGAAGAAGCGGGTCTCGAAGAGCTGGCCGTTCAGGCGGAAGTTCTTGATCGTCACGCCGCCGGGCGGGAGCACCCAGTCGCCGCTGGAATCCACCGTGACTTGCGTGCCGTTCGGCAGCGCGATGAAGCGCTCCTTCGCGGCGCCGTCCGACCAGAACGACTGGGCGATCGTGTACGGGACGACCCCCGAGACGACCTGCGTCGGGTTCGTGCTGCTAAAGCAACCGGTGGCGCTAAGCGTCGAGGGGAAGTCCGTCGCGCCGCCACCGCTGCCGGCGACCAGCTGCTCGATCTTACCGGTGCTGTAGCGAACGACGTAGAGCTCGCCGGTGTTGTCCTGACCGAAGCCGACCACCGCGCCGCCGCTGGCGGTGCCGCCGATGTCGGTCTTGATGCCGGTCGATGGATCGAAGAAGGAGATCTGCCCGGTCACGTAGTCGCCAAACACGTACTTTCCGTACAGGCTCGGGAGCGCGCTGCCGCGGTACACGAAGCCGCCCGAGATCGAGCGCGACGAGGAATCGCCGCCGTATTTGCCGGTCGGTGCCGTGTACGGCGTGCTGCAGTCCGTCTGATTGCCGGAGAAGCACGACGTACCCTCGTAGTACGGCCAGCCGTAGAACCCGGGGGTCACCTTGTTCATCTCCTCCCAGGTGTCCTCGCCAACGTCGGCTTCCCAGAGGTCGCCGGTGGTCTTGTCGAAGCTGAAGCGCCACGGGTTGCGGAAGCCGTACGCGTACACCTCGGGGGAGCCGCCGCCGCTCGCGAAGGGGTTCGTGGGCGGGATCGAGTACGGCGAGCCGTTGTTCACGTCGATGCGCAGGATCTTGCCGAACAGGTTGTTCGTCTGAGCCGCTTGGCGGGCGCGCGTGTAGTCGAGGTACGCGTCGTCGCCGGACGACATGTAGAGGTAGCCGTCGTTGCCGAACGCGATCTGGCCGCCGTTGTGGTTGAACTCCTTCAGGTGGGTGATGTTGAGGACCACCTGCTCGGTGCTGGCGTTCAGCGTCGCGCCGCCGTCGGTCGACGTGAAGCGCGACAGCCGCTTCTGGAGGTTGTTGGTCGTGTAGACGACGTACGCGAAGCGGTTCGTGGCCCAGTTCGGGTGGAAAGCCATGCTGAGGAAGCCGCCGTTGCTGGTCGTGACGACGTTGCTCAGCTGGAGGAAGTTCGTGACCTGCGACGAGCTCGTGGCGTTGATCGGCACGCTGCGCGCGAGGCCCGCCCGCTGCACGACGATCAGCCGTGAGCTGTCGCCCGGCGGCTGCACGACCTGGATCGGGCTCGTGAAGGTGATGTTCGGCCACTTGTTGGTGGTCTGGTAGCTCGACGCGAGCGGCGCGGGGGCGACGCAATTCGGGTTCGACGGCCACGTATCCATGCCCGGCAGCGGGCAGGCGCCGCAGTCGGTCGCGCAGTTGCTGCACGTCTCGCCCGCCTCGCAGGTGGCGTTGCCGCACGTGGTGCAGACGCCGCAATCGTTCGAGCAGCTGCCGCAGTCCTCCTGCGGGTTGCAGGTGCCGTCGCCGCAGGTGCCGGGAAGGCCCTTCGTGCTCTCGGCCGGGCCGTTGCCCGTCGGAGTGAAGCCCGTGTTGCTCGCGAGCACGATCTTGTCGGCGTAGAAGCCGTCTTCGCGGCCCCAGACGGTGACGGTGTGGACGCCCTTCGTGCCGATCGTGACGGACTTGTTGAACCAACCGGTCGCGCCGTTGTCGGCGAAGTCGAAGTAGGTCGCGTTCGGCGCGTTGTCGACACCGCCCCAGCACGAGTCACCCGACGTCTGGTTCGTCGCGGCCGAGCGGCCCTTCACCCATAGGTTCCACGTGCCAGTCGTCGCGAAGTACGCGTCGAACGTCAGGCGCGGCGCCGTCGTCGGGACGTTCGCCGTCCACGTCGTACCGTTGTCCGCGCCCACCTGCATCTCCTGACCGTTCGAGGCGCTGGCGTTCGACATCTGCGTCCAGGTGTCGGTACTGCCGTTCGCGCTCGTCGTCGTGAAGTGCTCGGCCTCGATCGAAACCTGGCCGGAAGCCTCGAGGAATACCTGTGCCGGGCAAGCGCCGCAGTCCGCCGCACACGAATTGCAATTCTCCGTGCGCTCGCACACCGCGTTGCCGCAGGCGCTGCAAACCGAGCCGTCGACCCACTGGCCCGTGGTGCACGTCTGCATCAGGTGGCCACCCGTGCCGCATGCCGTCGGGCCGAGGCGCGTAGCGCCGTCGACGCACACGTCCGTATCCGCGCAGGTGGTGTTCACCCACTGGCCGGTGGTGCACTGCTGGTTGAACTTACCGCGACCGTTCAGGCCGCAGGCCGCCGTGCCCGCGCGGGTCTGGCCGTCGAGGCACACGTCGGGATCGATACAGGTGCCGTTGTTCGTCCAGGTGCCGCTGCTGCAGGTCTGCTGGATGACGCCGCGGTTGTTGATGCCGCACGGCGTGGTGCCCGGGCGCGTCGCGCCGTTCGTGCAGGTGGTGGTCGGCGTCTCCGCGGGGCCCGTGCCGGTGGGCGTGTAGGCCGAGTCGCGCGTGAGCACGATCTTGTCGACGACGAAGCCGTCCTCGCGCATCCACAGATTCACGGTGTGGAGGCCCGCGCTCGGCACGCTGAGCGTCGCGTTGACGCCGTCGATCGTCGAGCGGCTCCAGCCGAAGGAAGCGGTGAAACCCGTGATGCGGTCCGCCGAGGCGACCCCCACACCGTCGAGGCCCACGTGACAGGAGTCGCTATCCGCAACCACCGAGCCACCAGCCCGGCCGCGCACCCAGACCTGATACGTGCCGGACTGCGCGAACGTCACGTCGAAGTTGAGCCGCGGGCTCCCGGTCGTGTAGCCGGTGTTGACGGCAGCGCCGCTATCCGGGGTCGCGATCAGCGCCTGACCGCCCGAGGGCGAGCTCGCCGTGGACGAGGTCCACGACTTCCCACCCTGCGAGGTGTTCGTCGTGAAGTGCTCCGCCTCCATCGAGATGAGCGTCGTCTCCGCGAACGTGAGCTCGTCGGTGCTCTCGGCGAGGGTGGTTTCGGTATCGACGGTGCTACACGCCGCGGCCAAGAGCGCGGTAGCGGTCAGCGTAAGGAGCGAAACGAGGCGCTTGATCGAATGATTCGTCATGGAGACTCCCACCACGGCGCAGCCATACACGCATTCCCTCGGTGTCACCACCCGATTCGGTGACACTCACGCGACGTGATCTCGCATGTTCATGCGAGCGTGACAGGCGCTCGCGCGAAGAACTTTGCAAACCGTGCGGTGTCTCGTTTGGGAATCAGCCGCCCGCGGCGCGCACGGCCGGCACGATCCGCGCGGGATCGTCCGTCATCACGCCGTCGGCGCCGAGCGATACGAGAAGTTTCGCCTCAGCTGGATCGTTGATCGTCCAGTAGTCCACGCGCAGGCCGAGGCGGTGCAGCTTGGCGAGAGTGCGCGCTGTCGCGAGCTTGAAGGGACCCGAGCGGGTGGGGATCTGGGCACGCGTCCCCGGTGGAGGCGCGAGACGCAGCCACGCCGGCCAGAGCCACGCCAGGATGAACTCGCGCTCGGCGAGCGAGCTCTCCCCACGCCAGCCGCGACTGCGCAGATTGCGGAGGACCGAAGCGTGGAAGCTGGCCGCGACGACGCGCCCCTCGGCGCCGTGGCGCCGCACGACTTCGAGGAAGCGCTCGACCAGCGCGGGCTCCTCCGACTTCAAGTCGATGTTCAGCCGCACGGGCGGCAGCTCGACGAGCAGCTCCGCGAGCGTCGCGATGCGGTACCCGCGCCCGACGAACGGTCGCTCTCCGCGCGCATCGACGAAGCCATACCCGGCGTCCCAGCTCTGAAGCTCGGCGAGCGTCGTCGCGCGCACGAGCCGCTCGACGCCGGCGACGCGCTTCCCGTCCGGATCGTGAACGGCGACGATCGCGTCGTCGGCGGTGAGGTGCACGTCGGTCTCGAGAGCATCCGCGCCGAGCTCGAGCGCGCGGCGAAAAGAAGGCAGCGTATTTTCCGGCTGCTCCGCCGGTGCGCCTCTGTGTGCGTAGACGAGCGTCATGTCACCCGGTCTACTGGCTCGGTCGAGCGACTCGCGCTCACTCGTGCACGAACTCGACGAGGCGCCGCGTTTCGGCGGGCGTGAGCAGCGGCATCAGCCAACCCTCGAGCTCGGGAATCGAAGTCACCACCTTGCGACTCGGATGCTCCGATTCGCGCACCAACCGGAAGAACTGCATGAGCGCCGTCGGAGAGTCCGGCTGCGCCAGAATGCCGCTGCGCTCGATGCGATCGCTCGTCGTCGTGAGCAGGTTCGCGGCGCGAGCCGCAACCCGCTCCGACATCACGGGCAGGTGGCGCCAGTCCGCGGCGATCACGACGCGCGTTCCCTCGGGAACGCCCGCCATCGTCGCTCTCACCCGCGCAATCTGCGCGTCGATGTCGGCCTCGGACGCGAAGCCGGCGAGGATGCGTATCTCCATCAGCCGCCCCACCGTCACTCGGCACGAATTCTCCATCGCCGCGGACCGTAACTCGAGCGCGGTCTTGCACCAAGCGCCCGGGACTCGGGCGCCGTCGGATAGGCAATTTCAGCAGAGCTCGGCTATTGCGGCAGACAGTAGCGCTGGACCTTGCTTCGCTCGGGGTCGAATCCGCACTGGTATCCACCGCAGCAATCCTGGGAGGCGACGCAGGAGCGATCGTCGCAGGACCCGCTCGCTTCCGTGGGCTGGCGCTTCGCCTCCTCGGGCGTTCCCTTCTTCGCTGGGGGGTCGGCAGACGTTCCCTGATTGGCGTGCTCGGGCGCTTCGTGGGATTCGGAGCTGAGCTTCTGCTCGTCGTTGCCGAGCTTGGTGTCCGGCTCCGAGTATTTGCACGACAGCGACAGCGCTAGCGCCGAGCCGAGCACGAGCGCGCGGATCATTCGTGTGTACGTCATGGAATCCTCCGTGCGGGAAGAGACGCGGGGAATGCGACCGACGTCCGAGGGCGTCAGTCGACACACCAATGCTAGCGCGCGGCTCGTCGGGACGCACCTGTGGCGTCGCGCTACGGGCTACGGGAGCCGACAAAGCGAAACGCCCCGAGCCAAAGCCCGGGGCGTTCCCTAACGAGGCCCCGAGCCGAGCTCAGGGCCGCGTGCGCTCATTGCAGAACTTTGAACTCGATGCGCCGGTTCTTTTCGCGGCCGGCGTTGGTCTTGTTGTCCGCAATCGGCTCGTCCGACCCGGCGCCGCGCGTCTTCAGGCGCTTGGCGTCGATGCCGCCGTTCTGGACGATCCAGTCCTTCACGGCTTCAGCACGCTCTTGCGAGAGTGACTGGTTCACCGTGGGATCGCCCTCGCTCGAGGTGTGACCCGAGATCTCGAAACTGATGCTCGGGTAGTCTTGGAGGACCTTCACGGCGCTCATCAGCACCGGCTTCGAGTTGGGCTGCACCTCGGCCTTGCCCTTCTTGAAGTAGATGCCTTTGACGACGCCCGAGAACTTCTTCAACGCGTCGGGCAACTTGTCGGGGCAGCCGTCGAGGTCCTCGAAGCCGTTCTTGGTCTCCGGCTCGTTCGGGCACTTGTCCTTGTCGTCGAAGATGCCGTCCTTGTCGGTGTCGCGCACCGGGCAGCCGTCGGGCTTCACACCGGCCTCCTCCGGGCAGGCGTCGCACGGCAGGTTCACGCCGTCCTTGTCCGGATCCAGATCGACGATCGGGCAGCCCTTCGGCGCCGGTCCTGCCTCACGCGGGCAGAAGTCGTCCTTGTCCTTCACGCCGTCGCCGTCCGTGTCCGGCGGGCAACCTTCCGGCGCGACACCGAAGTCGTTCGGGCACATGTCGACCGTGTCGACCACGCCGTCCTTGTCCGCATCGGGCGGGGGCGGCGGCAGCTCCTTCCGCGCGCGCTCGATGGTGGCGCTCAGGCCGAGCATCACCTCGAAGGTGTGCGCCTGACCGTCCTTGTCGATGTTGGGCGTGAGGTTGTCGCGACCATCGACGCGCAACGAGAGCGCGTGCGTGAGCGCCACCTTCGCGCCAAGGCCGAAGTGCCACGCCGTATCGACGTCGTGGCCCATGGCGCGGCTCAGCACGCCGAGACGCCCGACACCGCCCGTGAGGAACGGAGCGACGTAGGGAAGCGGCCACTGGACGACGAGCTGGGCGTCGTACCGGTAGAAGAGCGCCTGGTTGTTGTTCCCCTTCACCTTGCCGCCCGCGGCCATGCCTTCGCCCTCGAGACCGAGGAAGGAGAGCGGGTAGTAGGCGAGTCGCGCGCCGCCGCCGTAGGCGGGCTCGTACTCCTTCGGAGGGAACTCTTTCGCGCGCAGGTTATGCGTCTTGCTCGGAAACAGGATGCTGCCGAATGCACCGAGCTCGAGCACGTTGCCGTCCGGCGGGTAGCCGTCTTCGTACGGCTGGTACGGCTCCTCCGCCGGGGGAACCGGCTTCGTGACTGCGGCAGCCTCGTCCGGTGCAGGCGCGGCGGCGTCCGGTGCGGCGGCGGAGGCGGACGCGTCCGCGCTCGCTCCATCACCGGTCGAGAGGGATGCTCCCGCCGACCCCTCCGTCTGCGCTGCGGCCTGGGCGGCGCACAGCGTCGTCCCACAAAGAACCAACGATCGAGCCCACGACTTTGACATCATCCGAACCCTCGAGGTGACGCCGGAACTTACGATTTTCCGGGTTTCGGATGTCACCGGTACCAGACCCGCCGTGCGTTGCCAACTTGTTAACCGCCGGTTTCGAGCGGTTTTTTTGGGGCGTTATGGCTGGCGCATCTTGATCGCCCGCTCGACGGGCGGATATCCGGCCTCGGATCCGACTGCGACGATGGCCTTATTGATGTCGAAATAGACCTGCCAGTAGTTATCCGTGTGGGTGTAGGAGCGGACCGCCAGGACCGGGCCGAACTCGGTAAATTGCAGGATTTCGACGTCGGGGCCGTGGTCCTTCGACGCGTTCGGGATCTCCTTGAGCTTCGCCTTGAGGCGGGTGATCGCGTCCGCCACCGGCACCGAGTGGTGAAGCTGCGCCGTGAGGTCGACGCGGCGGACGGCGTTGGCCGAGAAGTTCTGAATCGTCCCGCTCAAGACCTTGCCGTTGCCGATGTGCGTCTGAACGCCGTCAGGGGTGTCGATGGTGGTCACGAAGAGCCCGATGGCCCGCACCGTCCCCGTCACGTCGCCCCA
>DATMCL010000375.1:0-3773 GCA_035558375.1 Polyangiaceae bacterium
GCGAACGCGTGACCTCGATCACGCGACGACGGACTTCTTGAGGGCGCTCGGCACCGCGCTCGGCGAGAAGCAGCTCGAGCCGGCGCCCAGCGAATCACCGGAGGATGCGAGCGGCGAGCAGCCCGAGAAGAAGACGAAAAAAGGCGCCAAAGGCCCGAAACCCGCGCCCGAGCCGAAGCCCGCGCCGAGCAAACCGAAGGGCTCGTCACCGAAGCCCGCGCCGGCACCCAAGCCGGCGCCAGCGCCCAAGTCCCCTGCCACACCGAAGCCCGCGAAGGCGGACACGGGCGACGCGCCGCCGCCGCCGAAGCCCACGCAGGGCACGGCGAAGCCCGACTTCGAGCCCTGAGCGCCCTCGCACCGTCGCCTATCGCGCATCGAGCGACCGCGAACGCTACTGGGCCGGCATCGCCGGGTACAGCGTCGTCAGCTTGCTCACGTAGCCAACGGCAGAGCCCGGCGACCAGGTGATGCTTTGTAAAAGCTCCGAGCCCGGACTCACCTCGTGGATGGCGCTCACCACCTCGCCGTCCATGGAGATCTCGAGCATGCGCGCGGAGGTCGCCGGTGGCTGGCAGACGGGACTCAGCGACTCGGAGCCGGCGAGTGACCCGAGGCGCGGTCGGCGAGCACGGAGTGCGCTCGGCTATCGAAATGGCTGCGAGGCACGTTGGCGAGCAGCGCTTCCGCCATGTTCTCCATGCCGTAAAGGCGCGAAGTGACGCGAATGGTGCGTCCGTCAGAGGTCTGGATCACGAACCAGCCGAGCGGCTCCGAAAAGGAAACCGCCTGGACCTCTTCCCATTTGACGTAACCGTGTCCCTTGGGCGGCACCCGGAAGCGCATGCCATCGCGAACGATCCGGAAACTCGTGACGTAGGAATCAGGGGCCACGTGCGACTCGTGACCGAACGCGGCGGAAAGCAGGCAACTTCTTTTATGGCTGAATTTTTCCAGCCTCATACTATGGGTGATGCCCGGATACCCCAGAAAATCTTGGGAAATCGCTCCGACCGCGACCGGCCCTCGGGTCCATTGCTGGAACCGGTTTCCTGCTCGCTCGCCGTAGCGCGCCGAAGCGGCTCAATCGACCGCTTTGATGCCGTCGAGGAACTGGTCGGGCGGGACGAAATCGGTGAAGCGCAGCGCTTCCTTCCCGCGGGAGTCGAAGACGACCACCGTCGGCAGGCCGCGCACACCGAAGCGCTGGAGCGCCGAGCCCACCTTCGGGTCCTCGTCATTCGTGGCATCGACACGCACGGCCACGAAGCGCCCGAGCTCCGCACCGACGGGCGCGGTCGAGAACGTGAGCTTGTCGAGCTCCTTGCAGGCGCCGCACCAGGCTGCCGTGAAGTCGACGATCATCGGACGCTTCTCGCGCAGTGCGCGCTCGCGTGCCGCCTCGACATTGCCCTGCTGCCAGGAGAGCGCCTCGGCCGGCTTGGCAAAGCCGAGCACCAACGCGAAGAGGCCGGCGCTCACGAGCGCGATGCCGGCGCCCTTGCCGACCTTGACCCCGACGAGGGGATCGGAGAACTCGCGGTGCACGGCTCCAAGCAGCACGCCCGAGACGACCGCAATGCCCGCCGCGACCCAGAGCACGGTCCCCGGCTGCACGAGCGCCGAAATGGCCGGAAATACGGTGCTGAGGAAGTAGAGCGCCACGACGACCAGCACGATGCCGAGCAGCGATTTGACGTGCACCATCCAGCGCCCGCTCTTCGGCAGCTGAACGGCGAACGTGCCCACGACGAAGAACGGGACCCCGAGACCGAGGGAGAAAGCCCCCATCGCGAGCGCGCCGAGCCCCGCGCTCTTGGTCTTGGCGATCCAGGCGAGGATGCCGGTGAGCACGGGTCCCGTGCACGGCGACGCGATGAGCCCGCACGCGAGCCCGAGGAAGAAGGCGCCCTTGTAGCCAATGCCGCCGAGCGTCGCGAGGCGGTTCGTGAGGGCGCCGGGCAGCGCAAGCTCGAAAGCGCCGAACAGCGAAGCCGCGAGCACGAGGAACAAAACCGCCATGCCCACGACGACCCAACGGTTCTGAAGCACCGAGCCGAAGATCGAGCCGGAGAGACCCGCCGCAACGCCTAGCGGCACGAACATCGCGACGATGCCGAGCACGAAGGCGGCCGAGAGCGCCGCGCCCTCCCAACGGCTCCTAGCCTCCCGCGCGCCGAAGACGCTGACGGTGACCGCCACCATCGGGTAGACGCAGGGGGTCAGGCTGACCACGAACCCGCCGGCCAGGGCCGCCAGGGCGGCATACAGGGGGCCCTTGGCGAGGGCCTCGGTAAAAGCGTCGGCTGCGGGCATCAGGCTATTCTACCGCGCCAGGGGGTCCGCGGTTTCACGCACGGCTGGGGCCTGATTTTCGCCGGCGCGAGCGAACCCGGCGCAGGAGCCGCCGGGCATGCGCGACTTCCCCGGCGAGGGCCACCTCGAGCGCGACGCGGCCGCCGGTCGCCCGCTGGACGAACGCCGCGAGGTAGCGCTCGGCCGCCGCGTCGTCGCGCAGCTCGTACGCCAGCGCCCCGAGGACGAACCGGCCGTAGCCTTGGCCACAGGGTGCCTCTTCCAGCCGCTCGCGCACGGCGGAGAGGCCGCTGACCGCTTCACCCGCCGCGCGCCGCGCCAGGGCCAGCTGAGCGCGGTAAAGGGGCTTGTCGGTCGTGCCCCAGCGGGCGGCTCGCGCGAGCGCACCCGCCGCTTCACGATGCTGGCCATTGAGGAAGAGCACGCTGCCGAGCGTCCACAGGTGGAAGGCGCGGCGGGCCGGCGGGCTCACCCGGCTGGCGATGCGCAGGTGATACGTGGCGCGATCCCGGTCGCCGAGACCGAGGCAGGCGCGCGCTGCGTCCTGGCGGGCCACGTCGGGCATCACGGCGCCCTCGAGCATCTGCTCGGCCACGCGGAGCGCGTCGACAAAGCGCCGCCCCTCCATGTGCGAGAGGTAGAGCTGCCGGAGCAGCATCGTCCGCGTGGTGCGGTCGAGGGTGCCGCGGTGGGACAGGCCGCGCTGGGCGTACTTCGCGCGGGTGAAGGAGGTGCGCGCGAGGCTCGCCTTGCGGAGCATCAGCTCCGGGCTCGCCGGCTCCGGCGGGGCGGACGCACGCAAGCGGCTCATGTGCCTTATGAACCTAGCAGGACCTGAACGAGCGTCCAGATTTCGGAGGACATTGAATGGCACTTCGTGAAGTGAACGGCACCCCGATTGCGGAGGGCCCCGCGACGTTCCACGCTCGCACCGCGATGCGGACGAACCGGTTCAAAATTTTCGTCGCGTGCGGAATCGCCACAGCGGCACTCGGCTGTGGTCACCCCGCTTCGGAGAAGGAGTGCGAGGAGATCGTCGAGCGCGTTGCGCGGCTCGAGCTCGAGCAGGCGCACGCCGGAACGGAGACCGTGGCGAGCGAGATCAAGCTCGCGAAAGAGTCGTTCAAGAAGGACATGAGCCGGCGCTGCGTCGGACGTCGCGTGACCGCGGAGGCGATGAACTGCGTGCGCAACGCCAAGACCTCCGACCAGATCGAAAAGGAATGCTTCCGCTGAGGTGCGCACTCGCGCTCGCGCTCGCGCTCCCGCTCTCGGTGCTCGCGTGCTCGCGCGGCCCGTCCCCCGCCGAGTGCACGGCGCTCCTCGATCGCTACACGGAGAAGCTCGTCGGCTCCGATCGCCCCGACGTGAGGCCCGGCGAGCTCGAGAAGCTCAAAGCCGACGCGCGCGCGCACGCCGCCGAGGACCCGGAGTTCGCGGAGTGCACGAAGAAGGTG
>DATMCL010000376.1:0-10509 GCA_035558375.1 Polyangiaceae bacterium
GCACGGCGGCAAGGCGACTGCACGGCGGCAAGGCGACTGCACGGCGGCAAGGCGACTGCACGGCGGCAAGGCGACTGCGGCGGGCCGGTCAAGGTATCCGTGGGTGGGACCCTTTGCTCGCGCCACCGCGTTGAGTTTGGCGGGCAACATTGACGGCCGATATGAAAGGGGCTATATGTTGTTGGCGTGGCCCGATCAGCGCAGCTACCGCTTCGATTTCCGTTCGGCTGGGGCGGGGCGCGCCCTGGGGCGGGGCGCAAGCGGGCGGAACGCGGGAATGTTCCGCATCGAGCGCGGCCGCCGCAGAAGGCCGCCGAACCCGTGCATGTGACGCTGCGTGCGCGGCTCTCTCCGCTGCGCAGCCAACATGTGTTCCCGACTGTGCGGCTCGCTTTGGGTCGCGCCTCGAGGCGCGATCCAAAGCGCTTCCGCATCTTGCAGTTCTCCGTGCAGAGCGATCACTTGCACCTGATCGTCGAAGCCGCGGACAAACGTGCCCTTTCGAGTGGTGTTCGCGGTGTTGCCATCCGAGTCGCTCGTTACGTGAACGACCTTCTGTCGCGGCGCGGGCCCTTGTGGGCCGATCGGTGGCACGGGCGAGCACTGCGGACCCCGCGCGAAGTGCGGAATGCCTTCGTCTACGTGCTCGCGAACTTTCGGAAGCACACGCGCAAAGCGCGCGCCTCCGGAATCGACCCATTTTCTTCCGGTGCCTGGTTCGACGGATGGCGGGGATGGCGCCCGGCTTCGGGCGTCGCGCCTCCATGGGCCGGGGGAGCGAATGGGCTGCGGCAGAGCGCCGCAGCCCATTCGACAGAGCCTCCCGTCGGCGTTTCGCGCACCTGGCTCGCCCACACCGGCTGGCGCCGTCACGGGCTCGTCCGGCTCGATGAGACGCCCCGCGCATCGATCTGAGCTCCAAGCCACCCGAGCTCAAGCGCACACCACCTATCTCGTCGGCGGTCCCTCGCGTTGGCGGTGCCCGTCGCGCCGGCGTTACCTGTCGCGTTGGCGTTACCTGTCGCGTTGGCGTTACCTGTTGCGCGGGCTCGCGCGCGCCGCACCCAAGGGGCGCAATCGGTCAGAGCCGTTGCGCCCAATGAGATAGTTAGAGTGACGCCTTCGTCGCGGCGAAGCTGAGTCGCTCCGCTCCTTGCCGCTTGCTGCATTGCACTTCGGTTTCGCTGCTGCACTCCACTGCCGGTGTCGTGATTGCGGGCGCGTCCGCAGATCCTGCGACAACGGGACTCGCCGCGTTCGACAGCGGCATCACGTCCGAAGCAAACGGACCTGCTACCTTGAGCCGGAGGCCGGTGACCGCTGGCGTTGGGCGGTCGTCGTGCTCGTGGTCATCGGGGGCAGCGCGCTGCTGGATGCGTATGACGTGCGCCCGGCAGCGCAGTTGCTGGTCGGCGTTGCGGGCATCGTGATTGTCGCGCTTGGAATCGCGGCGCTGCTCCGGCTGCTGCGCTGAGGGAGTCGGCGAGGGGACACGCAGAGAACCGAGCCGCGAATGACGTGGCAAAACTCGTCGTAGCAGCGAAAATTCGAGTCTCGTCGCAGGGTGAACGCATCGCACCGCGCGCACGCGACGCGCGTTGCGATCCCAGAGCGTGAGCGTTATCGTCCGTCGTATGCGAGGCGGGCTGCTCATCGGTTGTGCGTTGTGTTGGTTGGCCGTGCCGGCTTGCGGCGGCTCGCAGCCGGATGCGGCTGCACCTTCGGAATCCGCGAGCAGCGCGGAAGAGTCGCCGAAGACTCAAGCTCCCCCGGAGCCCGACCAGGCCGAGGCCGACAAGCCGGACTCGGCCAAACCCGCCGAAAGCGGCGCGAAGAAGGCCGAGGTGCCGACGCCCGAGTTCAAGGCGAACGGGTCCGTGCTCGAGGCGATCAACGCGGTGCCGCAGGGGACGCCGCGTCTGAACGTGGAGCAGGAAGCGCTCGCGGCGCCATTGAACAAGGTCGAGATCTACGAGCCGTGCAAGCCGGGGAGCTCGCATTTCAAGGCCAAGGTCGCCGTCTGGGACGGGAAGGCCGTCGGGCTCGATCTCACGACCGCCCCCAAGAACCAGAGATTCGCCGACTGCGTCGCGGAGAAGATCCGCGGCATCACCTGGCAGGACAAGGTGAAGTCGCTGAACATCGTCGAGTATTCGTTCTAGCGATCGCTAGAACGATGCTCGCTCCGCCCGCGCAATCTTTTCGAAAGCGCGCGCTGTGGCGCAAGTTCTGCCGGCCACACCGGGGCCAAAAGACACACCCTTGCGGCGCCCGACGCAGGAATACGCGCGGCACGCCGCTTGCTGATCTTAGGGGCATCACGGCCGCGTCCGGCCGCCGTCCTCTCACCAAGGAGCACGATCATGCTCGAGAACCAGACCACCACTCCCGCTCACATCGCTCCGCGCCTTCTGCCCGAGTCGGGCGTGATCGTCGTGGAGATCAAGCAGGCGCTCGGCCCCGCGGACTTCGCCCTGCTCGCATCCACTGCCGACGAATGGGTCAAGACGCGCGGCCCCTTGAACGGGTTGGTCCTCCACGCGCATCACTTTCCCGGCTGGGAAAGTCTGCGCGGCGTGATGAGCCACATTCGCTTCGTGCGCGATCACCACCGGGAAGTGCGCCGCATCGCGCTCGTTACCGACTCGCGGCTCGCGGGGCTCGTGCCGCAGCTCGCCGAGCACTTCGTGAAGGCGGAGGTGAAAGCCTTCGCGTTCGACGAGCTCGACGCGGCCACGGTGTGGGCCGGCGCGCGGCGGATGCCCGACGCGTGAACGGAGACGCGACCGGCCGAGCTCAGCTCGGTCGGTCGAACGGATCGAACGCCTGCACGTTCGTCGAGATCTGCTCGGAGGTCATGCCGAAGCGGCGCTCCTGCTTGCCGTAGTGCGCGACGGCGTCGGTCAGGGTCTGCGGCTTGAAGTCGGGCCACATGATCGGCAGGAAGAGGAGCTCGGCGTAGGCGGCCTCGAACAGGAGGAAGTCGCTGACGCGCGTCTCGCCGCCCGTGCGGATGAGGAGGTCGACGTTCGGGAGCGCGTGCGTCGTCATGTGCAGGTGGAAGCTGCGCTCGTCGATCTCCTCCGGCAGGACGAGACCGGCGCGCGCGCGCACGGCGAGCGTACGGGCCGCTTCGATGATGTCCTTGCGACCGCCGTACGAGAGCGCGAGCGTGAGGGTCATGCGCTCGCCGTCTTTCGTGTACGCCATGAGGTCTTCGACCGCGTGGCGCGTGACGGTGGGCAGGTCCTCGAGCGAGCCGATGACGTTGACGCGAATGCCGTTCTGACGGAGCTCGGCGCGCTCGGACTTGGCGAACTCGACCAGGAGCCGCATCAAGGCCTCGACCTCGGTGCGGGGGCGCGCCCAGTTGGCGACGCTGAAGGCGTAGAGCGTGAGGTAGGGGATACCGATGCGCGTCGCGGTCTCGACCGCGTCGCGCACGGCCCGGGCGCCCTCGGCGTGCCCTTCGGCCCGGGCGAGGCCCCGGGAGGAAGCCCAACGGCCGTTGCCGTCCATGATGATTGCGACGTGCTTGGGAAGCAGATGTCCGTTGGTAGCCACGCGCTCTGTCTCGCTTTCCGAGTTAAGTTCGATCGGCACTACGGCCGGTCGACGACGAAGGTGAATATGGCGCTCTCAGGGCGCCCGCAACCGTGGAGATTTGATGGAGAAACCCCGGCCGGGCCGAAACGAGGTGGTGCCCCTGAACGAATTTCACCTGGGTGTGAAATGCCTAGCCGTCGGTATTTGCTAGGTTTTTCCCCGAGTCGTCGCGGCTCCGCTGGCCGAGGCTCTCGCGCGCCTCGCTGACGGCCTCGCGCAGTTGGTCGCCGGGGCTCCGCCACGCCGCCGGGAGACTGATGCGGAACTCGACCTCGGGGGGCCCCGGGAGCACGAGCTCGGCACGGCCGCCGTGGGCCTCGGCCACGGCGCGGACGATGGCGAGGCCGAGCCCGGTTCCGCCGCGGTCGGATCGGGCCGTGACGAAGCGCTGGAAGAGGCGGGTCCGGATCGCGCGCGGGACGCTGCCCGTGCTCGTGACGCTCGCGCGCACGAGCGAACCCTCGCGCAGCACGCGCACCTTCACGGGGGTTCCGGGCTCGGAGTGGATGAGCGCGTTGTCGATCAGGTTTTGCAGGGCGCGACCGAGCCAGCTTTCGTCACCGCGAGCGAAGGCGCCGGCCTGCACCTCCACCGTCACACGACTACGGGTATCTCCGAGCGACTGAAGCGCCCTCTCTGCGACCTTCCCCAAATCCACCGGCTCGAAGGATTCGGCACCGCGCGCTTCGATGCGGGCGAGGCTCAGGAGCTCGCCCAGCAGGCGCTCGATGCGCGCGGTCGCCTCGCGGATGCGGCCGACGAAGCGGCGCGCCTCGTGCGGCTCGTCGAGGGCGCTCTCTTCGAGCACCTCGGCGCTCGCGCGAATGGCGGCCACCGGGTTCTTGAGCTCGTGCGAGAGATCCGCGGCGAAGGCCTCGACGAACGGGCGGCCCTCGAGCTGCCGGCGCATGGAATCGAGGGAGCGCGAGAGATGCATGAGCTCCCGGCCGTGGACCGGAGGCGGCGTCGCGCCGAGGTCGCCTTCGCTGACGCGCTCGCTGAAGACGTTGAGCGCCTCGATCGGCGCGGCGATGGCGCGACCGATCCACGCCGCTGCGAGCGCCGCCGCCGCGCCGAGCACCGCGCTGATGAGCAGGATCGTGGGCGCGAAATCCGCGAGCAGGCGCCGCATGATCACGGTGGGCTTGATGACGCGTACGGAGCCGAGCGTTTCGCCGTTCACGACGATGGGCGCTTCGACGCTGACCGAGCCCGGCTCGAGCGCCGTGTCTCTGCGGCGCGGGAAGACGCGGCGCCCGGCGGGGTCGAGCAGCTCCATGCGGAGATCCGCGCCGCGCTCGCGCTCGCCCTCGAGGCGCCGCGCGATCACGTCGATGCGGCCGCCCGTGCGGTCGAGCTCGCCCGACATGATGCCGGCGATCGCGGCGGCTTCGTCGGTGGCGGCTTGGATCGCGAGCTTCACGGCGCGCGCCTCGATGCGGTCGATCACCATGATGCCGAGGCCGAGCGCGAAGGTGCCGACGATCAGCGCGAGAGCCAAGAACACCTGCATTCGAATCGACATCCCGCGCGAGCGCGTGCGCAGGAGGCGCGAGACGACGAACGCGACGAACAGGATCAGGAGCACCGCTCCCGTCGCGACGAGGACGAGGCGGACGACCGGGTTCATTCGTGCCCCGCGCCGTCGCTTTGACCCGAGCCCACGCGATAGCCGACGCCGCGCACGGTTTCGATGGTGGCGGGGTCGGCGCCGGCTTCGGAGAGCTTCCGGCGCAGGGCCTTGACGTGCGAGTCGACGGTGCGGTCGGTGATGGCGAAGCCGTCGCCCCAGACGCGGTCGATGAGCTCGGCGCGCGTGTGCACGCGGTCGGGACCGGCGAGCAAGCACGCGAGCAGGTCGAACTCCACGCGCGTGAGCTCGAGCGCCGTGGGGCCCACCCACGCGCGCCGGGCGCGGGCGTCGACCTCGACGGCCGTGGTGCTCGTGGCTTCGGCCTCCGCCGCGCTCGAGCGACGCAGCACGGCGCGCACGCGTGCGACGATTTCGCGCGGGGAAAAGGGCTTGGTCACGTAGTCGTCGGCGCCGGTCTCGAGCGCCGCGACGCGATCCGCCTCACCGTCGCGACTCGAGAGCACGATGATGGGCTGGTCGCGGCGTTCGCCGCGCAGGGCGCCGATCCACTCGAAACCGCTCCCGTCGGGCAGCATGAGGTCCAAGATCACGAGATCGGCGTCGCCGCGTTGCGCTTCCGCCTCGGCCAAGGTTGCCGCGAGGCTCACGACGAAGCCGTCACGCCGGAGTGCATAGGCAACGGATTCCGCAATGGCCGGCTCGTCTTCCACCACGAGGATGCGTGCCGTCATGTCCGGGAAGTCGGAAACTAGCACCTTCTATTGTGGGCGCCGGCTTGGTACTCTCCCGGATCTCGGGCGAGAGGAGAATTCGATCAAGACCCTGCTGATCCTACGGCATGCGAAGGCCGAGCCCGACGCCGGTGACGGCGACGAAGCGCGTCCGCTCGCCAAGCGCGGTCGCCGCGCCGCGGAGCGGGTGGGGGAGCTCATCGCTGACCAGCTGCCGGATCTCATCTTGTCGTCGAGCTCGGTGCGCACGCGAGAGACGGTGGAGCGCCTGAAGAAGGGCGCGGGCGCGCTGCCTCGCGTCGAGTACGAGCCGGAGCTTTACCTCGCGTCGCCGAAGCGACTCGTCGCCGTGCTCGCGGCGCGCGGTGGCGATGCCGCTCGGCTGCTGCTCGTGGGCCACAATCCGGGCCTCGAGGACCTCGTGACGGACCTCACGGGCGAGCGCGTCTCGCTGCCGACGGCGGGGCTCGCCGAGTGCACGCTCGAGGTCGCCCGCTGGTCGGATGTCACGCTCGGGACGCGCGCGGAGCTCGTGCGCTTGACCTATCCCCGTGACGATGATTGACGCCGTGTCCCTCGAGTCATAGAAATGGCCCCGCCCATGCAGCCCACGCGGCTCCCCAAGAAGAAAGACGTAGCCCTTCAGCTCCTGGAGCAGGCGACCGTCTACGTGCACCTCGATCCGCGCGCGGACTCGGTGCACGTGCCGGCGTGGTTCAAGCGCCAGCCGCAGCTCGTGCTCCAGGTCGGGCTCAATATGGCGGTGCCGATTCCGGATCTCGACGTGAACGACGAGGGGCTCAGTTGCACGTTGAGCTTCAATCGCTCTCCGTTCTTCTGCGTGATTCCGTGGGGCTCGGTCTTCGCCCTCGTGGGTGAGAATCGCCAGGGCATGATCTGGCCCGACGACATCCCGGCCGAGGTGCAGGCGCAGGCCGCCGCGCAGCAAGCAAAGCAAGCACAGAAGCCGGAGCTTCGCGTGGCGCCCGCTCCCGCCCCGACCGAGGCGGCAGCACCCGCGCCCGCAGCAGAGCAGGCCGAGAAGCCGAAGCGCGCGAGGGCGGCAGCAGAACCTGCACGCAAGAAGGCGAAGCCCACGCGCGCCGCCGAGGGACGCAAGGCGACGCCGAAGCGCACGGCGGCCGCGAAGGCTCCGGCCGGCAAGGCGACACGCGCCACGAAGGCTCCCGCTGACAAGAAATCCGCGGCGAAGAGCACGGCGACACGCCCGGTTGCGGCGAAGCAGCCCGCGAGAGCGCGGACGGCAGAGCGTGCAGAGCCCATCCCCGCTCCGGCGGCGAAAGCTCCCGTGCCGCGCGCGGCTCCCGTCGCGGCGACGGAGGGTGCTGCGGCTGCGGCCGGCGCCGGCAAGCGCAAGCTGCCGCCGTATCTGCGCGTCGTGAAGTAGCGCGAAGCGCGCTCCCGCGTGGCGCGTCGTGGACGTTAGCCGCCGGCGCCCGCGGGTGCTCCAGCGCCGCCGCTTGCCCCGCCGGAGGAGTCGAGGGGCATGCAGCGTTTGTAGCGGTCACACTCGAGGCCGGGCTCGCAGTCGGCGGTCGTCTCGCAGCGCGCCGGCGTATCGGGATCGGGCGGCACGTTCGCATTGTCGATCGCGTTGATGCAGGAGCCGGCGCTGCACACGTAGCCGAGGGCGCAATCGTCGGCTTTGTTGCAGTCCTCTCCGTACATGGGGCAGGCCGTCGCGACGAGGGCCGGCACGACGAAGAGGAGCGCCTGGGAAAGTCGCAGCATGAGCGTTTGTGGCAGCGCCCGCGCGGGACGCATCTCGGGGCGGTCGCGCGCCACCAGCGTAGCATGGCGTTCCCCTTGCAAGGTCGTGCTAGCGTGGCGCTGAACCTCGAGCGCTACGGCACCGCATGGACGTCCGATGCAACCGCTGCGGAACCGACTACGAGTTCGATGACGCCCTGATCTCGGACCGGGGGACGACCGTGCAGTGCACGAACTGCGGGTACCAGTTCAAGATCTACCCGGAGCGCAGCGCGGTCGCCTCGCCGGAGCGCTGGGTCGTCCATACGATGAGCGGCAAGGAGCTCGTCTATACCTCCCTGCGCGACCTCCAGCGCGCGATCGGGGAGCATAAGGTCGGTCCCAAGGACTTGCTCTCCCGCGGGGCACAGCCGTCGCGTCCGCTCGGCTCGATCCCGGAGCTCGAGCCCTTCTTCACGAGCACCGCGGGGCAGGGGCACGGCATGCAAAGCGTTCCGCGCACGCTGCACGGCGTCGCGCCCCCGCCGAGCGGTGCACCTCGCCCGCCGGCCGCGAAGGAGAAGCAGACGCAGCGCGGCTTCGGGCTTCCGGGCGGCATGGCAGGGCTCGGTTCGACCCAGAAGGCCGTGTCGGGCGAGTTCGCGCAGCGCGCGCCGGAGTCGCGGATCCTCGGTATCGATCCGACGGCGGCGACCGAGCGCCAGCCGCCGCTCGCTTCGGAGGAGCCGGCCCCCGGGACCCCCATCGTCGTGCCGACGGGCACCACCAAGGTCGGTATGGGCAGCACGCAGCGCAGCGGAACGCCGTCGAACCTTGCGCAGCCGTTTTCGCCTACGTCGACGGTGCGCATCGAATCGAAGTCGTCACCGCCGAGCTTCGATTCGACGATGCCCGCTGCGTCGCCCCCGCGTGCCCCGGAGCTCGATCCGCACGCGGCCACGGCTTTGCAGACGGCGCCTACGCCGGCGCCGCGCCCCGAGCCGCGCCCGCGCGACCCGTCGAACTTCGATGCGACCCTGCCGGTGCCGTCGCAGCCCGGGTCGCCCGCGCCGCGTCTGTACTCGGAGCGCGCGGCGGCTGCGTTTGCCACGGGTGCCGGGCCCATCTCGCCGAAGTCGTCGCCGCGCGCCGCGCCCACGCCGGAGCCGCCGCCCCTCTCGACGCGCGAGCGGCTGCCGTCCTACGACGATCTCGCGGAGAACGTCGACCCGGTGCGGCGCGCGCGCTCGCGCTGGATTGCGGGCGTCGTGTTCCTTGCCGTGGCGGGGTTGCTCGGCGCGACGCTCGGGCGCCAGTACCTGGTGCGGCTTTCGACGGGTCGCAAGGCGGAGCCGGTTCACCGCGACGACCGCGCGGTGCGCTTCCTTCAGGAGGGGATACGGCTGCTCGACCAGGCCGACTTCGACGGCGCGCAGGAGCAGCTCGCCAAGGCGCAGGCGCTCAGCGATCGCGATCCGACCGTGCTTGCGGGGCTCGCGCGGCTCGAAACGGTGCGCGCCGATGCCGCGTGGCTCAGGCTGCGGCTGCTCGATCCCACGGGCAAGGACTCCGTGCAGACCGCGACGCGCGAGCTCACGCGCCGCGCCGGACGCGCGCGGCAAGCCGTGGACACGGCGTTCGCCGTTGCGGCAGACGATCCGATCGTCGTGCGCTCGCGCATCGACGCCATGCGCATCGCCGGGGAGGAGACGAAGGCGCGCGAATGGATCAGTCCCATCGCCGCGAACGCGAGCGATCCGCAGAATGCGTACGTGCTCGCCGCGCTCGATTTGTCCGAGGCCGCGCCGGCGTTCGGCACGGTGATCGATCGGTTGCGCGCGGCGGCCGTTTCGGAGCATGAGTCACTTCGGGCACGCGGTGCGCTCATCTACGCGCTCGTGCGTGCGGGTCGAGTGGTCGAGGCCGAGACGGAGCTTGCCAAGGTGACGGGCGGCGAGCACCCGCATCCGCTCGCCGACGAGCTCCGGAGCTTCGTGGGTCGTTTCAGCGCGCCGCTCGACGGCGGCGTGGGCGCGCCTTCGGTATCGGGCGCGGCTTCGGCCGCGCCGGCCGCGTCGGGAGCCGCAGGGACGCCCGCGGGGGAGCGCGGGCCGGGCGCCGGGGAAGCGGCGCCGGGCGGGGATTTCCGGTCGCGGCTCACGCAGGCGGCGCAGGCGTCGGCGCGCGGGGATCTGCGCCGCGCCGCCGAGCTTTATCAGAGCGTCGTGACCGAGCAGCCGGGCAATACGGAGGCGCTCGCGGGCTTGGCCGACGTGGCACGGCGCCGCGGGGACAGCGCGACGGCCTCGCGCATGTACGCACGGGTGCTCGAGGCGAATCCGAGCTATTTGCCTGCCTTGATTGCCGTCGCCGATCAGAAGTGGAGCTCGGGAGACCGTAAGGGTGCCGTCGCCATGTACAAGCGAGTCCTCGAGCAAGCGGGGCCAGCGTCGGAGTACGGGCAGCGCGCGCAGGCGCGGATCCACGAAGGGGAGAGCTCGAGCCCGCCAACGGCGCCCGCGGCGCCGAAACCGGCGGCAGCTCCCGCTCCCTCGCCGATCGATACGGCGGATCTACCCGGGCACTCTCGGCCGGACATCGATACGACCGATTTGCCGGGAGTGAAGGCGCCGTGAAGCGACGGCTCGCCGCCCTGCTTCTTCTACCGCTTGCGCTGGCATGCGGCTCGAAGCCGAAGACGTCGGGTCCGCTCGAGGAGGGGTACACCCGTCCCGGGAAGGGCGAGAAGCGCATCCTCGACATCGATCTGAGCGCTGGCGCGCCGGAAGCGGTTGCGGGGGGCGGTTTGTTTCCGCTGCCTGCCGCGCGCACATACACGGGTCTCGTGCGTGCTCTCGAGAAGGGCCT
>DATMCL010000377.1:0-14369 GCA_035558375.1 Polyangiaceae bacterium
CGCGTGAGCACCACGCTGGTCGTGCTGGCTCGGGACTCGACTCGAGCCGCGGCACGTTCCGAAGGAGTGGAACGCGGACGCTGAGTTGCGACGATGGTTGCGATCACCGCAGCGGCGACGCCCAACGCGATGAGGAGGTTCCTCGACCCCCCCTTCGCCACCTCCATCGCCCGCACCGAAACGCTCGTCGCCCCCGCCGTCGACGCGCGCCCGCTCGGCGGCAACGAGAGCGACGCCGTCGTGACCCCCGGCATCTCGACGATGCGCACGATGCGCGCCACCGTCGCTCGCATGCGCTCCGACGCGAGCGGGAGCAGTGCCTTCGCGAGGTCTGCGACCGTGTGGTAGCGGTTTTCACGATCCTTCTCGAGGCAGTGGAGAACAATCGGGCCCAACCCGCGCGGAGCATCGCGACGAAGCTCTTCGAGCGGTTTCGGCACGTTCGTCTTCACGTGCTCCCAGATCGAAATGAGTGTGTTGCCGACGAATGGCGCAGTGCCCGTGATGAGCTCGTAGAGGATGATGCCGAGGCCCCAGATGTCGGCGCGGCGGTCGACGTCGGCGGGCGTCGCGAATTGCTCGGGCGACATGTAGCGGGGGGAGCCCATGATGGCGTGGCGGCCCGTCATCGCTTCGTCCACCGTGACAGCGCCGAGCTTCGAGATGCCGAAGTCGAGCACTTTGATGATGGGGAGGCCGTCGGCGCCATGGGTGCAAAACAAGTTCGAAGGCTTGAGGTCGCGATGGACGATCCCTATGGCGTGGCACTCGGCGAGCGCCTCGCAGGCTTGCAGGACGAAGTCGATCGCGTCCCGGACCGGAAGTTGTCGATCGGGACTCTCAAGCAACATCCGTTCCAGGTCGGTGCCCTCCAGGTACTCCATCACCACGAAGGGGACCCCGGTCGAGGTCGTGGACACGTCGACGATGCCGACCACGTGCTCGCTCTTCACCCGGTGAGCCGCCCGCGCCTCGCGCCGGAAACGCGCGACGGCTTCCACGTTCTCCGAGCCCGAGAGCAGGAACTTGATGGCGACGCGCTCCTCGAGCTCGCGGTGTCGTGCGCAGACGACGGCCCCGGCACCGCCCACGCCGAGCTCGCGCTCGAGCTCGTATTTGTTCAGGAATTGCTGGTCGTCGAAGACGCCGGGCGGCACCCTGGGGAAGGAGGAAGGGTCGGAGCCGGCCATCAATGCTGCTCGATGCCGAGCTCGCGGAGCTTGTTGTAGAGGGTGGCGCGGCTCACGCCGAGCACGCGCGCGGCGACCGAGCGGTTACCAGCAGCCCGCTTCAAGGCGGCGATGAGCGCGGCTTTCTCGGCTTTGCGGACGGCCTCGGCGAGCGCTTGGGGCGGGCCGACGTCCTGCTCCGTGAGGGTGCCGACCGTGGCCTCCGTCCGTTGCGTGAGGAATTCGGGCTTGTGGACGAGCTCGCGCTCGACGTCCGTGCCCTTGATGGTGTCCGTGTCGGTGAGCACGACCAGCCGTTCGACGAAATTTTCGAGCTGCCGCACGTTGCCGGGCCAGCGCTGGGAGCGCAGGACACGAACGGCCTCGGGCGTGAGCTTGAGGTCGGGCTTGCCGTTGTCTCTGCCGAAGCGGCGCGCGAACTCGCGGGCGAGGAGCTCGATGTCGTCGCGGCGCGCGCGCAGCGGCGGGATCCAGAGCGTGACGACGTTGAAGCGCTGAAACAAATCCAGGCGAAATGAGCCATTTTCGACCATGGCGTCGAGGTCCCGATGGGTGGCGAGCACGAAGCGCACGTCGATGCGCTGCGTCGTGCGGCTGCCGAGACGCTCGAACTCGCGGTCCTGGAGCAGGCGGAGTAGCTTGGCCTGGAGGAGCGGAGAGATTTCGCCGATCTCGTCGAGGAAGAGGGTGCCCTTCTCGGCGAGCTCGACACGGCCGACCTTGCGCGTCACGGCGCCCGTGAACGCGCCGCGTTCGTAGCCGAACAGCTCGCTCTCGAGCAGTGTGTCGGGCAGGGCCGCGCAGTCGATCTTCACGAAGGGGCGGTCGCGGCGCGGGCTCAACGCGTGAACGGCGCGGGCGAGGAGCTCCTTACCGGTGCCGGTTTCACCCCGAATCAGCGTGGTGGCGGTGCCGGCGGCGGTTCGCTTCAGGAGCTCGCGGAGCTTTGCCATGCCGGCGGATTCGCCGAGGAGCGGCAAGCTTTGACCGGCCGCGCGCGGGGGTTTCGCGGCGCGCGTCGCCGAGCCCGAAAGGGCCTTCGCGACGACGAACGCTACTTCTTCCGAGGAAATGGGGGTCGTGAGCACGTCCGCGGCGCCTGCGCGCAGAGCCTCGGCAGTGCCGACTTCGTCGTCGCGCGCGACCACGAGCACGACCGGAAGCTCCGGCCAGCGTTCGAGGAGGCGCGTCAGGAGCCCTGCGCCACCCGTGGCCAGCCCAAGATCCGCGATAACGAGCTGAAAGAGCTCGCCCTCGAGCGCCGCCGTGGCGGCTTCGGCGGTAGCCACCTGACGCGCCGTGTGCCCCGCCCGCCCGAGGACTTCCGCCAGTGCAAAAGCCCGCGACGCTTCCACCTCGACCACCAGCACGTTCGGCATCGGTACGGAATCCTAGACCCCTCGAGCCACAGGCGTCTAAGGATCTAGACACCACTCATGTCGCAATGGTTAGACGATGTCTAGCCATCCAAACTTTTGCTCATGACACGCGTCGCCCTCGTTGCCGCCATCGGCATGCTCGCTCTCGCTTCCGCCTGCGAGTCGGGAAAGCCACGCGGCGCGACCACAGCGACGGCGAAAGTTGGAGCAACGCCCAGCGCTCTCGCCGCGAATGCATCCGTCGCGTCCGCCGCTGACTCAACAAACACTCAAGCCGTCGGAGACGCCGTCGCACCGAGCGGGAGCGCACCCCAGCCGCAGGCCTCTTCGGCGCGAAATGAAGCGGCAGCACCGAAGCAACCTTGCAACGTGGCGCTCATCGGCGATTCGCTCACCGACTACGGGGTGCACGGCGGGGGCTACGCTCGCTACCTCGAGGAGCGCTGTCCGGCGAGCCATTTCGTGAACTTCGCCAAGGGCGGCGCCATGGTGAACCAGATGCGGCGTCGCTTCGAGGAGACGCTCGCGAACGAGCCACGCGGGTCGTTCACGCACGTGGTCGTTTTCGGGGGCGTCAACGATCTCTACAGCGACGAGACGGCCGGGCGCACGACGACGAAGATCGAAGGCGACCTCACCGCGCTCTACGCGGGCGCACGCGCTCTCGGCGCGCGCGTCGTCGCGATCACGGTCGCGCCGTGGGGCGGCTTCGCGCGTTACTTCACGCCGCATCGTGCCGCGACCACGCGCGAGCTCAACGCATGGATCCTCGACCAGACGAAGGACGGCTCGGTGGACATAGCCGTCGACGCGTTCACGCTGCTTTCGTGCGGTGACCCCGATCGGATCTGCGAGCGTTACGAGCGCGCTCACTCCGACGGCTTGCACTTCGGCAAAGGGGGGCACGAAGCGCTCGGTGCCCTGCTCTACGAACGAGAGTTTCACGCCTGCCTATAGACGCCACGTAGCCCGTCGGCGTCCCCGCGGCGCCCGCCGAGCAGCCTGCAAAGCTTGTTTACCTCCCCGAGAAATCGTGGGACCGTACCGCCGCTGCATGCTGCGAAAGGGTCCGGCGCGGTCGACGTCACTCGGTCTGGCGCTCGCGGCTCTGCTTGGAGCCCACGCCGCGCATGCCGAGCCGGCAACAGCTTCGGCCGCTCCCGCTCCCGCTGAACCCGCGCCTTCGGGCAAACCGGGCGTCGCCGGTTTCGGCGTCCTGCTCGTCGGCGGCTACGGCGCGAGCACCACGTCGGTGCGCGGCATGAGCCTCGCCCCGTACGGCGCAACCTTCGGACTCGACGCGGGCTTCACGTTTCGCTTCGGGCTGCGCCTCGGCGCCTACGGAAACTACTCGCTCGGCAGTACCACGAACGAGCACCGTGATCCGATCCTGGGCCAAGCCTTCGACTTCAAAGCCGACACTTCGAACCTGACCGCTGGCCTCTCCGTCGGATGGGACGTCCCGATGTCCTGTCTCGTCCTCCGCTACGGCATGGGCCTCGGCTTCACCTCGATGAAGTGGGATTTCGGCGGCGTCGACGCCGCCGACGTCCGCTACGGCGACGCGAAGAACCCGAGCACCGGCTTCCAATTCGCTCCCGGTGCGACCGTGCTCTGGCCCCACGGCAAATTCCAGGGCGGCGTCGGCTTCGATTACGTGGTGCAAGCCAACGGCACCATTCCGAGCGGCTTCATCGGCAAGCTCGTCGCGGGGGTGAAGCTATGAAGCTCCCTGCCCTCACGCTCGCCCTCTGCGTGCTCGCGTCGTCCCACGCACACGCGCAAACCGCTCCAACCACTCCGACTCCTGCTCCCGCCGATCTCCAATCCCCCGAGCAACGCAGCCTCCGCTACTCCGCCTACACCCTGCCGACCGGCAAGTGGGCCTTCAATCTCGGCGCTCTCGGCATCGGCGGCGGCGACGCCTTCGCGACGCTCGGCGCGGCCTACGGCATCGGTTACGGGCTGCAAGCGGACATAAACCTCGCTCACGCGAGCGTCGGGCTCCTGAACATCGGAACGGCGTGGCACTTCCTCGACACGCGCTACTTCGATCTCGGCGCGCGCGTCGGCTTTTGGTACGGCCGCGGCAAGTGGTTCTGGATCGCGCGCGGCCTCGCCAAAGAGGCGGTCTCCAAGATCGACATCCTCAGCATCCCCATCGAGCTCACGGCGAGCGCGCCGCTCACCCGCTGGCTCGAGCTCGATCTCGGAGCCACCTACGCCTACGGCCACGTGTACGGCTCGGTCGGTAGCGAGGACAACGCCTTCCTCGAGGCCCAGCTCGGCGCGTACCAGCTCGCGTTTCGCCCGGGCACGCGCTTCTTCTTCACCGACAACGTGGCGCTCGAGCTCTTCGCGAAGCTCCCCGCGTTCACCACCATCCCGCTCGAGCGCGCCAAGGACGTCAAAGTCCCGTTCAAGGACACGTGGTCGCTCGAAGGTGGGCTCCGCTCACGCTTCGCCGAAGGCTTTTTCGGCAACGTGCGCCTCCACTATGGCGCTGTCGCCGACGTGCTCTACGGCGCGCGCCTCTACCCGTCTTTCGAGCTCGAGCTGCGCCTCTGAGCGGAAGCGCGCTGCAACGAGGCCGCCCCTCGCGTGAAGGACACGCGACGGTCCGCTACGGGCACGACTTGATCGACGTGATCCAGTCGTCGATGATCGAGACGCCGTCGGGATCGACGACGCTCGAGCCGATCTTCGGCATGCGGTACGGCGTGGTCGTGTGCATGCGGAACGAGAGCACCGAATCATCCGGGCTACCCGGAGTGAGGCGGATCTGCGGGACGATCGGATCGCCCGTCCCCATGTTGACCATCTGATTGCAGAGCGCGGTGTCCTTGAAGGGCGTCACGAAGCGCAGGTCGACGTCGCTCACCGGCCCACCGGGACGGTGGCAAATCGAGCAATTGGCCTGGAGATACGAGCGCGCTCGCACCTCGAGGTCCTCCGTGCCCTTCGGATCCGGGTAGCCGTCGATCTTGGTCGGGGTCTTGTCGAAGAGGCCGAGCGCGTCGAACTTGTCGACCTGGTTCATCGTGCCGTCCGCGTACTCGTGGTCGCGGTTCATCTGGGCCGTGGTCGGACCGAGCGAGCGACCGCCCGCCTTCGTGTGGCACTCGAGGCACTGCGACGGGCTTGGGTAGTGCCAGGTTTGGTTCGCGAGCGGCTTGTCCTTCTGATCGGGAAGGAGCGTCGCGTCCGTCTCGTCGTCGTTCCACTCGTAGCTGTAGCCGACCCAGGTCGTTTCGTTGCGATGCGTGATGAGGCGCGTCTCGACGCGTTTCCCGTCGATGATGAACACCTTCATGAGCACGGTGCCGACGGGCAGATCCCAGTGCCCTTCGTCTTCGCCCGTGCCGCCATCCTCGATCTTCATGCACGTCGCAGGCTCGGCCGTGCAGTCCTTGACGTGGATCTTCCCGCCGGCCGGCATCGAGACGTAGCGCTCCTTGGTCGCGCTGTCGGACCAGAGGGGGCTGTTCACGTCGTAGGGGATCAGCGACGCGGCCGCTTTCTTGGGGTCCGCGGGGTCGACGCAGCCCGTCGCGGACAGCATCATCGGCTGGTCCGAAGCGGCCATCGGGACGATGCAGCCGGTCGCCGACGCACCAGCCGTTCCCGCCGCGCCGGCTCCCGCAGTCGCTCCGCCTGCGCCGGACATGCCGGCACCCGCGGACGCTCCCGCGCCGCCTGCGCTCATGCCGCCGCTCCCCGCACCGCCGGCGCCACCCGCCGACGTGCCCGCCATCGCGCCGCCCGTCCCGGCGCCCGCGGAGCTACCGCCGGCTCCGGCGCCACCCGACTGCGTCGTGCCACCCATGGACGACCCCGCTGCACCTGCAGCGTGATCGCCCGGCGATTTGTCCGACGAGCAACCAGCGACGACCGCGAGGAGAAGCGAAGCGACGAACGGCGAGCGCATGACTCAGAGGTCGAGTATTGCGCGTCAGCGTGCGCGGCGCGAGCGCCGGCGCCCAAACACCATGAGCCCGAGGAGCCCGGAGAGGGCCATCAGGCTCGTGGAGCTCGGTGCGTCGCCGCCGACACGGCAGCCGCAGCCACCCTTGTCGTCGCCACCGCTGCCGCCGGTCCCAGCCGCGCTCGTCGCGCCGCTGCCGGCGGTCGAGGTGCTGCCGCCGCTCGAGTTCGTGCCCGCAGTCGTCGAGGTGCCGCCCATGGTCGTCGAGGAGCCGCCCATCGTTGACGAGGTACCGCCGCTCGTGGCGCCGCCCGTGCCGCTGCCGCCGTTCGACGTGGTCGCGCCGCTGCCGGCGTTGCCCATGCGACCGCCGGAGGGCCCGGTGCCGCTGCTCCCGCCGTTGGTGTTGCCACCTTGAGGTGCGCTGCCGGACACTCCGCCCGTGCTGGTCGAGCCCGCCGCTGCGCCGCCGGCGCCCATGCCGCCGGTGCCGCCCGTGCTGCCGCCGCACATCGCGGGGTCGAGGCCCTTCGGCGTGACCTTGTCGACGACACCACCGGAGACTTCCGCGATGTAGAGCACGCCGTTCGCGCCCATGCGGAAGGAGCCGACGCCCTGCGACGACGCGAAGTCCTTCGTGGTGGTGCTCATGACGCCGCTGCGATCGGCGTTCACGTCGAGGTACCAGATGCGGCCACTGCCGTTGTCACCGAAGAGGTAACGAGCGGTCCAGGGCGCCTTCCAGCCGCAGCCGTCGGGGATGAGGCCGCCGATGACGCAGTTGTTGTTCATCGAGTGGCCGTAGTCGTAGACGGGCGGAATGCAGTCGCGCGCGGGCTTGATGCCCATGCACGAGTTGGCGGGCTGAAACGACTGCTGCGACGTCGTGTACTTCGTCGTGCCTTCCGCGAAGGGCCAGCCGAAGTGCTCGCCCTTGGAGCCCGGGCCGGCATCGTCGATCGGGGAGCCGACGGAGATCTCCTCGCGCGTGGTCTCGCCGACGTCGCCGATCCACATGCGGCTCGTCATCGGGTCGATCCAGAAGCGGTACGGATTGCGGTAACCCCACGAGAAGATCTTCTTCTCGGGCGCTACGTCCTTCAGCGCGGTGTTCCAGTCGTCGCAGCCCGTGACCATCGTCTCGCCCGAAAGCGGGTTGTCGTCCGGGGTGCTGCCGTCCAGGTTGACGCGCAAGATCTTGCCGTTCGTGGCGTTGAGGCAGGTGCCGAGCTCGTTGGTCGGCGGGGTCTTGTTGTGACCGGTGTCGCCGACCGACAGGTAGAGCTTGCCCTTGTAGATCTGGAGGCCGCCGCCGTTGTGGTTCGAGGCGCCGCCGTCCACCGAGGAGCGCGAGGCGCGGAGCCCCTTGTCGATGATGGTCGTGCGCTCGCCGAGCATGCCGTCGTCGCCGAGCACGATCCGGAAGACCTTGTGCTTGTTCTTCGGGTCGTCGCTGTTCGTGCCGGCCGACGCGTAGAAGTAGAGGTAGTGGTTGGTCGCGAAGTCCGGATCGGCGACGACGCCGAGCAGGCCCTGCTCGCCGAACTCCGGGTAGACCATGATGGTTCCCGATTCGGTCTGGTCGCCGTTCTTGTCGACCACGACCACGTCGCCCAGACGCTGGGTGATGACCACGCGGCCGTCGGGCAGCTCGGCCATGTCGGTCGGCTGGGAAAGGCCGTTGGCGAGCACCTTGACCTCGAGGTCAGCGGAAGCGTCGCTCGACAAAGTCAGGGCAGCCTGTGCGGGATAGGCCGAGAGGCCCATTGCGGCGAACCCAAGCGCAGACCTCAAGAGTAGCGTTCGTCTCATCTTCAACCTCAGCGGATCTCGAATATACCCTGGTGACTACCCGCTCTCCAGGCGCGGATCACGATTTCCCCTTATTTTTGGGCAAGATGGAACTTTTCCGGCCGGCCACGTGGGGAACCGCATCTAGCAGCGCGCCGCGGACCGGCCGGGGGTTCAAGGAACCGTCATCCACGAGAGCGCTGGGTGAGCCTCGGCTTTTGCGCTATCAACCGGCCCCATGGTGAGCACGGACTCGGAAGAGACCAGCGAGCGGCCGTCCAAGCGTGCGCGCGAATCGGACTCCCCCAAGCGCCGCGAGGGCGGGTCGGGCAAGAAGCGCCGCGTTCAGCCCGACGAGCCGACGCCTGTCATCAGCGGGCGCTTCCTCACCGCTTCCGTGCTCGTGCTCGGCCTCACCGTCATCCCGATGTCGAGCATCGGTCAATGGATCGAGCCGAAGGATCCGACGGTGCCGAAGCCGAACACCTGGCAGGTCGGCTCCAAGGCGTCCGTCGCCATCACGCTCATCACCGCGGACTACAACAAGCTCTTCTGCGCGAGCGACAAGCAGTACGAAGGCTACCACTGCGCCTTCAAAGGCGAGAACGAGACGTGGCCGCGCGATCCGTCCAAGCCGCTCGACGACAACAAGCAGTGGGTGATCCAGCCGTACCGCACGTGGCTCGACAATCAGCTCGTGCTCGTCGCCGGGCTCTGGGCGCAGCCCGCGGTCGCGACGCGCCTGCATCGCGAGCCTTCGGGTGGCATCGAAGAAGACAAGCTCGCGCGCTTCGTCGTCGAATGTCAGGTGACGTTCATCGGGAAAATGGACGGGGTTCGGCTGCGCTGGGGTCCCGGACAGTGGGCGAACCCGGACATGAACCCGATGCTCGCCAAGCCCGAATCGTGCAAGATCATCGAGGCCGAAGCGCCGTGAGCTTCCGCCGCGGGGACGCCGGGTGAGCCCCGCGCGCCTGCTCGCGACCTGGTTCGGCTGCGGCTACTCGAAATTCGCGCCGGGCACGGTGGGGACGCTCGGCACGCTGCCGTTCGCGTACTTCCTGCACACGTTCGGCTTGGTGCCGTACTGGGTGGGGACCTTGGTCGTGACACTCGGCGGCGTGTGGGCGAGCGGACGCGTCGCAAGCGAGCTCGGGGTCGAGGATCCGCAAGTGGTCGTGATCGACGAGGTGAGCGGGACACTCATCGCGATCGGCATCGCGAGCGGGCTCGCGTTTCGCGAGAGCTTCGTGCTGTTCGGGATCGCGGTGCTCGGCTTTCGGCTGTTCGACATCTGGAAGCCGGGACCGATCGACAGCGTGCAGTCGCTCCCCCGGGGCTGGGGGATCATGGCGGACGACGTGCTCGCCGGCATCGCGGCCGGCCTGATCGCGGAAGCCGTTTCGCCTTGGATCTAGGCTACCGGTAGTCCTTGGCGCTCGGGCCGAGCAGGGTGCCGCACATCGTCTTGCAGAGGATGTCCTTGTCCGAGCACGTGCACTGCCCCTCTGCTTGGAGGTCGAGCTTGTGCTTCATCTCGACGAGCGTGAAACCGGCGCTCTTCTCGATGCGCTCGAGCGTCCACTTCTTCTCGCGCTGCTGCGGCGTGCGAAAATCCGTGGGTTTCTGATCCGGCTCGGCGCAGCAGCGAAAGCCGAGGAAGTAGTAATAAAAGCCCTCGTCGTGCGTGTAGATCTTGGGGCGGCACTGGTTGCGCACGCCTTTGTACCAAGGGCCGCCCGTGTGGACGCTGTCGAACTTCCCGCGAAAGTCCGTGCGCGTGTACGACTCGCTCGAAACGACCTCGTCGACGTTGCCGGGGAGATCGGCGACACCGTATTCGCTCATGCAGCCGGGCTGGCTGCCGTTGCGCACGCCCTTCCACAAACGGGCAAGCTCCTCCGGATCGCGCGCGGCGACCTTCTTCATGTCGGGGCCGTCCCATTCGACGTCGCCCAGGCACTTGTTCGTGTCGCGCACGTAGCCGTAGGGGAAAGGCAGCATGCGCGGGCCCTCGCAGGCGAGCGTCCACTCCGACTCGGTGCATAAGCGCTTGCCGACGGCGGCGCATTTCAGCTCCGCCTGATGGAAGCGATTCATGACCTCGGGGCGCGCGCCCTTCTGGTTCGGCCACGTGTACATATCGATGCAAAAGCGTTTCTTCTGCTTGTCGCCGACACAGGTCGAGTGCGGCTCGAACTCCTCGCACACGACCTTGCGGTTGCTTTTGTCGTACCAGCTCCGCTTGCAGTCGTGCTCGACCTCGGGGCAGTAGTCGCCGTCTATCAGCACCATGCCCGCCGGGCATTCGCCGCCGGCGCCTGCTACCGCGATGCCCAGAGAGCCCACCGCACTTTGCGCGGGTGCCGGGGCGGGAGCCGCGCTCGC
Source organism: Polyangiaceae bacterium (assembly GCA_035558375.1). Lineage (GTDB taxonomy): Bacteria > Myxococcota_A > Polyangia > Polyangiales > Polyangiaceae > PMG-095. The sequence continues at coordinate 10,674 of DATMCL010000377.1, forward strand.
GGAGGCTGGACCTTCGGGGACGCTTGCTGCGGCCTCCGGCGCGACACCCGTCGGCAACGCCGGGTGTGGCGAGCTAGCTAGGCCCGGTGCTTCTGCCGGCGCCGGAGCGCTTCGCGACGCAGAGCACCCCAGAAGAATCAGCCCGAGGGCAACACAAAAACCCAGCCGCATGGGCTCGCACCATACGATATCTGTGCCAGAATCGAGCCACCTTGCTGCCCGGTAACCCGCGCACAGGCAACCCCGAGGCGGGCGACGGAGACGGCGCAAAGCCCTTCGTGCGCCTCGGGCTCATCGGCGACGTTCATGCCGAGGACGAGGCGCTCAAGATCGTCCTCGACGACTTCGGGCGCCGCGGCGTCGACGCCATCCTCTGTGTCGGCGATATCGCGGACGGCAGCGGGGACGTGAACCGCACCTGTGCGCTGCTCGAGGAGCACCGCGTGCTCACGGTCGCCGGCAATCACGACCGCTGGCTACTTTCGGACGAGCAGCGCGACTGTCCGGGCGCCACGCCGGCGAAGCTCTTGAACGCGCGCTCGCGGACGTTCCTCGACGCGCTGCCGACCACGCTGCGCCTCGCGACGGCGCGCGGCCCGCTCCTTCTCTGTCATGGCATCGGAGACGACGACATGGCGGCGGTGAAGCCCGATCATCTGCGCCACGATCTGGAGCGCAACGAAGCGTTGAAGCGCCTGCTCGCCGGCCCTCCGTACGATTTGATGGTTAACGGCCACACGCACCGCGCGATGGTGCGGCGCGTCCGCCACCTCACGATCGTCAACGCCGGGACGTTGCATCGGAACGACGAGCGGCGCGCCTCGATCCTGGATACGCGCGCCGAAACGGTGACGTTCTTCGACGTGCTCCCGACCGGGCTCGTCGAGCTCGAGTGCGTCGAGCTCCCGGAAACGGACGAGTGGAGCCGCGTTTAGAGCCGCGCCGGTCGGGTTCCAGCGCGCTCGCCGCTACTCGTTGAGGCCGTAGACGTACGCGGCGCCCGACGTCGACGCGCCATTGTCGAGCTGGTCGCCGCCGACGCCCATCGAGCTACCCGACTCGGCGTACGCTCCGACCGCGAGCGTGTCGGCGGTGAGCGACACGGCGACCCCGAACGAGTCGTTGGGCGCGGCGTTCGTCGCTTTGATGTACTCCGCTTGGAACCACTCACCCTGTCGGTCGCGGTCGAACAGGTAGACGGCACCCGCTCCGTACGCCGCGCCACGATCTGGATCGGCGCTCGGCCCCTTTCCACTTCCGGTCTCGCCGGGAGCGCTCACCGCGACGAGCGGCCCGACCATCGCGACGCGCGCGCCGAAGTGATGGTCTTTCCCTGCATTCGCTGCCGTGAGCGTCGCACGTTCGTACCAGGAGCCGCCGCTCTGCGCGAAGACGTAGGCGGCGCCCGCATTTTCGAGCGTGGCGTCGGACCTTAGACCCGGGAGAGAACGCCAGGGGGAACCCACGACAACGTAGTCGCCCGAGATGGCCACGCTGAGCCCGAAGTAGTCGCCCGCTGCGGCGTCCGACGCCTTGAGGAACGAGTCTTGGTTCCAGATGCCGCGCGCGCGCGTGAACACGTAGGCCGCGCCCGAGCTCGTGGCGCCAGCGCCAGTCTCCTGGGCATTCACGCCTCTGGTGTCGCTGCTCTCCCGGTACGCCCCGACGACGATCGTCTCGCCCGACAGGCCGACATCGATGCCGAAGTTGCTGTTCGTCGTCGGCTCCCGAGCAAGCAACGTCTGCTGCTCCATCCAGACGCCTTGGCTCCGCACGAACACGCTAGCCATGCCCGCAACGGTGACGACGTCCCCATTGAAGTCGGTCACGCGATGGCCCGGGGCACCAGCGACCAAAGTGTCCCCTTCGACCGCAACGCTGCTGCCGAGGTAGTCCACGGTCAGCGGCTCTGAAGTCTTCAGGTACGCTTCCTGCGTCCACACGCCCGCCTCACGCGTGTAGACGAACACGGCGCCCGACGAATCGGCGCCGTCGTCGGTTTCGTCGCCGTTCACACCGCCAATCGAGCCGTCTTCGCCCGGCGCCCCGACGACGAGCGTGTCGCCGTCGAGCGCGACGGCGTAGCCAAAGCTCTCGAAGGCGTCGGGGTGCGCCGGCTTGATGTACGACTCCGGCCGCCAGCTCCCGTTCTCCTTCACGTAGACGTACACGGCACCCGAATCCGTCGCGTTATTGTCGAGCTGATCGCCGTTCACGCCGCCGCTCGAACCGTCCTCGTAGTAGGAGCCGACGGCGAGCGTGTTGCCCGAGACGGCCAGGGCGATGCCGAAGCGGTCGTATTTTTCGGTATTGGTGGCTTTGACGTACGTCGTCGAGTCCACGAGCTCCGGCACGACGAGCACCGTCGTCGTGGCGCGCGCGCCGTTCGGAGCCGTGACCACGATCGCGACGAGTCGCATCTGCGACTCCGTGAGGGCGAGCACCTGCGGACCCGGGCCCCCCTTCCCGTCAATCTCGACTGTCGCCCGTGCATCGGCGGCAATGGCGTCGATCGTCACGTGATCGGTCCTCGGCGGGACATTGACCGTGTACGACAACGTCGCGGGATCGAAGGACGGCATGAGGAAGCCCTCGTCGACCGTAAGGCTCCGCAGCCTCGTGTCGTCGCCGGGCAGCGGCGACGCGCCGGCGTCACCACCCGCTCCCGCAGCGCCGTTGCCACCGGTGCCTGCCAGACCGGTCGAGCCGCTCATTCCGCCGCGCGCCCCGCTTCCGCCACCCGGGCTTCCTGCGTCGCCACCGGAGCTGCCGCCGCGGCCCGCCGCACCCCCGCCTGGCGAGCCGCCTCGCCCTGCCAGTGTGCCTCCCGCACCGCTCGGCATCAGTCCCGTGCCGCCGTTGGCGCCGCTCGAGCCCCCGAGTGCGTCGTTGGGCTCGAGCCCCAAGTTCGAGCGCCCGCCGCACGCGACGGCCACGGCGAGCGCCAGCGCCCAAACCGCTAGGCGCCGAGCGAGGCTCACTCACCGGCTCCGGGCAGCGTGCCCCACAGCCGTTCCGCGAGGCCCGACGCTCGCTCGACGCGCGCAGCGATGGCTTGGCGCAGCACCACCTCGGAGCCGACGATCGTCACCTTGCGACGTGCGCGCGTGACAGCCGTGTAGACGAGCTCGCGTGTGAGCACCGGGGACGCCCGCTCGGGAAGCACGAACGTGACCTCTTCGAACTCCGAGCCCTGCGACTTGTGCACGCTGAGCGCGAACGCCGTCTCGTGCCGTGGGAGCCGCGCGGGTGACACCTCGCGCAGCGTCCCGGCCACGGCGCCGCGAAACCACACGCGCAGGGCCGAATCCTCGGCCTCGGGAGCCGTCGCGCCGAGCGCCGGCGGGCGCGCGCCGAGCACGCCCGTGTCGCCATTGAAGAGCCCGACGTCATAGTCATTCGCTACAACGATGACGGGGCGCCCTTCGTAGAAGGAGCCCCGCGGCACCAAGCGCCCGCGCCGCCCGAGCTCCCGTGCCGCGAGCGCATTGACTCCATCGACCCCGAACGGCCCGCGGCGATGCGCGCAGAGCACGCGGTAGCGATCGAGCAGCGCGAGCCGCTCGTCGGGCGTCACCTCGGCCAGCGTCTCGAAGCGATCGCCCAGCACGGGCCCGAGCGTTGCATCGAGCTCGGCTCGGCTCGCCGCCGGCGAGAAGGCGACACTTCCGCCGCGAGCGAGCACTTCGAGCACCG
>DATMCL010000378.1:0-2925 GCA_035558375.1 Polyangiaceae bacterium
ACGGTGACAAGGGGGGCTTCGGTTCGCACATCGGGCGCGGCAACGGTGCCGGTCATCCGACGAGCGGTCCGCGCATGCGTCTCGCCGGCCCGACCGGCGTGAGCGGCCACATCCCGGCGGAGGTGATTCAGCGCGTAGTCCGGCAGAATTATGGCCGTTTCCGCGCTTGCTACGAGAGCGGTCTGCGCGCGAATCCGAACCTCACGGGTCGCATCGCTGCCCGCTTCGTGATCGGTCGCGATGGCGCCGTCTCGAACGTCGGCAACGGCGGCTCCGATCTGCCCGACAGCAAGGTCGTGAGCTGCGTCATGACCCAGTTCTACGGCATCACGTTCCCGTCGCCGGAGCAGGGCATCGTGACGGTGACGTACCCGATCATGTTCACACCGGGCTGAGCGACGGATTTGCGGAGACTTGCGGCGGGCGTTGGCGCAGCACTAGAGTCGGGGGCGTGAAACCCCTCGTCACGCTCGCCTTCGCCGCCGCCGTCGCCGTAGGGTTCGGGCTCTCCGCGCCCGCTTCCGCTCAGGAGGTCATGCGCGGCGGCTTTGTCCCGCCCAAGGGGGCGGTCGAGATCACGGGCATGCCCGCGCGCCCGACCATGGCCGGTCTCGACGTCTCCTACGACGGCGACAACGTGCCCTTCCATTTCCCGGTCCACGTCTACATCGGCGTGACCGACAAGCTCGCGCTCGGCCCCATCCACGAGATCGGGCCGTTCTTCCCCTTCGGCGGCCCCTGTCTGAATTGCGACGAGACCTTCTACAACGACATCGGCCTCGGCATTCTGTACACGCTCATCCAAGAGCCCGGCTTCGAGCTCGACTTCAACGGCGACGCCCCGGTCTTCACCAACTTCCGCGGCAACGTTTTCATGGGAGTCCGCGGCGGCGTGCTCGGTCGCCTCGCGCTCGGCCAAGTCGCGTCGATGATCTTCGACCCGTCGCTCCAGATCGGCCTCACCTCACGCCCCGACGACGACGGCGGCAACAAAGACTTCCTCTGGCTCCCCGTGTGGTTCTACTTCGCCGCCACCGACAAGGTCGCCCCCTTCGTCGGCACCGGCATCGGCGGTCGCCTCGAAGGCTGGGCCGACAACTTCGCCATCCCTCTCGAAGGCGGCTGCCTCGTCGGCGTCACTCCCAACATCGACCTCGGCGGCGTCTTCACTTTCTACAACCTCATGGGTCACGACGGCACGGCCGACGGGCGGCAACTCGGGTTCCTCGGGCGTTTTCGGTTCGGGGGCAGGTGATTTTGTGCGGATTGGACCCGGAAGGTTGATCAACGGGTCGTCTCGGCTCGGCTTCGCCTCGCGGGTTTCAACTGACAAGCCGTCCCCCGGCCGATCCTGATCCTGTTCCCGGCGCGCCCTTCCCGCGCACTGTTCTGTTACAGCTCGGCGACGAGCGCACGTGCTTCGATGTGTCGCTCGCGTTGGCGTTCGAGTTGCGCGAGCGTCTTCTTGGCTTCGGCGACGACTTCGGGGGGCGCGTTGGCGATGAAGTTTTTGTTTTCGAGGCGCTTGGACATGACGGTGATGTCCTTTTCGACGCGCTTGAGCTCGCGTTCGACGCGCTCCTTCTCTTTGGCGGGGTCGACGAGGCCCTTGAGACCGACGAGCACCTCGACGTCTCCGGCGAGGTCGAGCACGCTGCCGGCTGGGCGCGCGCCTCCGGGAGCGGCGACCACGACGGGGCCCGCGCTTCCGACCAGGAATTCGATGGCCGGCGCTTGGGCCTTGAGGAGGTCGCGCGTGGCGGCGTCGGCGGCGCGGAGCTCGAGCGGGACGCGGGCTTGCTTGGCGATGTCGTGCTCACTGCGCGCGGTGCGGGCGGCGGTGATCGCCGCCATGAGCGTGGACATGTCGCGTTCGGCGGCTTCGTCGATGCGGCCGTCGCTTTCGGTCGGGTAGGGGGCGAGCGCGATCGAGACGGGGCGTGAGGCGGGGCGCGGGAGGCGTTGCCAGAGCTCTTCGGTGACGAAGGGCGCGTAGGGATGGAGGCCGCGGAGCGAACCCTCGAGGACGTGGACGAGGACGGCGCGCGTCTCGGCTTTCTCCGCGTCGGTGCCCGACGTGAAGATCGGCTTCGTCATCTCGAGAAACCAGTCGCAGAGCTCGTCCCACACGAAGTGGTAGAGCGCGCCGGAGCCGTCATCGAGGCGGAAGTCTTCGATGCCCTTCGTGCTGCCGACCGCGGCGCGCGCGAAACGACTCAGGATCCAGCGGTTCGCGAGCAACGTCGCCGGGGGGACGCCGCCCGCGGGGCGCTCGTCGCCGACGTAGGTGAGCGCGAAGCGCGTCGCGTTGTAGAGCTTGTTGCAGAAGCGGCGGTAGCCGTCGATGCGTGCGGGGGAGAGCGCGATGCGCTTGGCTTGCGGCGAGTAGCTCACGAGCGTGAGCCGCAGCGCGTCGGTGCCGTAGGCGGCGAAGCCTTTGCCCATCTGGCCGGCAGACGGGTACGCCTTCTTGAACTTCTGGAGCGCTTCCTCGAGCGGCGCGTCGGGGAGCGACTTCTTGACGACGCTCTCGAACTCGGCGCCGTGCACGAGGTCGAGTGGGTCCAAGGTGTTGCCCTTGACTTTGCTCATCTTGTCGCCGGTCTCGTCGACGACCATCCCGTGCAAGAGCACGCGCTTGAACGGCACCTCCCCCATGAATTTGAGGCCCATCATCATCATGCGGGCCACCCAGAAGAACAGGATGTCGTAGCCGGTCTCGAGATCCTGCGCGGGATAGAAGCGGTCGAGCGCGACCGTCTTGTCGGGCCAGCCGAGCGTCGAGAACGGCCAGAGGCCGCTCGAGAACCAGGTGTCGAGCACGTCGGGGTCGCGCGCGAGCTCCGCGGAGCCGCACTTCTCGCAGCGCGTCGGATCCTCGCGCGTCACGTTCACGTGCTCGCACGCCTTGCAGTAGAAGGCCGG
>DATMCL010000379.1:0-19309 GCA_035558375.1 Polyangiaceae bacterium
TCTTAGAGAACGGGTCGGCTCGCGGAACCTTGAGGGATTTCCGGAGAAAGACAGGAGAGATGCTTAAGTTGGTCAAGGCGAACGAGGGGCCCACGTACCGCGAGCTCGGGCAGAAGAAGCTCGAAGGTCTCGTCCGGGGGCTCGGTCTCGAGGCCGAGCTCGGCTCCGCCACCCGCCTCTTCGAGTTGCTGACCTCCGCGTGGAACGACCGGCCCATCACGGGCACTCCGCTCTTCTCGAGCGACGTCACCGACGATGGCACGCCGTTCGAGTTCTCCGTGGCGTTCGCCGCGGGCCGCCCCCTGATTCGCGTGCTCGCCGAAGCGCAGACCGCGCCGTTCGACGCCGCGTCCGGTTGGGAAGCGGGGCTCGCGTTGACGCGGGAGCTCGCCACGCTACCCGGCGTCGACCTCGAGCGCTTTCAGCGCATCCAGGGGCTCTACGCTCCGCCGTCGGGCTCGTCGTCGCGTTTTTCGCTCTGGCACGCCGGCACGGTCGAGCCGGACGGCACGCTCTCCTTCAAGGTCTACCTGAATCCGCGCATCGCCGGGGCGAGCCTCGCTCCCGAGATCGTGCGCGAGTCCTTGGTGCGGCTCGGTGCCGACTACGCCTGGAGCGAGCTCGAGCCGAAGCTCGGTGACAGGAGCGAGATCCTGTACGTGTCGCTCGATCTCGCGCGGAGCACCGACGCGCGCGTGAAGGTGTACGTCGCGCATCCGCACGCCACCTCCGGCGAGATCGACGACCTGGTGCGCCACGAGAGCGGCTACCGGCCGGGTCTCGCCGCGCGCTGGATCGAAGAGCTCACGGGCTCGGCGGGAACCTTCGACGAGCGTCCGCTCCTCACTTGCTACGCGTTTCGCTCGCCGCTCCACGCGGCGGAGGTCACCGTGCACGTGCCGACCCGCTGCTACGTGGGCAACGACGCCGAGTCGGTGCTGCGCGCCGGCGAGCTCGTCGGGCCGCTCGCGGCGGCGCTGCGCGCCGGGGTCGAGGGCATGGCGGGCCGCCCGCTCGAAATGGGGCGCGGGCTCGTGACCTACGTGTCCGTGCGGCCCGTTGCCGACGGCACGCGCGTCACCACTTACCTCGCGCCCGAAGCGCACGCCATCTCGACGCCGCGCCACACCGCGTTGCCCGTGTCGTTCTTCCCGACGCTCGCGGCGTCGAGTGACACGTCGCTCCCACCACCGGCAGCCGTGCACTCGCTCGTGCGACCCCTGGCCGGGAGCACGAAATTGGGCGGGCAATCCTTCTCCGCCGTCGAGGAGCTGATCGCTACGTCCAGAGCAGTCCTGCGCGCTCATCCGTTGCTCGAGCGGCTCGAGGGCGCAGGCACCGTCGAAGAGATGCAGGTGCTGGCACCACGCTTCACGTTCTACGTGATGTGCTTCCAGGACATGCTGCGCCTCGGCAGCTCGCTCACGACGGACCCCGTGCTCAAGGAGCTCGCCGTGACGCACGAGGCCGAGGATCTCGGGCACGAGCAGTGGTTTCTCTACGATCTCGAGGCGCTCGGCGTGGAGCGGAACCTGGCGTGGACGTTCTCGCCGGAGCACGCCGTCACGCGTGACATCAGCTACAAGATCATGGCCGAGATCGTCGGGGCGACGCACGACGCGACGCGCCTGGCCGTGCTGCTCGCGCTCGAGAGCATCGGCGCCGAGTTCTTCGGGCGCGTGATCAGGTACCTCGACCGGCTCGGTCGCGCCGAGGGCCTCCGCTACTTCGCGCGCTCGCATCAGCTCGTCGAGCAGAGCCACGAGGTGTTCGAGGCTCACGCGCAGAGCCGCCTCTCCGCGGTCGAGGTGCCGAGCGCCGTGATGCCGGAGGTCGTCCGGGCGGTGCTACGCACGTTCGAGGCCATGGCGCGCCTCGGCGACGACATCGATGCCCGCATGAAAGAATGCGCGAGTCGCGCGGCGCTCCGGGCGGTCGGGTGAGCGCCGCGGTCGGCCTGCGCGAGCCGCGCGTCTCGGATCTCCGCGTCGACGTTTCGGAGTCGGCGCGTGCCGAGGCGAGCCGCGACTTCGGAGGGCTCACGCGAGGCCAGGCGACAGGGGTGATCGCGCCGCGCACCGCGCTCGAGGTCGAGGCCGCGGTGCGCATCGCCATCGCCACGGGCGAGAAGCTCACGCCGCGCGGCCAGGGCATGAGCCAGAGCGGCCAATCGGTGCCGCGCTCGGGGGTGAGCCTCGATCTGCGCGGGCTCGACGCCGTGGGCGAGCCGGATACGGTCCAGGGCACCATCTCCGTGGAGCCCGGTGCCACGTGGCGTCAGGTGCTCGCGCGCTGTGCGGCGCGCGGGTTCCGTCCGCCCGTCATGCCGCTGAACCTCGACCTCAGCGTGGGCGGCACGCTCTCGGCAGGCGGCTTTGGCAGCTCGAGCTTCCGGCACGGCGTCGCCGCCGGAAACGTCGCTCGGCTCGAGGTCGTGACCGGCAAGGGCGAGCTCGTGGTCGCGAGCCGCGACGAAGCGCCCGCCGTGTTCGGCGCGGTGTTGGGCGGACTCGGCCGCGTCGGCGTGATCGTCCGTGCCGAGCTCGAGCTCGTGCCCACCAAGCCGCGCACGCGCACGCTGTACCTCTTGCACGACAGCCCCGCGAAGCTCTTGAAGGACATGCTGGTGCTCTCGGAGCGCCCGGACGTGCACCACATCGAAGGCTTCTGCGCGGCGAGCATGCAGGGGCTCGCGCTCGCGCCGAACGGCAAGCGCGAGCCGTTCGTGCATTGGCTCTACGGCCTTCACGTGTCGTGCGAGGTCGATCGGCCTGCCACGCTACCCACGCCGTCGCATTTGGTGAACGGCCTCTCGGAGCCGAAGCTTCTACGCGTCGAAGAGGACGACACGGCCGCGTTCGCGGCCCGCTACGACGCGCGCTTCGAGATGATGCGCAAGACCGGCGGCTGGAACCAACTTCACCCTTGGTTCGAGTGCCTGATGCCCTTCGAGCGCGCGACCGACCTGATCCCGCAAATTTTGGCGCGGTTGCCGCTCTTTCTCGGGGACGGACAGCGGCTCTTCTTGTTGCCGCAGAAGGGCTATCCGCCCGCGATGGCGTTCCCCAAAGGAGATCCGGTGGTTGGGTTTGCCATCCTTCCCGTGGGCGTGCCCGAGCCGCTCCGCGAACCGGCGCTCGCAGCGCTCAAGAGCGTGCACGATCTCGTGCTGGCCTCCGGTGGAAAGCGCTACGCGTCAGGGTGGCTGTTCGACATGGGCGACGCGGAATGGAAGGCGCACCATGGCAGCCAGTATCCTTGGCTCGCGAGCGCGAAGGCCGCGCTGGATCCGCACGGCGTCTTCGAGTCGTGCTTGAGCGGCCCGACCTTCCGCCGCTGAGAAGCAGCTGACTCTATGTTTCGGAGTTCTTTCTCCGAACACACCGGGCTGTCACAAGCGACGCCTAGATACACTCGAGCATGAATGGCGACGGGCTGGTCCCGTCGCAAAGCGAGGCATCATGCAACTAGCGGTCATCTCGGACCTGCACCTTGGACGGCGCGGGCCAACGGACGGCTTCGGCCACGACGACGCGGAATTTCTGCGCTTCCTCTGCTTCTTGGAGGGGAATTTCGAGCAGGTCGTGCTCCTCGGCGACATCTGGGAGACGCTCACGGGCACGCGCCTCGGGCAGGCGAAAGCCGAACTTCGTGCCGCGCAAGCCGCGCATCCGGAGCTCGCGCGCCGCTTCCGACGGCGGCCGTACCGTTACGTGCACGGCAACCACGATCTCGTGAGTCGCGACGTGGACGGCGTACCCGAGGAGATCACGTTCGAGGCCAACGGCGTGCGCTTGCTCTTCACCCACGGCCACCAAGGTGACGGCCTGGTCGCGAACGGCCAGCAAGCGTCCGAGGTCGGCGTGTGGCTCGGCGGGTGGCTCCGCCGCCTGCGGCTCAATCCCGTCTATCGAATCGCCAACTACCTCGACACCTGGCGTGGCGGCGTTTCACCCGACTCGACCCGCTGTTCGTTCCAGCGCGCGTGGATGCACCGCGCCGCGCACCGCGACGTCGACGTGATGGTCACGGGGCACACTCACCTTGCGACGCGCGCCGAGCACGGAGCGCGGCTCTACCTGAACAGCGGATCGTGCAGCGAGGGAAAGCTCAGCTTCCTCGCGCTCGATACGCGGCGTGGTGACTATACGGTGCACAGCGGGTTCTGAGCTGCTGGAAGGGCCACAGGGCCCCGCTCACAACGGGATCACGCACGTCCCCGGCTGATCCCCGCCGGAGCAGTTCGTGCCGCACGGGCAGACGCTCGGTCCACCGCAGGCTGCTCCGAGCATCGTGCAATCTTGGTCCCGCCAGCAGCCACTGCCGGCCAGGCGCTCCTTGCAGACGCCCGCGACGCATTCCTCGCCGAGTCCGCAACCGCTGTCGTCGCGGCAGCACTCCATGCCGTCCGGCACGCACACGCCCACTCTATCCGGGCCGCCGCAGACGACGTCGCAGCCGCACACCGAGCCGCCCGAGCAGAGCTCGCCCGTCTCGCACTGGTCGTCGTTCCAGCAATGGCCGTCGATCCGTTGCCGGCAGACGCCGTTCACGCACAGGTTCGGCGCGCACTCGGCGTCCTTCGTGCAGCACGTCGGCATCGAGCCCTTCGGCTGCACGAGCCAGTGCTGGTCGAGGCAGGTACCCACGTAGATCGGACCGTCGACGGGACGGAGATCCCATTCACACTCGCTCGGCACCTCGCAGGGGAAGCACACGTCGCCATCCTCGGGCCGCTGTGCCGGGCACTCGAGCGCGCACGGCGGACAAAAGGCGTTGCCCCAGATCCCATCCGTGCAGGTGAGCACGCACGGGCAGCATTCCTCCGGCAAGGTACAGGTCGCACCCGGAACCGAGCACGCTTGGCCGGTCTCGCACACGCCCCCGCCGGCATCCCCGCCGCTTCCGGATGAGCCGCCGCGTCCAGCACGCCCCCCACCGCCTGCAGCCGTTCCTCCGAAGCCTCCCGCGGCCGTTCCTGCATCGCCGCCCGCGCCGGTTCCGCCGCTTCCTCCGGCGGACGACCCACCGTGCCCAGATGTGCCACCGGTACCGGCGTCGGCCCCCGTCCCGGACATCCCTGCCCTACCTCCCGGATCGTCGCCGTGCTGCACGCTCGTGCCTCCGCACCCGAACAGCACCATGCACGCGGCCAAGACCCGAACGAGCGGCGAACGCAGGGAAACCACCATCCTTCCCGCATAGCAATCAGCGTGCCCGCGACGGACGAGTTGCCCGTGCGCGCGGCTCGAAGTACCGACGCGTCCCCGAATGTCCGGAGCGCCTTCGAACCGGCCTGCGCTGGTCGCGCTGCTTGCCGCGTGGCTCGCGAAGCACCGCGGGCTCGCGCTCGCGCTCGCGTTCTTGGCTCCCACACTGGTGATCGTCGTCAGCCTGGCCGTCATCGTGCGTGACGCGCGGCAGCGGGAGCCGGGCGCGGCCGCGAGCGCGTCGGGCGCCGTCCAGCCGACCGCTCCCTCCGTACCGACACCGAGCGCCGCGACGCCGCCGCCCGCAGCGCAGGCGCCGAGCCCGCTTTCATCGCTCGCGCCCGCCGAGGGCCCGCTGCCCGACTTCAACGAGGCGACCGACGACGGCGAGCCAACGCTTCCGAAGGAGCAACCGGAAAAAAAGGCGCCGCCCAAGAAGTATGCAAGCGTCCAGCAGGCCGCGACGGAAAGCTGCACGACCGCGAGCATCGAGGCGCTCAGCAAGCAGATCATCGAGCAGGCGCGGTGCATGAAGCCGAACGCCTTCGCCCTGCTGCCGACGCGGCCGAACCTCGTCGTGGCGCCGAATGTCTTTCCGTACCTCGAGATTCACGCGCGAAATCAGCTCGTGAAGACGCTCGACGCGAACCCGACCCGCCGCATGACGCTGAACAGCGCCCTCCGCACGGTCGCGCAGCAGTACCTCGTGTCGCACTGGGCGCACGGCAAGCGCTGCGGCGTTCAGCTCGCGACGCTGCCCGGCGAGAGCAACCACGAGATCGGCGCTGCCCTCGACATCGCCGAGCACGGCGAGTGGCGCGCGGCGCTCGAAGCGCACGAGTTCAAGTGGCTCGGAGCGACGGACCGCGTGCATTTCGACTACAAGGGCGCCGCGCCCCCGCCGGCCATCACCACGGACGTGCTCGCGTTCCAGATCCTTTGGAACATGAACCACAAGGACGACACGATTGCCACGGACGGCCGCTACACGCCGGCGACCGAGCAGCGTCTCAAAAAATCCCCGCCCGGTGGCTTTCCGATCGGGCCGCGTTGCGGCAAAGCGACGACGTCGAAGCGTCCCTGAGGCCGTCAGCAGGCCGCGGGCGTCCGCGCTAGGCTTCTGCCGCGCCATGTGCGGCCGGTACACCGACGACGCCGAGCTCAGCGAGATTCGACTCAGCTTCGACGTCGAAACGGTCGAGCTCTACCGTGACTGGAAGCCGACCTACAACATCACGCCCTCGTACGGGCCGGGCTTCGAGCAGCTCATGGTCGTGCGCACGCGCGAGGGAAAGCGCGCGCTCCGGCTCGGGCGCTTTTGGATGATCCCTCCGGGCTGGAACAAGCCGCTCAAGGAGCTGCCCACGACGTTCAACGCCCGCGCGGAAGAGCTCGCCGGGAAGCGCTGGTGGAAGGAAGCGTTCGCCTCGCGCCGCTGCCTGATCCCTGCCACGGGCTGGCGCGAATTTCGACCAGAGGCCGGCAAGAAGCAGCCGTACCACTTCCACCTCGGGCGCAAGCTCTTCGCGTTCGCAGGACTCTACTCGAGCACGACGACCGACGATGGCGAGGTCGTCGATTCGTTCGCGATCATCACGACGGCGCCGAGCCCGCTCGCCGCGCCGATTCACGATCGCATGCCGCTCGTGCTCGCGCCGGAGCTCTACGGCCCCTGGCTCGGAACTGAGGACGATCCGAGCCGTGTGCTCGAGCAGGCGCGCTCGCTCGCCCTCGGGATGCCACTCGACGTGTATCCCTCGGATCCCATCGCCAACAGCAGCCGCTACGAGGGGCCGCGCGCGCTCGATGCGGTGTCGCGCGATCCGCTCGCGACGGGGCCGCTCGGCGCCGCACCTGCTCCCGTGCAGGGCGAGCTCTTCGGCAACGTTCCCGCCAAGCCGCGTCGCGCCTGAGGCACGGGGCTCGATGCAGCGATTCCTCGGCACCCTGCTCGTCACGCTCGGCGTCAGCGTTGCGTCGAATGCGCGTGCGGACAGCGGCTGCTCGCGGATGATGCCGTGGAACCGCGTCGGTGCGTCGCTTGGCCACTACGTCGAGCCGACGCCACTCATTCTCACCGGGCTCTCACCCGTGCCCGTGCTCGTGTTTGCTCCGACGGGGCTCGACCACGAGCTTCGCCTCGTCGCACAACAGGATCTCGGCGGGAAGTACCGGCTCGAGCCGGTGAGCTATTGGACGCCGTATATCCTCGCCGGATCGGCCGCGATCGGCTTCGGGGTCGCGGCGCTCGCCGGCGCGTGCGAGGTCGAGCGTCCCCTCTCGGCCATCTTGCAGGCGATGGGCGGCGGGCTGATCGTGACCGGTCTCCTCAAGTGGAGCGTGGGACGCGAATGGCCGAACGGCGGCCAAGATCCGAACGCCCCGGATCGGCTCGAGCATCCGGAGAACGCACAGGAGTTTCGGCCGTTCGGGTGGCACTTCGGTGCGTGGCCGAGCGGGCACACACTCTCCATGTTCGCGGCAGCGGCCGCGTTTCGCGCCGCGGAGCGGGAGCTCGGCGTCGTGCGGTTCGTCGGCTACCCGCTGGCGGTCGGCGTCGGCGTCGGCCTCTGGCTCAGCGATCGGCACTGGGCCTCCGACGTCCTCTCGGGCGCCATGCTCGGCGAGGCGATCGGCGGGAGTGTCGGCCAAAGCTTCGCGCGAAGCGAGGACCAGACGGGGCTCGTTCACGGCTCTCCCTACTTCACGCCCGTCACCGGGGGTGCGCTCGTCGGATGGGCGGGCCGATGGTAGGCCCCCGTGCAATGAGCTTCGTTCGCGCTCTCGTCCTCTTTGCTGCGACCTTCGTCACGCTGGGCATTGGCACGGCGTTCTCGGCCTGCATCCAGCTCGGGCCGTCAGACGACAGTAGCGCCGACGCCGGCACGCCGACCGTGCAGGAGCAGTGCAGCGAGGTGATGGCCGCCTACTGCAGCCGCGCCAACGAATGCTACGGCGAGGATCCGAACGCCTGCTATCAACCGGCGGTAGAGCTCTGCTGCGGTGACGCCTGCGACAAACCCGCGACGAGCGAGGAGAAGGCGATTCGCGCTTGCGTGCTCGACATCAGCAAAGAGAATTGCGACGACGTCGTGGTCGCAAAGCTTCCGTCCCGCTGCAACGGAGTCGTGACGCACGACTGACGGGAATGCTTTTCAGCCTTCGCCGCACCTTGACGTGCGGTGGCCCCAATAGGCGGGCCGCTGGCCACGGCGTCCTCCGCTCGGCTCAGCCCCAGATCAGCCGAACCTCGGCGAGCTGCTCGGCGACCACGTCGGTGAGGTCCATCACGTAGCTGTCGACGTTGCTCGGCTCGGTGGATTCCGTCTCACCGGCCCAGACGAGCTTGTTCTGCTTGAGCGAGTAGACGAGGATCTCGACGCGCACGACCGTGTACTTCTCTTCGTAGCCGGGCGTCGTGACGGTCACGGGCACCGAGTAGCCCGGGTACGACGACCCGCCGCCATGCTCGGGGCCTTGGGGCTTGCCGTACGGGCTGTAGGCGCTGCCCCAGCCGTATCCGTAGTAGCCGCCCCAATAACCCGTGTAGACGGGCACGGTGTACGTCTGGGGCGGCGTGACCTCGGTCTTGCGCGCCTTGGACGGCCGCATCACGACGAGCCCTTTGATGCCGGCGCGCTCGAGCGCCTCGCGGGCCTTGGCTTCGTCGGTGGGGTTCGGGCTCGCGAGCATCGTGTACATCGGCACGCCCCGTGCCCCGTGCTTCGTGATGGCGCGGGCCAGCGCATCCTCGGCACGCCGGCGGATGCTCTGATTTTGCATCATCACGACCGCCGCCATGCGCTCCCCTCTCATGTTGAGCGGCTCGGCGCCGGGCGGGCGTACCGACGTGACAATTTTGATCGAGGGCCCGCAGCCAAAAAGCGACACGCTGCAGAAGAGGACCAACGTGGCAGCGAGGCGCGCCATCACCGGGGCGTTCATGGGCCGGGACTCTAAGCACAAGTCGCTGGCGCACACGACCGAGATCGCGGCACAATCCGGCGACCGATCGGTCGGGAGACGCGGGGAGCGCACAGACCGTCGATCGTCGCGGTCATGAAACTCAACTTCCTGCTCGGAGCTTTCGCACTCGCCGGTGTGATGAACGCGTGCGGCACGGATCCGCCGGACGTTCCGGACATTGGCCACGAAAACGGCGGAGAAGGCGACGCCGACAGCCACGCGGGAGTCAAAGGTGACGGCCACGGGGATGCAGGTGACGCCACGAGCGAGGGCGGAAGCTCTGTCGGCGGAACGAAGAGCGGCAGCGGCGGATCCGGCGGCTCGAAGGGCGACGGCAAGGGCGGCACCGGCGCATCCGGTGGCTCGAAGAGCAGCGGCAGCGGCGGCGGTGGCGGAACCAAGAGCGGCAGCGGCGGCACGGCTGGCTCGACGAACGCCGGGCAAGGCGGCACCGGCGGATCCGATGGCGGCGTCGGCGGCACCGGCGTGCCCATTCTTGGCGGTGCCGGCGGCGAAAGCGGAGTCGACAACGAAGGCGGCACGGCTGGCGACGACGACACCGGCGGCGAAAGCAACGCAGGCGGCACGGGCGGAGACGTCTCGAGCAGCGGCGGCACGGGCGGCGCTTCCGCGAGCGGTGGCGCCGGCGGAACGTCGGGAAGCAGCGGGTCGGGCGGCGTCTCGGGGAGCAGCGGCTCCGGTGGGATTGCGGGCGACGCCGGCTTCGGTGGCGCCGGCGGGGCCGACGAGGGCGAAACGCCCGAGTACCTGTTCACGGAAGAGCAGTTCGGCGGCAACGGACGAACGTGCGTGACCTGTCACACCGCGGCCACCGGGACCATCAGCCCGGCTGAGATCCAAGCGCTCCACGACGCGGATCCCAGTGGCCCCATGTTCCGGCCCATCGACAGCAACGACGGCGCGAGCGACGACTATACGGAGCTGCTTCTACGCGCGACGTTCCGCGTGAGCATCAGGCTACCTGCCGGCGTGACGCTCACGTCGAATCCGGGCGCGACCTCGATCGTGTTTCGTCGCAGCGTCCCCTCGACCATCAACACGCCCGCACTCGATCCGACCCTCATGTGGGACGGTCGCGCTCCCAACCTGATGGAGCAGGCGCTTGGCGCGATCCTCGGCCACGCGCAGGCAACCATCACTCCCACCGCTAGCGAGCTCGCGCTCATCGCACAGTTCGAGCAAGGGCCCGCCTTCTTCTCGAGCGACCTCTTGCGCGCCTATGCCCAGGGCGGCACCGCGCCGACCTGGCCGCCCGGCGTCACCGATGCCGAAAAGCGCGGACGCCGCTGGTTCGCGCAGGAATCCGCCGCGCCGCGCTTCAACATCTGCGGCCAGTGCCACGGCGGCCCGATGACGAACGAGACGCAATCGAACTCGGGACTACCTGTTGGCAAGCATTTTCAGACCGTCAACGTCTCCGAGTTCAACACCCTCGGCAACCCGACCTACGAGCTCACGTTCCCGGATCCCAAGAACCCGGGCTCGACGGTCACGGTCGTGACGCCCGATCCCGGCCGCGCGCTCACGACGGGCGACGTGCGCGATCTCAACTTCTTCAAGATCCCGACGCTCTGGGGCGTGAAGAACACGGCGCCCTACTTCCACGACAACTCGGCGAACACGCTCGAGGAGCTCATTGATCACTACGAGAAGCACCTCGCGACGTTCCTCCGCAGCAACGTGAGCTACCCGTTGCCGCACGTCCCGACGGCGCAGGACAAGGCCGACATCGTCGCTTACTTGAAGCTGCTCTGAGTTTCCCCGCTCGAGCGCACCTCGGCGCTAGAGCGACTCGCAGACGTATTCTTTCGAGAAAGCGCAGTCGGAGTCGTACCAGCCCGGGCTGCTCCCGATGTCATGAACGGCGCAGTCCCTTTGCGGCTGCTGGGCGGTCGGCTGTATCCCGGGGTACCAGCCTTCGTAGAGGCCATTCTGAGCGGATCCGGTCTTGCCACCGAGCCAGAACAGCTCTCCGTCGACCCAGCGCCACTCGCCCTCGACCGCGCCGTCGGTCGCACCGAGCCAAATACCGGTGATCGGAGGCGACGCATAGCCATTGTCCGAGATGAACTGATCCTCGCCCGTGTCGTCGACGCGCACGAGCGCCATGCCGATCGACGCGCAATTATCGCGCGCCTGCGCCCACGTCACCTTGACGTTGCAGAAGAGGTAGTCGTGGCTTCCGTAGGTCGCGGGCGTGCAGTCGCCGAGGCTCGAGGCTCCGGCGTACCCACCGCCGCCGCCCGCGCCGCTCGAGCCGCCGGTTCCACCTGCCGCACTCGTGCCGCCGGTTGCAGACGAGCCACCATTGGTGTCGCCGGCAGCTCCGCCTGCGTCCGCCGCCGCTGAGCCGCTCACGCCGCCGCTCGCCGTCATCCCGCCTGCGCTCGGGGTGCCGCCGGTCGACGTGTCGCCGCTCGCGCCGATCACGTCGGTACCGCCGGTCGCACCATTGGCGCTGCCTCCGGCGCTGGTGTTGTCGCCGCCCGTGCCCGTCGCTCCGCCGTCAGTCGGCGTCGCCGTGTCGCCCGCTCCCGCTGGTTGCGTCGTGCCCCCCGTCGCCCCCGAGCCACCGTTCGCCGCCGCGCCGCCGGACGCGCCACTGCTGCCTGCCGCGCTTCCCGCACCCCGGATCGCGGAGACCGCGTCCTCGTAGCCCATCCGGCAACCGACCGCGAGCACGCAGCAGATGGCCCCGGCAAAGAGCGCTTCATTAAGACGCACTACCTTCAATCATAGCGCGTGAAAGCGCAGTGAACCAAGCGCTTCCACGTGTCGTAGGTAGTTCGTGTGTGTACCTGTCACGAGTCTTGGCCCAGCGGGAGGTGGGCATAGGTGCGAGTATTTCGCCGACGCTCACACAGGAGCTCCGTTCCTCGATCCAAGGCGCCGTGTATGCTCCCCATCGTCGTGCCGAGCTCGGTAATTGCGGGGCGCTCCTGCCACTCACTCGGCGTGTGGTCGGTGCGCGTGAGCTCTGCCGTCTTGCTGCTGATGCTCGGCACGTTGCCGGCTCGCGCTGCAGACTCCCCCTCGTCCGCTTCGGACGCTCAACCGGGAGTCGATCACGTCGGTGTCGCCGATGTGGGAGCGCCGGCGCTCGCTGCGACGCTCGGTTACGGCTACACCGAAAAGCAGAATTCAGGTGACGGCGCACACCATCGTCTCTCGCTTCGTGCCGCCGGAGCGCTCCCCGTCCTCCCCTGGCTCAGCGTCGGGCCCATCATCAACGGCCGCTACGATCTTCACCCGCACGATACCGGGGGCGTGATCGACGCCGCCGTGCTCGCCCGCGCGTCGATGCGCCAAGGGTCGTTGCGGCTCGGTGCGGATCTGCGCGGCTGGTTGCCCGGCGCGGAGTCCTTCGACACCATGCTGAAGGGGGCGTCGCTCGACGCTCGCGCACTCGCCGGGGCGTCGCTCGACGGCGTCGAGCTCGCCGGCATCGCCGGGATTCGCCTCGATCGAACGAGCGCTGCCGGCACGCACGCAGCGACGCTCGGGAGCGGGGATCGGCTCGCCCTCGGCCTCAGCGACTACGACGCCGTGCTGCTCGGCCTCGGCGCGATCGTGCCGCTCGGTCGCACGGAGCTGCTCGCAGAGACGTCTTTGGATCTGCTCGTCGGCAAGAACGCGCCAAGCTTCGGCCAATCGCCGTTCCGCGTGAGCGGCGGCGTCCGCCAGCACCTGAGCGAGGCACTGACGCTCGAGGTCCTGGCCGTCGGGTCGCTCAGCCGTAAGCCGGATCTCACGCCGGGCGCGCCGCTCGTACCCAACGAGCCACGCTTCTCGGCGTTCGCCGGGATTCGCTATCGCTTCCTCCCCTCGAAACCGGCCCCCAAGCAGGAGCCGCCACCGCCCGCCACCGCCCCGAAAACCGTGGTCGCCCCGCCACCGCCGCCGGCTCCGGTCGACGCGGCGCTGGAGCTTTCGCTGCTCGACGACCAGAATTCACCCGTGAACGGTGCAACGGCGCACGTGACCGTCGGCGACGCCTCCGTCGGTCTCGCTCCCGAGGCGGCGGGTCACTACCGCAACGAGCACGTGAGGGCGGGCACCGGCTCGCTGCGTATCGAAGCAGCCGGCTTTCAGCCGCTCGAGCGCCCGGTCGCGATCCAGGCCGGGGTGCCGCAGAAGCTCGACATCGTGCTCACGGCAGTGCCTCCGCCAAGCCAGGTGCGCGGCCTCGTGCGTAGCTTGAGCGGCAAGGGCCTCGTCGCCAAGATCCGCGTCGAGCCGCTCGGAACCGAGATCACCACCGACGCGGAGGGCGCCTTCCGGATCGACGTGCCGCCGGGTAGCTACGACGTCGTGATTGAGGCGCACGGTTACGCGACCCAGCGCCGGCACGTGAGCGTCGATGCGCAGGGCGTCGTCGTCGTGAACGCCGAGCTGGTGAAGAAGAAATGAGCCGCCGCGCGCGCCTCTGGCTCCTGGTCGCCGTCGCGCTGGTTTTCGTGCTGAGCGGCTGCCGGCGGGAACGCGTGGTCGCGACGCTGAACGGTTTCTCGGGCCAAGTGCAGAGGGACCATGTCGCGGCAGTCAACGCTTGGGAAACGGCCCCCGTGGGGTCGAAGTTCGCGATCGGCGAGGCGGTCAAAACCGCGCCGAAGTCCAGCGCGCAGCTCCGCATCTACGACAAGGCCGAGCTCTCGCTCGAGCCGAGCACGGTGCTCCGGTTTCTCGACCACGCCTCGGATCCCAGTCGCGCCCGTGTCGCACTCGAGCTCGGGCAAGCCACGCTCTCGGCGACGGACGGCGTGGTCGAGATCGAAACCGCGGTCGGCACCGCGCGCGTGGCGTCGCATGGCCAGGTGCGGCTCAGCCGCGACGGCGATGCCACGCGCCTGGAGGTGACCATCGGCTCGGCCGAGGTCCTGAAGAACGGGCAGCGCTTCGAGCTCTCCGTCGGCGACGCCGTGGACGTGCGCTTCGAGCAGCCCCAGCGCGCAAACGCCGCCGCGTCTGCAACCCCGCCTGCACCTCGGGTCGAAGCGCCCGCACCGATACCGGGCGGCTCCCGAACGCCCGAGCCCGCCGACTCGGCCGCAGCGGAAGGCGCGGAAGCCGGAGGCATCGCCGCCATGCCGCGCGGTCCGGACCGGGTGGACATCATCCTCGGCGCCGGCGACTCCCTCGCCGTTCACGATCCGCGCCCGCCGACCGCCGTCGGCGTGCTGACGCATGGGCGCTGCCCGGGCAGCGCGCTGCTCCGCGTCGACGGCGGCAAGACGCGCGCACAGGGGTCGGTGGGCGAAGCGCAGGTCGCCATCCTGCTCGGCCCCGGCAACCATCGCTACGTCATGAACTGCCTCGACCCGAACGGCCTGCGCGGCGAAAAGATCGGCGAGGGCTTCGTCACCGTGGTCGCCGATGCGGGTTCCAGACAGCTCGCCAAGACCGCTCCCGCGACCGACGTGGAAACGGACGGGCGCCGTTACACGGTCCTCTACCAGAGCCTCTTGCCGCGCATCTCGGTGCGCTGGCCCAACGCACCGGTAGCTCAGAGCTACTCGCTCCACGTCACGTCACCGAAAGGAGCGAAGCAACTGTCGAGCAAAGGCGCGAGCTACGCTTTTGCGCCCGGCGCGCTCGGCGAAGGCGACCACACGCTGGTCTTCGAGGGTGGCGGGGCGCGGTCCCGACCCACGACCGTTGCGATTCGTTTCGACAACGCCGCACCCACCGCGTCGATCAGCTCACCCGCGGACGGGAGCTTCGGTCCTGGTCAGTCGGTGCTCGTCGCCGGAACGGCGCTACCCGGCTTCACCGTCAGCGTGGGAAGCGAGACCCTGCCCCAGGACAACCAGAATCGATTCTCGGCCACGATCACGGCGCCGGGCGGCGTCGGCGCCCTCGCGATTCGTTTCGCGCAGCCTCAACGCGGAGTGCACTATTATCTGAGGCGCTTTGCCCACTGAGGCTTCTTCCGAGTCCGCACCGTCACTTTCCGGACGCATTCTACTCGGTCGCTATCGCGTGGTGCGCCCGCTCGCACGCGGGGGGATGGGCGTCGTCTACCTCGGTCGCGTCGAGGGGTCGGCGGGCTTCGCGAAGCCCGTCGTGATCAAAGCGTTGCTCACGAACCCGAGCCACGCGGAAGAGGGCGAGCATCTGTTCGCTCGCGAGGCGCGCATCGTCTCGCATCTGCAGCACCCGGGCATCGTCTCGGTCTTCGACTTCGGGCAAGTCGACGGCACGCACGTGATGGTGCTCGAGTACGTGCACGGCTATAACCTCGGCCAGTGGTTCCGCTACGTCACCGACGCGCGCGGCGGCGTCCCGGTGCACCACGCGACGCACATCATTTTGGGCGTGCTCGACGCGCTCGACTACGCACACCGGCTCACGCGTCCCGACGGCACGCCCTGGGGCATCGTTCATCGCGACATCTCGCCCGGCAACGTGCTCATCGACGACCAAGGGCGGGTCAAACTCGCCGACTTCGGCATCGCGCGCGCCGCCGACGACGAGTTCAAGACGCAGCAAGGCATGTTTCGCGGCACGCTGCCGTTCTCGGCGCCGGAGGTGCTGCAGAGCGATCCGGTCGACGGCCGCTGCGATCAGTACGCGTGCGCGGTGCTGCTCTACCAGCTCCTGACCGGCGTCCATCCCTTCAAGGGGGGCGAGACGGCGCAAACCATCACGCGCATTCTCACGCACGATCCGCCGCCCGTCTCCGCGCTTCGCCCCGACGTACCCCCGGGGTTCGACGCAGCCATCGCCAAAGCGCTGTCCAAGGAGCCCGCCGATCGTTTTCCGAGTGCGGCTTCCTTCGCCGAAGCGTTGCGCCTCGCGAGCACGTGGGCGGAGCGTGACGCAGCCCAGGACTTCAGCACCGAAATCGCGCACGACTTCGTGAGCGAGATGCCCGCGCGTCTGGGCATCGAGCAGCTCGCCGTTCGCGACGCGTCCTGGCGCGATGCCCAGGACACGCCCGACGGTGCCCGCGTTGCGCTGAAATCGTCCCCGCCCGAGCTGCGCACCGTGATCACGAAGCGCGAGGGTGTCGTCGTTCGCACGCAGTCGAGCACGATGGCTTCGCCAGTCTCGCCGGCTACACCCGCCGCTGGCGCCGAAAAGGCGTCGAAATCCAGCATGTGGATCATGGTGGGTCTCGCTGCCGTCGCCGCGCTCGCCGCGGTCGCCGCCCTGATCAGCGTCCTCGTTCGTCCGCCCCCGAGCGGCGCGGAAAAGCTCCTCGTGCTCGAGAAGCGCGTCGAGCCCGAGGTCGCGTCACCCGCGCCGGGTGTCGCCGTAGCGCAGGAGCCGGGCGCGCGGCTGGAGCCGGGCACGACGCCCAGCCCCGCGGCATCGACAGCGGGCACAGCCACCGGGCCGTCGGCGCACGCTGCCACCTCGAAGCAACAAGCGGCTCCGCGCGGCGCGCCGCTCGGACGCGCGTTCCAGCAACAGGGTGCCGCCATTCAGCGTTGTTTTTCCGAGAGCCCCGCGGGCGCAGACGGCCCGCCGCAGCTGTCGGTCAAATTCAACGTCGCTCGCGATGGACATGTCGAGTCCGCGGGCCTCGAACCCGCGTCCGTCGCCGCAGAGCCCGTCGGCCGCTGCATTCTCGGCATCGCGCGCGCGACGAACTTCGGTCCGCAGGAGAATCCCGTCTCGTTCTCGATCCCGATCGCGGCGCGCGTCGTCCGCCACTAGCGCCCAGCTCAGACCCGCTTCACGGGCTCGGTTAGCGGGGCGTGCGCGGGCTTTCGTCAGCGAACGACGGTCGGGCAGCCGTAGGTGATCTGGACGTCCTCGGCGCCGTGCTGCTCCATGTAGTCGCACGTCTTGCCCGCGAGGACGACCGTGGGCGGCTTCGTCGTCTTGTCGACGCTCCAGCCGTCGGCGCCTTCCTGCGGGACGTCCTTGCCGTCGATCCGCACGTTGAGGAGACCGAGATCGGGCGGCGTCGAGGTGAGCTCGAGACGACAGGTCGTGATGAGCCCGGTCGTGATTCGGGTGAGCACGTCCGCAAGACCCTCCGCGCCATCGGACGCCGTGACAGCGTAGTAGCTCGGTGGACCGTCGGGGTTGGGCTCTTCGCCCGCAGCGGCCATCTTGTCGAGCGTGCTCGCGAAGAACTGCGAGCCCGGAATACCGACGACGAACGTCTTGATGCCGGCCTTGGCGAGCGCCTTCACGGACGCGACGGTGCGCGACTCGTCGAGGCAGCTCTCGGGGCCTTTCGGATCGAGCTGGGCGTCGCAGCAGCTGCCGCCGCAGCCCGTCGTCGCCTGCGAATTCTCGAGGTTGATCGTGCAGCTGTCTGCGTCGCACGTGAGGTCGCCGTTGCAGTCGGGACCGCCGTCGGTGGCGAGCAGCACGTAGCTCGTGCCCTCGAGGTCCGCGCCGGCACCATTTTGGAAGTAGTCGAGCGCGTGAGCGAGCGCATCGGCCGTCGGCGTCCCTCCCGCGGGCTCGTAGTCGGCGAGCGCGTCGACGATGGTCGGAACCGTGTCCGTCCCGGCACCGACGGGGACGAGCACGTCGAGACCGGTCGCCGTCTCGCAGGTCGTCGGCGTGTCCTCGGGATTGGCGGCGAAGGGGAAGAACTCGAGCCCGAACGAGACGCGCGCTTTGGCCTCGTCGAGCGCCGTAGCGAGCGCGCCGCCGAGCGTCGCCCAGCGTCCCTCCGAAAACTCTTCCGTTCCGTTCATGCTGCTCGACTTGTCGACGACGAGGAGCACGTTGACGACGGGTGGGGCTGCGCTGACGGCGGTGGCGCCGCAGGTGGGAGCCGCGCCCCCGTCTCCCTTTTCCCCGGCCTGTCCGTCGTCGCCGGCCGTGCCGAGAACGATCGTCGAGGTCCCCGCGGAGCCGCCGGAAGCGTGACTTCCGCCGGTCCCGCCCACGGCTGGCTGCGCGCTCGTCCCGCCGTCAGCGGCCGAAGTACCGCCCGTGCCCGCGCCCCCCTTCCCGGCCGCATCGAGCTCCCCGGGGCGGTTCGGGTTGGTCACCGTCGGCGTGCCGCTGCACGCCTGGGTCGCGATAACGACGCTGAGTGCGCCGCCGAGGCTCCCGATGATGCTCGTGGTCGTTCGTTTGGAGAAGCTAGTCATGCTGTTTTCGGCGCCTAAGGTTCACGTAGGTTCTGCTCACGGCGTGAAGTAACGGCAGATGCCACCGTTGCAGGGAACTGCGTTGCAGCAAGGCACGCTCGTGCACGACTGTCCGTAGGCAGCGCAGGTCGCGCCGGTGCCGCCGGTGCCGCCCGTCGTGCCACCGGTGCCGCCTGTCGTGCCACCGGTGCCGCCTGTCGTGCCGCCGGTTCCGCCGGTCGTACCGCCGGTGCCGCCAGTCGTACCGCCGGTGCCGGCAGCCGTGCCACCAGCGCCCGAGGAGCCGCCCGTCGTGCCGCCGGTTCCGCCGGTTCCGCCCGTACCCGTCGTCGGCGTGCTGCACACGCCGTCAGTCGAGCCCGGCGCCCTGATGCACGTGGTTCCCGGACAGCAATCGCCATCGATGGTGCACGAGCCGCCCGACATGACGCACCCTCCCGGCGGCACGTCGGCGCAGCGGAGCACGCCCGCGCTGTCGGGCACGCACGGCACGCCGTCGCAGCAATCGGCAGCGGACGCGCAGGTTTCACCCGCCGCACGACACGCGTCGATCGCATAGCAGCGCGGAACACCGAGGGCGTCGAGCTGGCAGGCGTCGCTCTGGGCGCCAAGGCCGTCGCAGCACTTGGCCGGCGCGCTCGAGCCGTTGCCGTTGCACATGAAGTCTTCGTCTTTGTAGTGGCAGACGTTGCCCTGCGGGCTGCACGACATGGGATTGCGGCAGATGCCGATCACCTTGCCCGGCTCGATCTCGCACGTGACGTTGCCGGCACCCGGCAAGTCCGCATCAGGATCGCCGCCGCAGCAGTCGCTGTCCTTGCGGCACAAATCGCCCGTGACGTGGCAGCCGCTCGCCGGCTGACAGATGGTCCGAGCCGTCGGCCCGGGCGCGCACACGCGGCTGCAGCAGTCGTTGCAACCATCACACACGACGCCGTCGACGCCGCCGCAGCGGCTCGGCCCGGAGGGCGGCGCGTCGCACGTGCCAACGGTCGCGCCAACGGCCTTCGTGCAGGTGGAGCTACAGCAATCCTCGTTGCGCGAGCA
>DATMCL010000380.1:0-5960 GCA_035558375.1 Polyangiaceae bacterium
TCATGCTGTCTTCGTTCAGCCCCAGCGTCACGCCCTTTTGGAAGGACGGATCGTTGTAGTCTTCGTTCGGATCACACGGGCGGCAGTGTGGGTCGGAAGGATTCGACTCGCAGATGCTCGTTGCCCGCGGCATGTGCCAAAGCTGCGCGTTGGGCTCGGTCCCGCCCTTGTAACTGACGAGCCAACCTTGTGCTCCGTCCTCGTCGACGACCGAGCAATCGTTTTCATCGGTGAGCATCACGATCGCGAGCACGGAGTCCGGACGCAGGAACGCCTGGCGCTGGGCGAGGACGATGATGTTGGTGTCCCCGCGTATGGCTGTGGCCGTATCGTCGGTGTGATCGAGCGTAGTGACCGGCTCCGGATCGACCAAGAAGCGGTACCAAGACTCGAGCTGCGCTTCGTAACCGCAGCCATGCTCACGGGCGGCGTTGATCTCGCTCGCGGTGTCGCTAGCTACGAGACCGAGGTCGGAATGGCCCGAGTTTTGGCTCGAAGGGTCCCAACGGAGGAAGCCGTCTTCTGCATTACGGAGAGAGTCGCTGACCCGCACGCTCGGCAGGAGCATTGCGAGGTCGTTGTAGTTCGACGCCACGCCGCCCATGGAGACGTTGATCTCGTTCTGCCTGTCCGAGCACACGTCGCGGCTGCCGTGATCGCCGAGGCTCGACGTGACGATACCGATGTGGATGTCGTCGAGGCTGCCCAGCCTTGCCCGAGAGCCGGGTGGGCAGCCGCCTGGGCCGAGCTGCCCGATCGGGTTGTCGTCGGCGTCGACGCATGCCGACAGGCCCGCGATGAGACTGGGAATCGCGTTGGCGAGCTAGGATTGCTTCTGCGCCATCCCGATCGAGTTGTCGATCATGAACAAGAGATCGAGCTTGGAGGGCGTGTTGCTGAGCTGCATGAGCAAGGGGTCGCTCACGTCGATCGTTCCGCCCCCGCCGGCGGCGCTCGAGCCGCCGCTCGCCCCGATACCCCCGCTGCCTCCCGTTTTTCCGCCGCCCTTCGAGCCTGCGGTGCCGCTCGAGCCCCCGAGCGCGGTTCCGCTCCCGCCGGTTCCCCCCTTGTTCCCCGTTCCGCCCTTGCCGCTCCCGCCCTTGCCGCCGCTGCCCCCGACCGAGTCGCCCCCCTCTCCGGAAGCCCCCGTTCCGTCCTTACCGAGCTCGTAGCTGTGCGGAGAGCACGCTACGAACCCTGCCGAGAGAGCGACCAACCATGCCGTCCCACGAATCCCACACCAGTGCTCGATCATGAAGGGCCACATGTGCCCTGCCCGCGAAATCGATCACTCGTGTTTCGCGGCGAGGAGCGTCCGAGCGCGCGTGGCGTAGCGGCTGCTCGGCGCGGCGCTGATGAGCGCGTTGGCTTCACGTTCGGCGGCAGGACGATTCCCCAAGCGTAGCAGCGCATCGACGCGAAGTAGCGCGGCCTCGGCCCGGAGCGCGCCCGCGGGCCATTTCGCGCGGTACGCTTCTAGACCGGCGAGCGCATCCGCCGCACGTCCCTGAGCGAGCAGAGCGCGCGCGCCGTCGAGCGCCTTCGTCTCGTCGCCGAGCGTCGACGCCGCCGTGGCGCCAACCGTGTTGGCGGCTGGTGCATCGAACGCAGCGGTGCCCGTGTGTACGGGCGCCGCGGTCGGTGTCGCATTGGCTGCTCCTGGTGCGGCGGGCAGCGGCGCGAACGTCGCCGTGTTCGAGGGCGGAGCTGTTGCGCTTTCAGGCGCAGGCTCCGGGACGGAATCCGCGGGATTCGCGAGCTCGGCGTGCCGTGCCGGGGCGTGTACCGCGGCCGTGCTGGGCGGTGCCGCAACGGGTGCCGCCCTGACGATCGCCGCCGGTGTCGGCTCGACCGCGCGCGAGGCCACTTGTGCGACGCCACCCGTGGCGATGCCCGCGCCAATCCCGACCGCGAGCCACTTGGCGAGCGATACGACCGTGAGCGGCTTCGTCAGTGCGACGGCGTTGCCTGCTGCCGCCGCTTGTCCGGCGAGCACGCTTCCCGCTGACGCGGCTGCCAGCGCAGCCGCACCTACGCCGAGCGCGGCGCTCACCTTCTCGAGCGCCTCCGCGCCCGGCTCGTCGTCATCGGCGGACTCGAGCAGGAGCGTCTCGAGCTCCGTGGGCTCACCGAGCAGCATCGGAACGATATCGGTCATGGCTCGCCTCCGCGCTTGAGCCTGCGGCCTAACTCAGTGACGGCCGCCTGAAATGCTTCGCGCGCGCGCCGGAGGCGCGACGCCGCGGTCCCGAGCGGGATGTCGCACAGCTCGGCGACCTCGGGACCCGAGCAACCTTCGAGCTCGAACAACACGAACGCCGAACGGAGGTCGTCCGGCAGCTGCTCGAGCGCTTCGTCGAGGAGCTCGCGAGCGCGCTTGCGATCGAGCAGCGCCTCCGGACTCGGCGTCGCGGACGCCGTTTCCTCGACGAGCTCGCTGAGCGGGGTTTCGGGGCGCGCCGCGCGGGCTCGGCGCGCGTTGGCGGCGACCCGGAGCGCCACGCCGTAGAGGTAGCGCCGCTCCTGCCCCTCCTCGATCGCCTCGAGCTTGCGGGAGGCGACGAGAAAGACCTCCTGCGCGGCGTCGTCCACGGCGTGCTGCGGCACCCCGAGGCGGCGCAGCGCCCGCCAGACCATGCGAAAGTTCTCGTGGAGGAGCCGGGCGAGCGTGTCCTCACGCGCGACGCCGCCGAGCTTCACGTGCGGCCCGGAGCGGCGCACGGCCTCGTGCTCCCCGTCGTCGGCGGCGTCCGCATCCGCCAGCGAGCGAGCGAGCGAGCTCTGCGAAGAAGAGGGCACCTTGGCCATCATGTCGCGACCCAACCAAATCGATCACGGCCAGACGGCTTTCACGCCGACCCGACCGGTCCATCCGACCACCGGGATCGAGAATACCTGGATTTCGGGGGAAAACAAAAAGTTATCGCGGACGAGAGGAAAAATACCCAGGAGGTCGAGCTCGACCCCGAGCACGCGGAGTGGTCTCAGCTCGAGATGCAGCCCCGGTCCCGCCGCGAGCCACAGCACCGTCGGCTCCTGCTCGTCGATCGTCTGCGAGACGTCGACGTGGAGGGAGCCGGCCTCGAATGCCCCACAGGGCGCAAGGAAGGCGATCCCGTGCGCGGGCCAGCGGAGCGGGCAGACACTCACGCGCCCGAGGAGCGTCGAGAAGTCGGCGCTGCCCGCGTGCTTGGTGACGGTGGCGCTCGAGAAGCGCTCGAGGGAGAGCAGCAGCATCGGTCCGCGCCAACTGCCGCGCTCGAGCTCGAGCCCGAGCTCGAGCGCGGGTGCGATGCTCAAGGACGGTGCGACCGTGCTCGTCATAGCGACGCCCGTGCCTAGCGAGGGGCGTAACCGGAGCGTCTCTTCGCTGGCCGGGGGTGGTTGCTGTTCACGCGCGCGCGGCTCCGCGTCGCTCGGGCTCGCGACGGGCGCCGTCGATGCCGGCGCCGTCGCACGCGTCATCGCTTCGGGATCGACGAGCACGGCAGCGATCAACGCGAGCGCCGCGACGACCTCCTCGCAGCTCTTGCCGGCAACGGCGCGTAGCGTTTCCGCGCCGTTCTGCTCGCGGAGCGAGAGCTGACCAACGATGCCGGTCGTGCGATCGAGGAGCTCGACGCTGACGGTCGTGACGGACTCTCCGACGTCGACCACGTGAACCCGTGGCGTGCGCGCCTCGAGCTCCGCGACGAAGCTGGCGCGTGTGCCGCAGCCCGCCGGCGCCGCATAGAGGACGCGGAGCGTCTGCGTCTCTTCGCGTGGAGCCTCTTCGCGTGGAGCCTCTTCGGCGGCCACCGCCGTCGTCACGGCGAGCGCAGCGGCGAGGAGACAGGCCGACGCCACCCGGAAACGCACCACACGCCGAGCCTAATGCGAACGGCCGCGGTTCGGCGAGAAGGCGGTGATTCTCACGCTCGGCCGCGGGCGGCCCACATGGCGCTGCCGCCGAACCCCAGGGCATCGAGCGCCGGCACGATCTCGCGCGCCATCACGTCGTCCACGATCGAGCGTTGGGTTTCGGAATCGAGCACACCGAGCGCCTTGGCCGCGGCAGCCGAGCCCGCGGGCGCGTCGCGGCCGATCCAGAGCGCCGATTCGACGCCGCTCACGAACTCGGCGAGCCGGTCGGCGAGCACCTGGCGCTCCGGTAGCGACCACTCCTTCACGCGGTGCGCGGCGTAGTACCAGCCGAAGCGCGCGTGGCCGACCTCATCCCCCGCGAGCGAGGTGAAGAGCGCCTTGGCGACCTTATCGCGG
The DNA here is from genome assembly GCA_035558375.1 of Polyangiaceae bacterium. Classification (GTDB taxonomy): domain Bacteria; phylum Myxococcota_A; class Polyangia; order Polyangiales; family Polyangiaceae; genus PMG-095. The sequence continues at coordinate 4,261 of DATMCL010000380.1, forward strand.
GCTCGCCGGCGACATTCGGTGAGCAGGGCTGCCGCGAGCGTCTCGCCGACGCACGCGTACTTCAGCACGAGGAAGTCGACCTCCTCGCGGACCATCGCGTTCGGAACGTTCGCGAGCAAGGCTTCACGCTCGATCTGCAGCGTCACCTTGCCGTCCGAGCAGAGCTCGGCCATGCGCAGGCAATACTCGGCGTGGCGGAGCTCGTCGCTCGCGATGCGCGTCGCCGCATGGACCAGATCGAACGGCGCGCCTCCGAGCGCGAGGCCCGCCGTGATCTGCGTGAAGAGCGCGATCGACGCGTACTCGCCGTTGGCGAGCTTGGCCGTCAGATCCGTCGCGAGCTCGAGCGCCGGCCGCGGGTAGCGGTCGCGCTCGAACGAATCCCATGGAATCGGCTTGGGGACGCGTAGAAGCTCACCCCTCAGGGCACGATCATGCTGCCGCGCGAGCGGCGTTTCGCTGAGCCAGTGCGCGATGGAAATGACCTCGCGCACGGTCAAGTCCGCTTAGGCGCCGCGACCGCCGCCGCCGCGACCGCCGCCGCCGGCCGTACCGCGTCCAGCACCGCCAGCCGTGCCGCGTCCAGCGCCGCCGGCCGCGCCGGTTCCACCTGCGCCGGTTCCGCCTGCGCCGGTGCCACCTGCGCCGGTGCCACCTGCGCCCGTGCCACCCATCGGACCCGTGTTACCCGTGCCGCCCATCGGGCCCGTGTTGCCGGTGCCGCCCATCGGGCCCGTGTTGCCCGTGCCGCCCATCGGGCCCGTGTTGCCGGTGCCGCCCATCGCGCCCGTGCCGCCCTTGCCGGCGTTGCCCGTTGCGCCACCGCTGCCGCCCATGTTCGCGGTACCACCCATGGGAGTGGAGCCGCCGGTGCCGGCGCTCGTTCCCGAGCTGCCGCCGGTGCCAGCGCTGGTCGTGCCGCCGTTGCTGGTGCCACCGTTCATGGCCATGGTGCCGCCGGTGCCCCCGGTGTCGTCGTCGCCGCTGCTGCAGCTCGTTGCCGTGATCGACACGATGCCCAGAGTTGCCGTCGCGATAAGGACTGGCGGAACGAATGCTGTGCGGCGCTTCACTTGGGTGCTCCTAGGTTCGACGGGGTTGCCGTCGGGCGGAACCTACAATGGGCCCTCGGACCTGTCCAGGTCCAGTGTAATTCAGAGCAGCCGGGTCACGATTGAAAGGATCTTGTGTTATCAAAATAACTTCACGCGGCATTTTTTCTCGTGTATTTCGGTACGCCTTTGCCGTTTAGGCTTGAACCATAGGGATTCGTCGCGTGCCATCGCTGGTGCCGCACGATTTGCCTGCTCCTCAGCGCAAGGGTTACTGGCAAAAAGTCCGGCATCTGAAATCGCGAGGCATCTATGAAAGTTTCTCGAGTTGGCCTGGGTCTGTTGGTCGTGAGCATGGGTCTGTTCGCCGCCTGCGGTGGCGACGATGACGACACCACCGGCACGGCAGGGAAGAGCGGTAGCGCCGGCAAGGCGGGCGCGTCGGGAAGCGCAGGCTCGAGCAGCGCGGGCAAGGCCGGGTCGTCGACCTCCGGCGGTACGAGCGGAACGGGTGGATCGGCAGGCTCCGGCAACGCGAGCGCGACCGGCGGCAGCTCGGGCACGAACGGCGGCGCGGGCGCGGGCGAAGGCGGCGCTGACGCCAATCAGACGTCGGGCGCGGGCGGCGAAGCGACCGGTGCCGCGGGC
>DATMCL010000381.1:0-4200 GCA_035558375.1 Polyangiaceae bacterium
CGGTGGCGTGCGCGGGGAGCGCGGCCGTCGGGACCTTGAGCGACGAGATCGACGCCTCGAAGGTGCCGTCCGGGTTGGCCATGTAACCCTGGACCTGGAGGCCCGAGGGGTTGACCATGAACCCGTCCTTGTCGATGTTGAACGTGCCGGCGCGGGTATAGAAGTTACCCACGAGGCCGTCGACCGCACCCTTCACGGTGAAGAAACCGTCGCCGGAGAGGGCGAGATCGGTCGCAACACCCGTGTTGGACAGCGAGCCTTGCGTGAAGAGCTGCTGAATGTCGCCGACCTTGACGCCCGAGCCCGGAAGCGCGGAAGCCGTACCTGCGAGGATCGAGTGACCCAGGACGTCCTGGAAGATGACTCGCTGGCTCTTGAAGCCGGTCGTATTGACGTTGGCGATGTTGTCGCCGACGACGCTGATGGCTTCGCTTTCGGCGCGAAGACCTGAAACACCTGAGTTCATTGCACTGAGAACCATGGAGCCCTCCTTCTGGGCACTGATGAGTTGCTGGTTTTATTTGGATGTGGTTGGGGGTTTCGGAACTGCGACCTTCAACAGGTCGGAGACTGGTACGGCGACGCCGTTGTCGAGCTCGAGCACGGGGTAGCCCTTGTCGAAGGACACCTCCGTGATCGCGCCCGTGGTTTCTTGGCTGACGCTGACGGGAGCGCCGAGCTCGTTCGTGGCGGTGACCGTGACTTGGTAGGTGCCGGCCGGCTCGAGGTCGCCCGCGTCGCTGCGGCCGTCCCACGTGATCTGCGCGAGGCCGGCCTGACGCCCGCCGAGCTGCAGCGTGCGGACCGCTTCGCCGTTCTGGTTGCGGATGGTGACCGTCGTGTCCGTGGCGGCGCCCGAGAGCGAGAACGTGACCGGGCTGCCGGTGCCCGTGCCGTCGATGGTGACGAGGTTACCGCGCACGGTCGCCATGCTGCCGACGAGCGCGACGGACTGCGCGTTGGCAAGGCCGGCGTTCTGCGCCGCGAGCGTGTCGAGGCGCGAGTTGATGCCCATCGACTGCTCGAGGTTCGAGAACTGCGCGAGCTGGGCAACGAACTCGCTGTCGTCCTGCGGCTTGAGCGGATCCTGGTGCTTGAGCTGCTCGACGAGGAGCTTCAGGAACGCCGTACGATCCAGCGGCTTGGTGCCGCCCTGGTTCGTGAGGGCATCGAGCGCGTTCGTCGATCCAGGTCCGGTGACTGCGTTGGTTGCCATGTTCGTTTCAACCGATCAGCTTCACGCGCCGGGTCATTCGCGAGGATCCGCGGGGGCCGGCGTGCGACTGACGGACGTGACGTGCGTCAGTCGCTTCACCCCCACGAGCAAGGGTCGTGCCGAACTTCGCGAGGGGCACCACGGAGACCGACTGCACGGTCAGACCAGTCGCCCGCAGCGCTGCCTCGAGCGCTCCACGCTCGGCGCCGGCGGCCGTGAGCGCGCTCCGGCCATCGACGCCGATGACCACGCGCACCCCGTCTTGCCCGCGATTTACCTCGCATTTTAGCACGCCGAGGTCACCGGCCCGCACACTGAACGTGAGCGTCTCGGAGCTCGGCTCCGTGCCGCCGGTTTCTGCACACATCGGCGCCAAACCCGCGGGCTGCGTCAATTCGCCGACACCACCCTGCCAGGATTCCGACGACTCGCTCGCGTCGCTCGAGCCGCTCGACTCGTCGACGAGGCCGAGGCGGTTCGTGAGCGCCTGGGGCAGAACCTGGGCGAACAGAGCCGCCAAACGCTCGGTTTCCTCGGTACGTTCGCTCGTTTCGCGATCTTCGCTCGGCGCTCCGAGCAAACGGACTCCGTCGAAGTGGTTCACGACTTGGCCTTTCCGCGCATTACGGCGTTTTGCGCGAAGGCGTCGGAGAGCTTCTGATCGGCGCGCTCCTCGGCTTTGCGCTCCTCGGTCTTCAGGCGCTCCTCGACGAGCTCGACGCCCTTCAGGGCGCGGCGCGCCGTCAGCACTTCGGCCTGCGACTGCTCGAGCTTCTCGTTCGCCTTGTCGAGCTCGCGCGTGACAGCGTGATGCGAGAGAGCGCGGCTCGCGAGCCATTCATTCGCCTCGCGCCATTCGCGCGCGCTCATGCTGCGCTCGGACATGGCTTCGCGCTCGGCGGCCGCCTTTTCGAGCTTCTGGCGCTCGCTCTCGACGGCGCTTTCCACGCGCACGGTCTCGGCGCGCGCCTTGCCGAGCTCGACCACGCGCTGATCGAGCTCCTTTTCGCGGTGCACGATGACTTTCTGGATGCGTTTCTGCTTGTTGGTCATCTAGGTTTGGTCCGAGCTAGCGGCCGCGCGGAGCGACGGCTTTCTTGGCGAGCGTGTGCAACCTGACGAGCGTGTCCGGCAGGCCCGAGCGATCGTCGAGGCGCTGCTGAAGGAAGGCGTTGATCTCGGGAAGTGCGGCGCGCGCCGCCTCGACGCGCGGATCGCTGCCGGCGACGTAGGCGCCGAGCTGAATCAGGTCCTTGGCGTCGTGGTAGGCGGCAAGCAAGCCGCGAAGCGCGACCGCCGACGCGAGATCGACGGGCCCCGCAATGTCCTGGGCGAGACGCGACACACTCTTCAGCACGTCCACCGCGGGGAAGTGGCCCGCCTCGGCGAGCTCGCGCGAGAGCACGATGTGACCGTCGAGCACGCCGCGCACGGCGTCCGCCACCGGATCGCCGAGGTCGTCGCCTTCGACGAAGACCGTGTAGAGCGCCGTGATGACGCCGGGACCAGCCGAGGTACCGGCACGCTCGAGCAGCCGCGGCAGCGCTGCGAAGACGCTCGGCGGGTAGCCCTTGGTCGCGGGGGGTTCGCCCGCCGCGAGCGCCGCTTCGCGCAGAGCCATCGCGTAGCGCGTGACGGAGTCCATCACGAGCAGCACGCTCTTGCCCTGGTCGCGGAAGTGCTCGGCGATGGCCGTCGCCGCTTCGGCGCCGCGCGCACGCACGAGCGGCGGCTGGTCGCTCGTCGCCGTGACCACCACGGAGCGCGCGAGCCCTTCGGGACCGAGCGCGTTTCGGACGAAGTCGTTGAGCTCGCGACCGCGCTCGCCGATCAGGCCGACGACGTTCACGTCCGCCTGCGACGACCGGCACACCATGCCGAGCAGCGTGCTTTTGCCGACGCCGGCGCCCGCGAAGATACCCATGCGCTGCCCGATCCCGAGCGGCAGAAGGCCGTCCATGACGCGCACACCCGTCGCAAGCCGCGTGTCGATCGGCCGGCGTCCGAACGGCGAGGGCGGCGCCGCGTGCACCGGACGCGACCGCGCGGCCATGATTCCCGGACCACCGTCGATGGGCCGCCCGAACGAATCGACGACACGCCCGAGCAGCGCATCGGAGACAGGAATCGTCGGCCCTTTGTGCCGGCGCGCCACCTTCGCTCCCGGCCGCACGCCCGCGAGCGGCCCGAGCGGCGTCGCGAGCAGCCGCCCGCCACGAAACCCGACCACCTCGACATCGAGCGTCTGCCCCGGCGCCGAAGCCACGGAAAGCGTTTCGCCGACGGCTGCACGAAGCCCGCCGATCTCGACGATTAGGCCAACAACGTCGAGCACAGTGCCGTACGGCACGTGGACCGGAGCCTTCTCACAACGTTCGACGAGTTGAGCGAGCATATGCGCTCACGCTCCGAAGCAAGAAAGGCGCCACCTCGCCGTTACGTCTTCCGGCAGGCGCAAGCCTGCCCGCGACGACCCGGGAGTCTTGGAAGAACTGATCAACGAAGCGCGGACGGAAAACAGCTCGTACGACAAACCGGCGCGGCCGGGGGATGGCGCAAGCTCATCGCCATCGACGCGCGCGCTCCGTGCGCAGCTTCCCGCCAAACACAAAATCCTCATCACGGACTCTCGGAATCCGGTTTCAAGGCTTCCAAAAGCTTTTCCAGTCGCTTCTCCACACTCTCGTCCACTTGCCCGAGCTCCGTCTCCACCACGCACGCGTAATCGTCGACTGTGTCCTCGACGATTACGCGGAACTCGCGGCTGCGCAGCGCGAGGGTGCGCTCGAGGCCATCGACCGCGTTGATGAAGCCGCGCCCGACGCGAACGCGAACCTTTTCCTGCTCGGCAAGCGCTTCGAGCCCCTCGCGCACCAGATCCTCGAGGATTTCCGGAGCGAGCGAGAGCTCGCGCGCGATCACGCGCCGGGCGATCACCACGGCGAGCGCCGCGAGCTGACTGCCGGCGCCTTCGAGGATGCGCG
>DATMCL010000382.1:0-7511 GCA_035558375.1 Polyangiaceae bacterium
CAGCTCGGCGAGCGTGCAGAAGATTTGTGCGGTGCCGTTCGGCAGCCGGCAGTAAGGTGCCGGTCTCCTGATGGAAGAGCGCGTGGGTCGCCGATGAACGCTGCCAGTGTGGGGAAGGGCTCGAGCGCGCCGCTCGGCGCGACGGTTCGAGGCCACGCGGTCAACTTCAGCGTGTATTCGCCGGACGCAACGCTCATCGAGCTGCTCCTGTTCGCCGACGGCGACGCCGACGTGCCGTCGTCGATCATCGCGCTCACGCCCGAGAAGCATCGGACGCATCACTACTGGCACGCGCTCGTGTACGGGGTCGGCCCCGGTCAGGTGTATGCCTACCGGGCGCACGGCCCGTTCGCGCCGCAGCGCGGGCTGCGCTTCGATCGCGAAAAAATCCTGCTCGATCCCTACGGAAGGGCCGTCGCCGTCCCCAAGCGCTTCGATCGGAGCGCGGGGCGGCACCCGGGCGACAACGCCGCGTTCGCCATGAAAAGCGTGGTAGCGCGCCCGAGCGGCTACGACTGGGAAGGCGATCATCCCCTGCGCCGGCCGTTCCAGGAAACGACCATCTACGAGCTCCACGTGAAGGGGTTCACGCAGCACCCGAGCTCGGGCGTGGCTCCCGGCAAGCGCGGCACCTACGCGGGCCTGATCGAAAAGGTGCCTTACCTCAAGGCACTCGGCATCACCGCGGTGGAGCTCCTGCCGGTGTTCCAGTTCGACCCGCAGGACGCTCCGGCCGGTCGCACCAACTACTGGGGTTATCAACCGGTCTCGTTTTTCGCGCCGCACCACGCCTACGGCTCGAAGTCGGATCCGCTCGCCGTGCTCGACGAGTTCCGCGACATGGTCAAGGCGCTCCACCGCGCGGGGATCGAGGTCTTCCTCGACGTGGTCTTCAACCACACGAGCGAGGGAAGTCACGAGGGTCCGACGTTCTCGTTTCGCGGCCTCGCGAATTCGACGTACTACATCCTCGAGCAGGATCGCTCGCGGTACCGCGACTACACGGGGTGCGGCAACACGCTGAACGCGAACCAATCGGTCGTGCGCCGGCTCATCCAGGACGCCTTGCGCTACTGGGTCGAGGAGATGCACATCGACGGCTTCCGCTTCGATCTCGCGTCGGTGCTGACGCGCGACGAAAACGGCAACCCCCTGCCGAGCCCGCCCGTGCTCTGGGACATCGAGTCCGATCCGCTGCTCGCGGGCACGAAGCTCATCGCCGAGGCCTGGGACGCCGCCGGCCTCTACCAGGTGGGCTCGTTCATCGGCGACACCTGGCAGGAGTGGAACGGGCGGTTTCGCGACGACGTGCGCCGGCTCGTCAAGGGCGACGAGGGCTCGATCCCCGCGCTCGCTTCACGCTTGCTCGGTAGCCCCGACATCTACGCCCACGAACAGCGCGAGGCGGAGCAGAGCATCAACTTCGTCGCGTGCCACGACGGCTTCACCCTCAACGACGTCGTTTCCTACGACGGCAAGCACAACGAAGCGAACGGCGAGTTCAATCGCGACGGCTCGAACGACAACTTCAGCTGGAATTGCGGCGTCGAGGGTCCGAGCGACGATCCCGAGATCGAAGCACTCCGCAATCGTCAGGTGAAGAACTTCCTCGCGCTCCTGCTGCTTTCGGCGGGCACGCCGATGCTGCTCATGGGGGACGAGGTACGGCGCACGCAGCGCGGGAACAACAACGCCTATTGCCAGGACAACGAGCTCAGCTATTTCGACTGGGATTTGGTCGAGCGCCACGCGGACGTGCTCCGCTTCGTTCAGCTCTTGACCGCGTTCCGCCTCCGCCGCGACGCGACCCTCGAAGGGACGCGACTCACGCTCCAGGAATTGCTCGAGCGAGCGCGGATGACCTGGCACGGCGTGGCGCTCGATTGCCCGGATTGGAGCGGGAAGTCGCACTCGCTCGCCTTCACGCTGCGGAGCTTGAACGACCGCTACGCGTTTCACGGCATCATCAACGCGTACTGGGAGCCGTTGACCTTCGAGCTTCCGCCGGTGCCCGCGGTCAACGCGGGCACGTGGCGGCGCTGCATCGACACGTCGCTCGCGTCGCCCGACGACATTCGCCCGTGGGCCGAAGCGGCGGTGCACTCGGAGCGAACGTACCGCGTGGGTTCCCGCTCCGTGGTCCTCTTGGCGCGCCCCCTCGCGCCGGCCTGAGCGCGGGCCTTGCGGCTCCGCGCTCAGTTCCGGAGCGTCAGCGCCGAGACGATCGGCGCGGCGTCGTTGCCGAGCCCGTCGAGCCGCGCCTGCGGTCGGCCCTCGGCATCGAGGAGCACGATGGCCGAGGAATGGAAGTACGCGCCGTTGTCGAGCCGGCGGTAGCGGATGCCGAGCAGCCCCGCGAGATCGCGTGCAGCGTCGTCCGAAGCGCTCGCGAAGGTCCATCGTGTTCCATCGACGCCGCGCTCCTCCTTCAGGCGAGCGAGAACTGCCGGCGTGTCGCGCTCGGGGTCGAAGCTCACCATCAGGATTCGCACCCCGGCGCGCGCCGACGCGGGAAGCTGTTTCTCGATGCGCTTCAAGTCGCTCGTGATGAGCGGGCACGCCGACGCGCAGCTGCCGTAGAACATGCTGATGAGCAGCGGGTGGCCGCGAAAGCTCTCGAGGTTTCGGGCGACGCCGTGGTCGTCGACGAGCGGGATCGGAAGATCGTAGAGCGACGGCGCGGTCCGCGTGGAGTCGCCGCGTCCGAGCACGAGCGGGTCCGCGGTCGGCACCGGGAGCGGGACGGCAACGGTCACGTGGGCTTTGGGGACCGGCGCGGGCTCGTGGCGGGCGCAACCCGCGCTCAGAGCGAGTGACAGGGCAAGGAACAGGCTCCGGGACATCATTCAGGGTTCCTCCACATCGCGCGCACAGCGGAAGCCGAGACGCGCAGTCGTATAAGGGGCTTCGAGCGAGCTGCGGTAGGCGACGCGCATGAATGCCGCGTAGTCGCTCGGGTTCTGCGAATCGGCGCCCGAAGCGCCGCAGAAGCGATTGCTCTCGCCGTCGCCTTTCTCGCGCGAGTCGGAAGCGACGAGGCTCGCCCCGAAGTCGGAGATCCACTCCCACACGAGGCCGTGCATGTCGTAGATGCCCCAGAAATTCGGCTTACCGCGCCCGACGTCGGCGAGCGGGCCGCGCGCCGGCTGGCTGTAGAACGCCAGGATACGCCCGACCCAGCGCGGGTCGCCGCTCCCGTCCGGAACCTTGTCGCCCGCGAGCGCAGCGAGCTCCCATTCTCGTTCGGTGGGGAGACGGGCGCCGCGGTCCGCGCAGTACGCCTTGGCCGCGAACCAGCTCACGTTGGTGACGGGACTCGACGGCCGCACCTCCGAACCGAGCGCGTCCGCTCCTGCCCACTGCCCGAGGTAGGTCTCGTCGGCGAGCAGGCGCTTCACGCGATCTCGACGCCAGGTCGGGTTTTTCTCGACGAAGCTCAGATAATCGCGGTTCGTCACGAGCTTCGCATCCAACCAAAAGGTCTTTACGGGCACCTCACGCTCGGCCGCCGACGCGGGATAGAGCGGGCGATAGATGCCGGGACCGACGCGCGACATGCCGGGCGGGGCGACCACGGGTCGTGGCGCCGCGCCGGCGGCAGCCGTCACCATGTAGACGGCTGCCGCGGGCAACAGTCGCGACCAGAAACGCATCAGATGTTACCTCCTTGGCTGCGAATCCGGGCCACCTCCGCCGGTGCGACCCGACCCTGGGTATTGCCCCACGTATTGAACACGTACGTGAGGACGTTCGAGATGTCGGCGTTGCTCATGTGGTTCCACGTCGGCATCACGGAGTTGTAGGCCGTGCCGTTCACGCGAACCGGTCCGTTGAGACCGTTCAGCACGACACCGATCAGGCGGTCCTTCTCGTTCTTCACGAGGAAGTCGGAGCCGGCGAGCGGGGGCACCGCGCCCGGCATCCCGACGCCCGTCGGTTGGTGGCACGCCGCGCAGTTGCCGGCGTAGATCGCCTTGCCGGCTTCGAGCTGCTGCTCGAGCGAGATGCTGGCGAGCGCCGTGTCGAGCGCGTCGGCGCCCTTGGGAGCTTCCGCCTCGGCCTTCGCCGTCCCTTCCGCTTGCTTGCCGGAATAGAGGAGCTTGTCCTCGGGTCCGCTCACCTTGAGCGTGCCGACGGCGCCCTTGTTGAACGCGCGGAACAGCGAGTGATCGACGAGCGCGTAGGCGCCCGGCACCTGCACCTTGAAGTCGAGGATCGCGGAGCCGCCCGCGGGAACCATCGTCGTCTGCACGTTCTCTTGGTAGTGCGAGCCACCCTCGGTGTAGACGCGGTCGAAGATCTCGCCGATGACGTGGAAGCTCGACGTGATGTTCGGTCCGCCCACGCCGTAGTAGATACGGACGTTGTCGCCCACATAAGCCTTCAGGGACTTGTCGCCGAGGAGCGAGCCCTCGCCGCCGTTGAACACGACGTAGGTCGGGTTCTCGTCGATGCCCTTCTGCGCGTCGAACGCCTGCAGGCCCTGCTCGTGGTACTTGCCCTTCGTGTAGAAGTCGCCCTCCATCACGTAGTACTCGTGCTCGACGAGCGGCAGACCCTCGGGCGGCTCGACGAGGATGAGGCCGTACATGCCGTTCGCGACGTGCATGGGCACGGGGGCCGTCGCGCAGTGGTAGACGAAGAGGCCCGGATTGATGGCCCGGAAGCTGAACGTCGAGGCGTGTCCCGGTGCCGTGAAGCTCGACGCTGCGCCACCGCCGGGGCCCGTGACGGCGTGCAGGTCGATGTTGTGCGGCATCTTGCTCGACGCGTCGTTCGACAGCGTGAACTCCACGACGTCGCCTTGGCGGACACGAATGAAGCTGCCCGGTACCGTTCCTCCGAAGGTCCAGAAGGCGTACTCGACGCCGTCGGCCATCGGCTTCACCACTTCCTTGACGGTCAGGTTGACCTTCACGTTCGCCGGCTTCGTCCGGTTGGTGGGTGGCGGTACGTTGGGCGGAGCGGTCAGCGTCGCGAGGATCGGTTCGCCAGTGGGCATGCTCGTCACGTCCGGCGGCGGCGCGGGCGCGGGCTCGGTGAAGTGGCGCCGAGCGGCGCTGACGTCGGGCTTCTGCTGACAAGCGAACGCGCCGACCAGCAGGGCGAGAACCCCACTCCTGAGCGCGGTAGCTGAACGGTAATCTTGGGCCATGCCCGCACAGGAGCAACCGGCGTGCCGCGTGCGCGCAGCGCAAAATGCGCTTCAGAAGCGCTACGGAGGCGCTGGCGGACGGGCTCGCGCAATCCCTGCGTCGACTCCCAAAACGTGCGCGAGCGTTGCGTCGGTCTGGACATGCGGCGTCTCGGCATTAAGTACCACGCGTGGACGCTGGCACGGAGGACACGCTCTCGAGCGAGCACGCGCTCGCGACGGACAAGGTGAGCGTGCTCGTCGCCCAGCACGCGCGGTTCCTCGCATTCCTGAAGCCGCGCGTCGGAAGCACGGATGCTGCCGAGGAGATCCTCCAAGCCGCCTTCGTGAAGGGGCTCGAGAAGCAAGCGACCATCCGCGAAGGAGAGAGCGCCGTCGGCTGGTTCTTCCGATTGCTCCGGAACGCGGTCGTCGACCACTACCGCCGGAACGGCGCCGCGCGACGTGGGCAACAGCGCTTCGTCGCCGAGAACCCGGAGCCGACCACGGAGCTCGATACTGCCCTGACGGCGGAGGTCTGCGCTTGCGTGGACGGCCTCATCCCGACCCTCAAGCCCGAGTACGCGGACCTGCTCCGCCGTGTCGAGCTCGGCGGGGCGTCGGTGGTCGAGGCCGCCGCCGAGCTGGGCGTGACGCCGAACAACGCCGCCGTCCGCCTGCACCGAGCGCGGGCAGCGCTGAAGAAGCGGCTGGAGCAGACCTGCGGGACGTGCACGGAGCACGGCTGCCTCGAGTGCACCTGCGAAGCCAGTCACTGCTGAGTCCTGGCCGCGGCGTCAGCCGGGCGGCCGAGTCGGGGTCGCGAAAAAGGGGGTGTAATGGCGGGGCAGGTCGTGCGTCGGCACCCGTGAGAGCGCGAATCGAAGCGCTCCTCACCAAGGAGTGACGATCATGGAACAGAACAAGAACGAGAAGTGCGGTTGCGAGAAGAAGGCCTGTGGTTGCTCGGCTGGTGTGGCGGAACGCTGCACGTGCGGCGAGACCTGCGCCTGCGAGCGAGAGTGCCGCTGCGGTGGCGGGTGTGGGTGCGCCAAGAAGTAACGAGCCGCGAGCGCGGACGCGGCAGGCGGCTCCCCTGAGGGTGCTCCTGCCGCGTCGCCTGTCCGGCTACCCGGCAGGGTGATTAGCGGGCGCCACGTAGCGCGAGCACGACGATCGCGCTCATGACCATCACGAAGAGCGCCGCCGCAAGCCACGAAGGAACGAAGCTCGGAGTCGCTTTCGCGTGCGCGGGCACGGGGCGCGGCAACGTATCCGCCGTGCGCGCCGTTGCGTTGGGATCGCGCTTGGCAGGCATGCCGGCCGCGGGACGCGGCGTTGGATGGAGGCTCGGCGGTGGGTCACTTCGCCCCGTGCGTACCGCGATTGTGCGTCTGCTTTGCGGCGTCTCCGGCGCCGTGTCCTGCTCGAGGCGTTTTTGCTCAGACATGACGCATCTCCGAGTGTCAGCGCCGAAATAAGATACTCGGCAGCGTGAAGGATATGACGATAACGGGCCGGTGGGGCATCCTCATAAGTGTCTAGCTACACGTTGGCTACACGTTTTGCGCAGGGGTCCAGTGTAGGTGGGAGTGTGACTCTCGGTAGCTTGGAGTGTGGCCGCGTGTAGGTGGGGGTACGACTCGGAACAGGCCTAATTGCCCTCGAGGAAGCGAGCTCACCCGAGGTGAGGCCTTTTGGTACGCTCCCAAGGCATGACTTCGACCCGATACGCCTGGGGATCGTTGCTGTTTCTTCTCTTGGCTCACTGCAGCTCGAAGCCGAGCGAAGACGAGGAGAAGGGCGAGCAGTGTCGCGCGGTGTGCAAGGACCGCTGTGACGCGTACGGCAAATGCGGCTTCGTGACGGTCGCCACCTGCGCCGACAGCTGCGCAAATTCCTTGCAGCATGCGGACTGCCGCGGCGAAATCCCGGCGGACCAATACACCTGCGACGAGCTCGAAGCGGTCTACGTCTGCGCCCAGTACTGCGCGACGTTCTGCGCGCGCGTGCCCGAATGCGGCAGCTTCAATCAGCAGTACTGTCTCGAGGGCTGCTCCTTCGACGCGCCGTCACTCTGCAACCCGGCCTCCGTCGCGGCGCGCACGTGTGACGAGCTCAAGCCCGAGGCGCGCTCGTACGACGAAGGGGGGCGCTTGCTCCAGGGTGGCGGCGAGGTCCACCATTACACGTCGCCCTTCGCGTACAAAGACTACGGCCTCTGCCGCGAAACCTACGAATGCACGCTCCCGGAGACGTGCCTCTTGGCCACGAACACCTGCGGCGCCTGCACAGAGAACGCGGATTGCTCGCGCGGCTCGAGTAGCCCGTACCTGTGCATGAACGGAGAATGCCTCGACGTCGATTGCATCAGCGA
>DATMCL010000383.1:0-3894 GCA_035558375.1 Polyangiaceae bacterium
TCCGCACGATGCTCGATGCCGCCAAGGCCATGGCTCATACGGCCGCGGATTTGTTCGAGAATCCGTCGCTGGTCGAGCAAGCGCGCGCGGAGCACCAGAAGGCTCGCGCGCAGTCGCTGCATGGGTGAGCCGGCCGCCCCGGAAAGCGACGCGACGCTCGTCGCGCGCATGGCCCGCGGTGACCGGGCGGCGCTCTCGACCCTCTACTCTCGGCACGCCGCGCGCCTCCTCGCGCTGGCGCTGCAAATCCTGAAGGATCGCGAAGAAGCCGAGGACACACTCCACGACGTCTTCCTCGAGGCCTGGCAAAAGGCGGCGAGCTACTCCGAGGAGCGCGGCGCGGTCGGCGCGTGGCTCTCGCTGCGGGCGCGCAGCCGGGCCATCGATCGCCGACGCTCGGTACCGCGGACTCGTGCAGTCCCGCTGGAAGCTCTGGGAACCGACGGTCCCGTCGATCCGTCGGTCGATCCCGCTCGTATTCAGGATCAGCGACGACTCGGTAAGGCGTTCGCCGTCATGACGGCGGACGAGCAGCAGGTCATCGTGCTCGGCTATTTCGAAGGCCTGACCAGCAGCGAGATCGCGGAGCAGCTCGGAACACCCATCGGCACGGTGAAATCGCGCACGCGGAGCGCGCTCGTGAAGCTCCGCGGGGCGTTCGGCGAGCAGAGCGGGGGAGGAAGACCATGACCGACCCAAAGCCACCGGAATTCGTGGACGACGTCCTGTCGGACGACCCCGCGCTCGGTGCGCCGATCGAGCGGCTGCCGGAGCTACTCGAGCCGGTTGCGGTGTCGGCGCGTGGTCTCGAACGGCTGATGAGCGCCGTGGCCGAGCCGCCGCTCCGGTACGCGCCGTTCTTCGAGCGGCTCTCGAATTTGTACGACCTCTCCGAAAACGACGTGCGCGCGTTGCTGGAGCGCTCGCGCGATGCGGGGGCCTGGCGGCGCGCGCCGCTCCCGGGTCTCGAGCTTCTGAACGTCGCGGGCGGTGCGAAGCTCGCGGGCACCCATGCGTACCTCGCGCGCTTCGCAGCGGGGATGAAGTTCCCCAAGCACAAGCACGCCGGACACGAAGACGTGTTGATTTTGGAGGGGAGCTACACGGACTCGAGCGGCACCGTGTACCGCTCGGGCGACGTGCATCACATGGCTGGCGATTCGGAGCACTCCTTTACGATCGCCCCGGACGAGCCGTGCGTTGCGGCCGCGGTGCATCACGGCATCCGCTTCTCGTCGCTCGGGATGCGTGTGCTGGCGAAACTGTTCGGCGATTGAGCCGCGCAGGCTCTCCGGTGTAGTGTCACGGGCCCATGCTGGCCCACGTGACCTCGAAGGCATCGTTTCTCGTGGCGATTGCCGTCGCCGGCTGCGGTGGTGGCGCCGAGACTGCGCCCCCGCCGAGCGCTCCCGCCCCGTCACCCGCGCCGGCCGCGAGCGCGGAGCCGGTCGCTTCGAGCGCGCCTCCCGCGGACCCCCCGCCAGCAGCCGACGCGGCCCCGCCGCCAGCCCCGGCCGAGGAGGCACCCGCGCCGAGCGACGCGCAGCGCGACATCAAATACATCCAGACGCCCGAGGGGCTCAAAGTCGAGATCCTGGGCGTGAAGTTCGTGCCGAAGGTCGAGGCGGTGCGCACGCCTGCCGGCTTCGCCGTGAAGGTGCTCGTGAACGCGACGGCGAGCGAAGCGCGCACGCTGCTCGCTCCGAAGGCCGGACCGCTCGCTTTCGCGGGCAGCATCAAGCGCGCCGGCAAGGCCGAGCCGGAGACGTTCGGCGACGAGCGCTCGGGCGACGGGGAGCAGCCGCTCGGCGAAGGCACGACCGTGAAGCTCTCGCGCGAGTGGCCCGGCAAGCTGAAGATCCAGCCGCTCGGCAACGGCGATGTGCTCGAGCTCGATGTCGCGCTCTGGGGCCTCGGCACGTCCGCGAGCGATCGCCGCGCCGTGAAGCAGTTCTTCCACGTGAAGGCCAAGGTCGAGAAATGGAAAGGCAGCGCCCGCGTCGAGGTGCCGCCGAGCATGAAGGGCAAATGATGGTTCGTTCCCGCGCATTCGTCGTGATCGCGTTGCTTGCCGCCGCGTGCGGTGGCTCGAAAGAGCCGGCCGAATCGCCCGCTGCGAAGAGTGAGGCTAGCGGCGACACCAAAGCGTCCGACGGCGCGTCGGAGGCGAACGATGCGGGTGACGGCGACGCGAAGCCCGCCGCGGCAACGAGCGGTATCCCCAAGGAATGCGCCAAGAAGGGCGGCACCTGCGTGCCGCCGAAGGGCTTCGTGCAGAAGCTCTGCTCGGGGAATTTCCCCTCCGTCGGGCTCTACCTGTTTGCGAACAAGTCGCCTTGGGCGCGCGGCTACCTGAAGGGGCGCACCAAGGCGTGGAACGCGTCGGGTGGCGCGTCCGACAACACCTGGCTCGAGTTCGACGAGGAGGTGCTCGTGCTCGCCGAGCGCAAGGCGGACCTGGGCGGCATGCAGGTGAGCGGCGCGGGCGCGAGCTACGACGCGCTCCGCTGGGACGGAAGCTGCGTGACGCTCTCGAGCGAGGAGCTGACGCTCACACCGCCGCCCTCGCCCAAGACCTCCAAGGTCGAATGGCGCTTCCTCGACGACAACGTGCAGGAGGCCCTGCGCGCGAACGAAGCCGTCAACAAGGCGTATCTCACGCGTCGCCAAGAATGTAAGGGCGCGACGAGCGGCGACGTGAGCATGAAGTGCGTCAAGGCCGACGAGAAGCTCAGCGCCGAGATCGTGAGCTATTTGCGCGGTGGCGGGTCGCTGCCGGAGCCGACGAAGCTGCCTTGACGAGCATCAGTTGCAGTCATCGAGCGGGCTCACGAACTCGGTCTCGGCCGAGGCGTCGTTCTGTGGATTGCAGTCGCCGGGGGCGGTGATCCGGATGGTGAGCAGCGTTTGCGCCGTGCTCCGCACGTGAATCGGCGCTGACTGGGCGCCGGGCTCGAGATCGAGCGTCACGAGCAGAGGAGCCGGCAGAACCAGGGTTTCATCCGCGCCGTCTTGGGGCTCGAAGCTCAAGCTGGCTTGTCCACTGAAGCGCGTGTCACCACGGTTACCGACGACGATCGCGGAAGTGGACGCACGGCACTCACCGCATGAACCCCCGGTCACCGGCCAGAGATCGAACCCCGCGCATTCGTCCCGCCATTCGCCCTGCGCCTCGCCCCAGACGGTGGCCGCACAGCCGCAGGCGTCGTCACAGCCGCTGTGGTCCGGCGCCTCCTGACTGCAGGTTCCGAAGATGCAGACCGGTCGCGTCGCGGGCGGGGCGCACGAGGCTTCGGGCAGGCTGCAGCTCGCGAGGCCGGCGCAACTGCCGCGCTCGAGCGCGGCGATGGCAGCGCCGAGGTCGGCGACGGAGCCGGAATACACCGATTCGTACGCGCAGGAGTGCGAACAGCTCAAGTCGACGGAGACGTTGACGCAGTCCTGATCGCGGTCGCAGCCGTGGACCGCGGATTGAATCATCGCGCGCCGTGCGGCGGTGAGCGCGGCGACTCGATCCGCGCACTCGAGCGGACCCGGTTCCCACGGTCCACCGACGCGCTCGAGCGTCACGCTTTCGCTGGCTGCGCTGGAGCCCGGACCCCAACACCAGAGCGTTCGATCCGTCGCCGCGGCGCACGTTCGCTCGCTCCCAGCCCCGATCGCGGCGATCGCCGGGAGGCCGGCCACTTCGAGCGGCCGGGCCTCGCAGTAATCGGCACCGCAGACCGGCGAGGTGCGGGGCGGCGTGCCGACCGCACCATACGTGTTCCGCCCCCAACAGCTTACCTTTGCGTCGCGGCCGAGAGCGCACGCGTGAGTCACGCCGACTGCAATGGCGCTCGCGTCGCTCGTGGCGTTCAAGAGGCCGTGCTCCTGGATGACCATGCCGGTGCC
>DATMCL010000384.1:0-20111 GCA_035558375.1 Polyangiaceae bacterium
GCGGCGTTTGACGCGACGGAGCGATTTCGGGCGCTCCGCGCAACGGAGCTCGCGGAGCTTCGCGAGCGAGCGAAAGTCGCGATGCAGGGGAAGGGTACGGCGTGGTGGGATCCGCCGGGGTGAAGGCAGAGTTCGAATCCCGCCCTCTCCGCATCCGCACCCAACCTAAAGCAACGCCTCAGCGCGGCTCGTCGCGGCACATGAGCATCGGGCCTTCGACGAGGTTGTTCGCGTCGTTGCATTCCTCGACCGTGTCGTCGGGGTCGACGACGGCCCAGACGGTGACGTTGCGGGCTTGGGCTCCGCCCTGGAGCGTGATCGTCTCGCTCGCGCCGGCATCCAGCTCGTCGATCGTCTCTTCGGCGAGCACTTTGCCGCCCGAGCTCGGGTCACCGGCATAGACCCGCACGACGACGTCCGACGCGGCGTCGGAGCCTTCGTTCGTGACGGTGACTTTGACTTCGCCGCTGCACTTCGCCGAATCGATCTCGATGCTGAGGTCGGCGAGCTCCTGTCCAGCGTCCACGTCTTGGTCGATCTCGTTGTTGTCCTCGACGCACTCGCGCTCCTTGCCGTCCTTGGAGTCGTTGCCGCCGTCGATGGAGACGCGGACGCTGTCGGGCGGTGCGTCGTGGTACGGGTCGGGGTTGTTGCCGACCTCGTACTCGACGGTGACGAGGGTCGAAGCGCCCGGCTCGAGGCTTTTGTCGAGCGTGATGACGATGGGGTCGCCGGCGTCGTCGTCGAGCGCGGTCTCGTCGCCGTCCCAGGTGCCGTAGAAAGCCACCTCGACGCCCGGGCCGACGCGCAAGTCGCCCTGGTTCTTCACCACCACGGTGATCTGAAGCGTGTCGGAGAGCTCGCCACAGGCTGCGCCGGGTGACGAAATCTGGATCGCGGTGAGCGCGAGGTCGGGCGCGACGCCGTAGTTGCGCGGCTGCGAGCGGTAGGTGTTGTAAAGCCGGCCGTTGAGCGGTTTCCAGCTCTCGGGCTCGTGCTCGGGGATCGCGCCGCTCTCGAGGACGTTGGTCACGTGGTACGCGTGCTGGTTCCAGATCCGGCGCGCCGCCACCCAGGTGTCCGTGGGGTCCCCCAGCACCGTGATGCCGTTCGGAAGCTGATCCTTGTCGACCGGACCCTGGGGCCCCGTGAGCGTTTCGCCCGGGTCCCAGCCGTTCGAGCCCATATTGCCCTCGCCGCACTGCTCGACCCAGTTGTTGTTGATGAAGACAATCTCGGCGTTGCCGTCGTTGTCGACGTCGGCAACGACGGGGTTCTCGATGATGGTGCGGCTCACGGACGGCAGTGCCAGGTACACGCCGCCCGTCGCGCCGTCGTACACGCGGAAGTAACATTCGTCGCCGTACGCGACCTCAGCGGCGCCGTCGCCGTTGAAGTCGAAGACGCTGGATGACGTAACGCGGCTCGAGTCGTCCTCCGTGTCGCGCATCCAGCCGTTGTGCAGGCACACGCAGCGCTTGGCGAGCTCGTTGCACGTCGTGCCCGAGAGCGTGCAGTCGGAGTCCTTCGTGCAGCTCTTGTTGCCGGGGTTGCGCGGATCGTTGCCTTGCGGGGGGTCGCTGCGGTCGTCGAGCTTCTGGTCCCAGACCGGGCAGTTGTCCACGTCGGGCGCCTGAAGATCGATGACCGTGTAGAGGTCGGAGAGCGCCGTTGCGATCTCGGGGAACCCGTCACCGTCGAAATCGTCCACGTTCGGCGCGCCGCCCCAGTCGCCGCCGCCGAGCGCGTCATCACGCAAAAGCGCGCCCGTCGCGCCGTCGAGGATGACGAGATGACCGTCCGCGATGAGCACGACCTCCGGCTTCCCGTCGAGCGGATGGTCGGGTCCCGGTGGATTCGCCGTGCAATCGGCGGGATCCGCGCACGCACCGAGCACGTCAGCGACGGCGCAGAAGCCCTCGGCCTGCTCCGCGCCGAGGCTTGGGCGAGCGTCCCACACCACGTCGAGCGGGCAAGCAACGGCGAGATTGGTCGGATCCCCGCAACCGTCGGGCGGAGACGCCGGCAGCCTGTACACCATCGGCCCGGCCGCGATCTCCATGCCAGGATCCGCGCTGAGGTCGGCGACGCACACGGTCGGCCCCGTGATGAAGAGGTCGTCGCCCGGGTCGTTCCGGACGAGGCGCCCCTGCACGCCGCGCGAACCCGACGCGGCGATGTACACCTTGTCGATCGCGAACGCCCCCATGTCGTCCTTCTTCAGCGAGACGACGCGGTTGCCGATGATGATCTCCGGCATGCCCGCGAAATCGAGGTTGGCGAGCTGGGGCGTCGGAGCCACGTAGTACTGGTCGGCGCCCGCCACCTCCGTCAGGTCGACCGGGCTCTTGAACAGCACCTCACCGCGGTGGCTCAGGATCTGGAAGCTCTTGTCCTCGAGCAGCACGACGATCTCGGGGAACCCGTCGGCGTCGAGATCGCCGGCTGCAAGCGCGCTCGACGAGCGAACGAGGGCCGTGGTGCGGCTTTCGGCGTCGCCGCCGGTCGCGCAGTCCGTGAGCACCGGGTCGCCTTCGCTCCAAAACGCGCCCGCGGCATCGCTGTACGAGGCGGCCGGCGTCGCCGGGCGCGCGGGATTGCCGCACAAGGCGAAGTAGTCCCCGCCTTTGTTGGGGCCGCCGCCGTGAATCGCGCGCACGATGCCGTTCGAATCGCGCTGCGTGTCGTAGTGGGTGATGAACAGAATTTCGGGGAAGTCGCGCTCGTCCGCGATGCCGTCCCCGTTGTCGTCGTCGAGGTTCACGACGAGCGGCACCGAGACCACCTGCGCCGACCAGGGGAACGCCTTCCCGCTCGCGTCGTCGTTCGCGTCGTCGGCGTTGGTGTCGTCGTACTCGTGCTTCTCGCCGCCCCAGCGAAACTCCTCTTCGGGCAGTACTTCGCTGAAGGGCGTCGGAGGCAACGTGCACGTGGGCGCGACGCCGGTCCCGCTGCACACCCCTGCGTCACACGTCATGAAATTCGGGCAGTCCCAGTCGTCTTCGCACGTGCACGCTCCGGCGCCCACCTGGTCCTCGCTGCACGTGCTCTCGTAGTAGCCGGCGCTACCGCACGCGATGGGCTCGCCCGGGGAGCCGTTCGAAGAGCAAACGCGGACTTTGTCGCCAGCGTCGCAAGTCGTCGTGTCCGGGGTGCAGGAATCGTCGACGCACGCCCCCGTGTCCGTATCGCAGAACTGATTCTCCGCGCACCCGGCGTCGTTTCGGCACTTGTCGATACAGATGTGCCCACCGCCTTTCACGGACTCGCAGAGCTCCGTGTCCGCGTCGCACTCGAGATCGTCACAGCTGTTGTCGACGCATTCGCCTTCCCCGCCTGCGCTCTCGCAGCGCTGACCTTCGTCGCACTCGATGCTCTTGCAGGGGTCCGTCGGTTTGCCCCCTGTGCCGCCGTCGGCGCCCGAGCCCGTCCCGCTCGCGCCGCCGGTTACCATCACGCCGGTGCCACCGCTCCCGCCGGAACCCGCGTTCCCACTGCTTCCGCCCTCTGCGCCCGCACCGCTCGAGCCGCCCGTCAGGCCGCCGGGCCCCGTCGATACTTCGGGTTCTCCCCCACATCCCAGAACCCCGAGGAGCCCAACTCCGAACGCAATGCCCCAACGATGCGATGTCGCCATTGTTGAATAATTTTACACGCGCTGGAGCGACTGCGCGAGGCTTCATCGGGTACCGCACCGAAGATGTGAACGGCACGCGACCACATGCGCGGCCGATGTACGGTCATGTGAGGAGATCGAGCAGCAACGCTCGATTGATTCGTTCTCGCTCCGCCGACGCCACTCAGTCGTCGGCCACGCAGCGGGTCCACACGTCCGTGCTGCTCGGCGGGATCAGCCCGGTTTGCCCGCCCGTGAAGTCGACGCATTCGACCGAGTTGCTGAAGGTCGTCGACGAGCAGAATTCGCGACCGCCGAAGGTGTCGGGCGTGCTGTCGTCGAAGAAGGTCGTGTCGAACGAGGCGCCAGACGCCGTTTCATCGACCAACGACAGAAGCTCCAGGACGCTGGGGACGCGCCAGGTACGCCCGCCGATTGTGACCGAGTCGCAGCTATTGGCGAGATCGGCGCTGCTGCCGGGACCGGTCGGAGCCTTCAGCCACCTGATGTCGGTCCAGTTGTCGTAAACCGTGTTCGCGAGCGAGCCCGTGCCGGCCGTGTAATGGGTCGAGGTCGCGTTCCAGCCGTCCTTCACGCAGCGCACGAAATTCGCGTCGTTCGGGTCGCCGTTCCGGGTCACGCCCCCCGAGTTGAACGCGATGTGAAAGGCGCCGCTGGACACGTCGCTGCCGAGCAACGACGAGGTCCAGAACACGCCGTTCGGTGTGTCGTCGAAGGTGTTCGGATCGACCATCGGAGTCTTGGTGAAGTCGAGGATCGACAGGAGCTCGGCGCGCGACGGCAGTCGCCAGCCGCTCGTCGCGTCGGGGAGGCTCAGACTGTTGCAGTAGCAAATCGCTTCGCCCAAGGTGAGCCGGACGGGACCCATGCAGGTGCCGTCGTCGCGCTTGGCGACGCTGCGCTGCCATTTCAGTCCCGTCGTGGCATCGAAGGCGAGCTCGAGCGACGGGGCGCTGTACACCTTCGTTGCGGGATACGGGAAGCTCGCGAAGCGAAGGATCGGCCCGACAGGACAGTCGTTGGGCATGCTCGCCGCCGCCTCGCATTGCATGACTTCCGAACCGCCGGTGCCGCCGGTGCCGCCGGTGCCGCTGCTACCCCCCGAGCCGCTTGTTCCGCCGTTGCTGCCGCCGGACCCGCCGGCTCCGCCGGTGCCACCGGACGTTCCTCCGGTGCCTGCCGTGCCGCCGCTCGCGTCAGCACCGGCGTTCGCGACGTCGCCTGCCGCACCGCTCTCCCCGACGGTACCTCCCATGGTTGAGCCGCCCATCGAAGACTGACCCGTGGTGCCCCCTTCGGCGCCGGACGCGCTGCCAGCCGTGCCGCCGTTCGGGGCGCCCCCGGCCTTCGTCCCGGCGTTGCCGCCCTTTCCGCTCGAGCTCCCGCCGGCGCCGGATGCGTCTAGCCCTGCCGCTCCGCCGGCTAAACTGGACCCTTTGGCCGGAATGTCGGGCAGATCCGGCAACCCGACGATGCTCGTGCACGCAACGACCACGAGCCCCACCAGACTGCCGGCGATCTTGCTCGAAGCAAGGGTTCCTCTCGAGCCCACGCCAGAGCACCTACCACAGCCCGGCACGGCCGTCAGGGCACGCTCGCCTCCGCGCCCTTGGCGTGCGCTCCGTGCCTCGTCTATCTATGGGACGGCTGCTTCGTCGAAGTGGCACGAGGCATGGCAGACGACCTGGAACGCACGGCGGGGGTTCGGACAGGAGAGATCCTGGCGGACAAGTATCGCGTCGAGCGCGTGCTCGGCGTCGGCGGAATGGGCGTCGTCGTCGCCGCGCGGCACCTCGAGCTCGAAGAGCGAGTCGCGATCAAGCTCCTCTTGCCGGCGATGCTCGCGGACGCGAACGCCGTCGCACGCTTCCAGCGCGAAGCGAGGGCGGCCGTCCGGATCAAGAGCGAGCACGTCGCGCGCGTGTTCGACGTGGGGCGCCTGCCCAACGGCGCGCCGTACATGGTGATGGAGTTTCTGGAGGGGATGGACCTGGCCGCTTGGGTCGCACACAACGGTGCGCTGCCGGTTCTGCAGGCGGTCGACTTCGTCGTGCAAGCCTGCGTCGCCGTGGCCGACGCGCACGCGCTCGGCATCATTCACCGCGATCTCAAGCCCGCGAATCTGTTCTGCGTGCGACGCTCCGACGGCCAGCCCTCGATCAAGGTGCTCGACTTCGGCATCTCGAAGCTTGCGGACGCCGCAGGCGCGGGCATCTCGTTCACGCAGACGAGCGCAACCATGGGCTCGCCGCTCTACATGTCACCGGAGCAGTTCCGCTCGTCGAAGAGCGTCGACGCGCGCACGGACATCTGGGCACTCGGAGCGATCCTGTTCGAGCTCGTCACGGGACAGGTGCCGTTCAGCGCCACCACGGTGACGGAGCTCGCGATCAAGGTCGCCACCGAGCGCGCTCCTTCGGCCGCGGTCGTGCGGCACGGCGTGCCCCCCGCGCTCGCAGCCGTGATCGCCAAGTGCCTCGAGGCTGACCCGCTGCTGCGTTACGCGAACGTCGCCGAGCTGACCGTGGCGCTTGCTCCCTTTGCCTCGCCGGGTACCCGCTCGCACGTCGAGCGCGTGATCGGGATCGTCGGGACGCCGAGCATGCTGGCGGTACAGAGCCAGCCGCTTTCCGCGCCGGCTGGCCACGCCGAAGGGCGCACCGCGCCTGCGCTCCACTACACCTCGCCGGACTCGTCGCCGCTCTTGCGCCGCCGAGGGAACATGGGGCGCACGGTCGGCGTCGTGACCGCAGTCGTCGCGTTGGGGGCGACGGGCATCGGGTGGTGGCGAATGCATGGCGCGGCGCCGGTCGCCGCCGGGGTGGACTCGGCTGCGGCCACCGTTACGATTGCGACCAACGTGCCGCCGTCCGTTCCCGTCGCGCCGCCCGGGACCGCTGCGCTAGGGGAAACCGCGCCTCCCCCCGCATCGAGCGCGAAAGTCGCCGCGCCTCCCGAGTCTCCGACAGCCTCGCCGATCGTAGAGCCAACGGAGCCGAGCCAAGACAAGGTCGAGCGGCAAAAGCTCGCGCCGCGTCCGACCGCCAAAGGCAAGCGCGGCGCGGCCGCTCCGCCCGGTCCCACGAGCACGCCGGCCCCTCCACCTCCCAAGCCTGCCCCTGCTGCGCCGCCGCGCGTCAGCTGCGATCCTCCCTTCTTCTTCGATTCACACGGAAACCGCGTGTTCAAGCCGGAGTGCATGTGACGACGCCCGCCCGCCTTCTCAGCTTTTTCTTCGCGGCCGCCATCGTCCTCGTCGGGCCGCCGGCCCTCGCGGAGGACATGAAGCTCAAGTGCATTCAGGCCAACACCGACGCCCAGTCGCTCCGGCGTGAGGGCAAGCTCTCTGCCGCGAGAGAGCAGCTGCGTATGTGCAGCGAGTCGAAGTGCCCGTCGCTCGTGAGCGCCGACTGCATCAAGCGGCTCGACGAGCTCGAGAACGCTCAGCCCACGGTGATCTTCGACGTGTTCGATGCGTCGGGTCACGAGCTGAACGAAGTGACGGTGACGGTCGACGGACGAAACCTGCTCGACCGGCTCGGGGGCACGGCCGTCGCCGTGGACCTCGGTGAGCACGTCGTGACGTTCGCCGTCGAGGGACGGCCCGCGGTGACGCAAAAGCTCACCTTCCGCGAGGGAGAAAAATCCCGCCACGTTCGGGTCGCCGTCGCCGACGCACCGGGTTCTGCCGCGGCGGTGGCTCCCGCTGCCGAACCCGCCGCGAGCCAAGAGCCGGCAAGCACGGAGGCTCCCGTTGCCGAATCGTCATCGCCCGCCGCGGAGGGCAGCGGCCGCACGCAACGCACCGTCGGCTATGTCGTGGGTGGCGTCGGGCTCGCTGGTCTCGCCGCGGGCGGCATCTTCGGATACCTCACGATTGCGGCCAAGCATCGCCAGACCGACAATTGCTCGAGCCAAACCAAGTGCCCAGACTACGAGACGGCGAGCGACGCGCACGAAGACGCGAAGACGTTCGGAACGATCTCGACCGTTGCGTTCATCGCCGGAGGGGCCGCCACGGTCGCGGGCGCCGTGCTCGTCTTGACGGCGAAGCCGACCCATTCCGGCGTCGGCCGGCCCGGGCTCGCGCTCAGGCCGAGCGTTGCCGCGGGCGGCGCGGGGATAACGCTTCTGGGCGCGTGGTAGCCGCGCGCGAAGGCCCCCCTCGATTGGTGCTTCCTGCCGCACCCCGTCCGCGGCAGGGCCCGCGGTGCAACAGCTCGGCCCGCCTGTCCCGAGGCTCTCGAGCCCGCCTGGCCGCCCCCCAACTCGCGTCAGCGCGTCGCAACTGCCTGCTTCACTGGCCGGGAGGTACCAACATCCCAGGGTACCCCCATGAAAATCTCTAAGTTCGGCTTGATTTTTTGTTTGACTGGCGCGGCGGTCTTCGCTGCTTGCGGCGGCGACGACGATGACTCCGGGGGTACCGGCGGCAAAGCGAGCGCAGGTAAGGCCGGCACGTCGAACACGGCGGGCACGGGTGGCAGCGGCACGGGCGGCAGCGCCACGGGCGGCAGCAGTGGCACCGGCGGCAGCACCACGGGTGGCAGCAGCGGCACGGGCGGCTCGGTGAGCGGCTCGGCGGGGACGGGACCGACTGCCGGCATGGGCAATGGCGGTCGCATGGGATTCGGCGGTCGCAACGCTCAAGGTGGTCAGAACCAACAGGGCGGTCGGAACGCAGGTGGTCGCAACGCTCAGGGCGGCCAGAACACTTCGGGCATGGCGGGCACCATGACGGGCGGCGGTCGCGGTGGTCGCAACCAGGGCGGCCGAGGCGGCAACAACCAAGCCGGTGAGAACCAGGGCGGCGACGGCACCATCGTGACGCCGGGCGGCGCGGGCGGAGAGGGCGGCGCGTAGCCGCACCCCGCATTCGTCGCAAGGATTGAGCCCGTGAACCCGGGCGCAGCGTGAAGCGTTGCGCCCGGCGCGGACGTCGTGTTGCTTCTATCCGATGCGCACCGTCCGCACCAAGCTCGTCGCGCTCGTCCTCGCGTGCGTCGCCCCTGCCGTCCTCGGCGTCGTGCTCCGCCAGCGTCAGGCCGAGAAGGAGCTGCTCGGGCAGGTCGAGCGGCGCGTGAACGGAGCGAATCGGCGCCTCGCAGCCGAGCTCGACGAGTACCAGGCGAACGCAAGGCTCGCGCTCACGCTCACGCAGCATTCAGCGCGCTTCCAGCAGGCCCTCTTCGCGCGCGAGACGGGTCCGGTCGAGCGCATGGTGAAGCGCCTCGCCGCTGTCTACGATCAGCGCATCATCCTCGCGGCGGACGCGCAGGGTGCGATCCTCGCGCGCGGGAATGCGGATCAAGGGCCGAAGTCGCTCGATCCGGACGCGAGCCCCGCCTTCGGCGAGCTCCTCGGCGGCAAGCCGCTCACGGGCATGATCCCCGTGAGTTTCAGTGACGCGCCGGGCTACGCGCTCGTCAGCGCCGAGCCGGTGCTCGTCACGGAGCTTCCGACCAACAACAACCCGAGCTCCCCGGCTCCCCCTCCGGCGCCCGTACCGGGTGCCAAGGGCGCGAGGAAGCCGGCCGTCGTCGCCCCGCCGGCGTCCGCCTCGGTGCCCGCTTCGACGGCTTCGGCTCCGACTGCACCCGCGCGACCCACGGCGCCGATGGGCACGCGCGTGGGCTCGATCGTCCTGCTCACGCGCATCACGGAGAAGTACCTCGGCTACCTCGAGCCGAAGCTCAACTCGGATCTTTCGATCCGCGTGAACGGAAAGCTTGTCGCGTCATCCCCCGACAATCCAGGGGCGGATCTGATTTCGATGGCCGAGGCTCCGGCCTTCAAGGAAGTCGGCCCGAAGCTCTTCGCCGTGAAGACTTTCCTCCCACCGAAGCTCCAGCGGCCGGGGATGGAGGTCTCCGTCACCGCTTCGCGCGACGTGACGGAGCTCCGCGACACGGCGCGCAAGGCCCTTTACCAGCAGCTCGGTTGGCTCGGCGCCGTGCTCGTCGTCGTGCTCGGCTTCGCGCTGCGTTTCGCGTCGCGCGTCGGCAACGCGGTGCGCGGTATCTCCGACGCGGCGGAGGAGGTCAAGGTCGGCAAGTACGTGAACGCGCCCACCATCCGAACCGGCGACGAGCTCGAGTCGCTCGCCGAGCACTTCAACGCCATGGTGCAGGGCCTGAAGGAGCGCGACCGCTTGAAGGAGACGTTCGGCCGCTACGTCACGCGACAGGTCGCCGAGCACCTGATGAAGGGCAATCTGAAGCTCGGCGGCGAGCTCGTGCCCGTCACGGTGCTGTTCTCGGACATTCGCTCTTTCACTGCCATCAGCGAGCGCATGGAGCCGCCCGCGCTGCTCGATTTCTTGAACGAGTACTTCAGCGGCATGGTCGAGAGCGTCTTGAGCCATCAAGGCGTCGTCGACAAGTTCATCGGCGACGCGATCATGGCGGTGTTCGGCGCACCGGTGCCGCAACCCGACGACGCGCTCCAGGCCGTGAAGGCGGCCCTCGAGATGCAGCGCCGACTCGCGAAGATCAACGAGAACTTCCGGGAGCGCGGCCTGCCGGAGATCCGCACCGGCATTGGCCTGCACTCCGGGCAAGTCGTCGCCGGCAACATGGGCCACATCGAGCGCATGGAGTACACGGTGATCGGCGACGCCGTGAACCTCGCCTCGCGCCTCGAGAGCATGACCAAGGAGCTCAAGTGCGACGTGATCCTCTCCGAGGATCTCTACAAGCAGGTCGAGGCCGACGTCGTCGCCGAGCCGCTCCAACGCATCAAGGTGAAGGGGCGCGAGCAAGACGTGATGGTGTACCGCTTGGTCGGGCTCAAGTCCGAGGCCGGCGCGTAAGTCAGGCCGCCGGCTCGCTCCTAGCTTCGCACCCAACCCCCCCCGCCACACCGCCGTCAGATCGCCGCGAGCAGGGTCGTCACGTCGTTCTCGGGCAAGACCTCGTAGAGTGCGCGCACCATGCTCTGGAAGACGGGCTCGGGGAGGCTCTTCTTGAGCCCGGCAAGCTGAATCACGCGCTGCTCGTAGTTCGAGGCGGGCAGCATCAGCCGGAAGAACTCGAGCTTTTCGCGCGGCGGGATCTCCGACACGAGCTTCGTCTGAATCGCCGTGAGCTCGTCGTCCGTGTAGAGCGCGTGAAAGAGCGGCAAGATCACGAGCTCCTCTTCGGCCATGTGCGCGAGATCATCGGCGACGAACGACGCGTAGCGAAGGTAGAGCGCGCGTCCGAGGACCGGCGCCGTCTCCGTCGTCGCCGCGCTGAGCTTCGCGGCGAGCTTCCTGAGCTCGGCAAACGAACGCTGGTGGGCACGGTGCTGGTCGTCGAGCACCGCTGCACCCTGCTTCAGGCGCGCTTCGAGCGCGGGGTGGTAGTGCCGTTCCTCGATCGCGAGGTGTAACCCAGCCAGGTCGAGGAACGCTTCGAGCTCGTCGAGCGCGCGCTCGACGCTCGTCCGATCCGTGTACGACGTGGTGCCGAGGAGCGTGAGGAGCTTGGTGTGGCCGAGGCGCAATCCGCGGTGCACGCCGCCGTAGAGGTCGACGCGCGGCAGCGCGGGAACGCGAGAGGAAGGGGCCACGTCGAGGGCGTTGGTTTGGCTGAGCATGATCAGTTGATTCCTTTCTCGGGCTTCGGGAAGGTCGCGCCGATGGCGGCGATCACGGGGGCGGGCACGGCGGGATCCGGGACCTGGTTCTTCACGGGCTTGATGCTCTTCAGATAGGCGTAGATCGCGCGCAGCTCCTCGACCGGCTGCGTCGAGAGGTTCTGCCAGGGCATCGGCGGCAAAAGCGGCCGGCCGGTGCCTTTCTGGTGCCCTGTTTGCATGGTCTTGATGAAATCGGCTTCGCTCCAGCTGCCGAGGCCCGTCTCGGGATCGGGAGTCAGGTTCCGCGCGTAGACGACGCCGAACGGCGCCGCGAAGCTCGTGAACGTCGGCCCGATCACGGCGGTATCCGTGGGGCCCGGCTTGACGGTCGGGCCCGGCGCGTTCGTGGGGTGACCGGAGAGGAACCGCTCGCGCTCCGGGACCGGCATCTTGAGCTTGGGATCGAACGCGACGGGCGTGTGGCAGTCGCTGCAGCCGCCGAGCTGCACGAGCCGCTCACCGCGCTTCACGAGCGCGGCGTGCGTGGCGGCCGTCGTCTCCGCGCTCGGGGGCGCCTTCTGGCAGGCAAGCGCCACGGCGGCGAGGGTCAGGATTTCGTAGCGGGTTCTCGGCATCGGTCGTTCTCCTTGTCGAGCGTCGTTGCTCGCGAAAGAGAATCTGCATCCGCCCGAAAAACCGCGTCGCTAAATGCCTGCTCAGAGAACGCTGTAAGTTTCGTAAAGAATCTTAACCGCGCGTCACGACACGAGCTCGAGCTCGACGCCGCACGCGATCTCGAGCCGAAAATGGCCGCGGCCCGTCGAAACGAGCTTGAGCTCGGGGCACTTTTGCTCGAGCCTGCGCCGGAGCAGCACGAGCCGGCTCTCGAGGTTGTCGCGCAGCCCCGGCAACCCGAGCGACGCGTCGAGCCGGAGCTCGCGATTGGTGAAATCCGTGCGACCGGTGTCGACCGCCGAGCGCAGGAGCTTCCACAGAATGCGCCCCGGCAGATTGCGGATCAGGTAGTCGTCCCCCACGAACACGCAGTCGTCGCTCGCGAAGAAGCGAAAGCGCCGCACCGGTCCGCGTCGCGCGAGCTGCGTCGGCTCCTCGCTCGCCGGAACGGCGCCCGCCGGCGCTTCGTCGCTCCGTTCGCGCAAGATCGCGCTCTCGATCGATGCCGCGACCTGATTGCCGACGATGTCGAGAAACGCTTCGTCCCACTCGTCGAAGTCGAGCGCCGTGCGGCTCTCGACGGCGAGCACGCCCATCAGGCGATCGCAGGCGAGCAGCGGGATGGCGAGCTGGCTCTGCGCGTCGGGCAGGCCCGGCAGCGGAATTTCTGCCACGAGCTCACGCCGGCCGCCGGTCGCCTGCACGCTCGCGCGCACCGCACGTCCGTAGCGGAGCTCGCTGTCCATGCTCGAAAGGCGGAGCGAACGGCGCTCGCGCGCCACCATGCCGATGAGGCCGTCGCCGACGCTGATCTCGGCGCCGATGCCCTCGTCTCCGTAGCCGCGGCTCGCGACGGCGAAGAGCCGCGACCCGGTTTCGTCCGGCAGGAGCACCATCGAGTGGCGAAATCCGATGCCCTCTTCCAGCGCTTCGAGCAGCGCGGTGAAAAGCCCGTCGAGCGTCGGGGCGCGGGCCGTGCGCTGCGAGACGAGGTGCAGGCACTTGAGCTCGCTCCGCGGCACGCGCGGATCCGGGGGCTCGGGGCTCGGGTCGTCCGCCGGGGCGATCAGGAAGCCTTCTCGCTTTTCGCACGCGAGCACCTCGTAGATGTCAGCCGAGCGCAGCCGAAATACGCCGGTGAGGCCCGTGTGCGACGCGATCGCCTCGATGCGAAGCGCCATCGCGTCGAACAGCGCGCCGCACGTCTCCGCGCGCTCGTAGCGAATTTCGAGCCGATACGACGTGAAATCCAAGGGATCGTAGAGCTCGACCGTGGCGAAGGGGTTCTCGAGCACGTTCTGTTTGGTCTTGTTGAAGAACTGGCACGAGAGCGCGACGTGTCGCGCATCGATGCGGAAGACCTGGCTCAAGAGCGTGACGTTCGGCGTGCCGTCGTGCGAGCAGGTGCTGATGGCCGCGGGGATCACGCCCTGAAAGCAGGCCGGCGGCAGCGATTCGAAGAGTGTCATGCGCCCGCCTCGATGCGCCGGCCCGCGCCTGGTCCCGGTGTCTGCGCGAACAAGTCGTGTAGCTCGATCTCGAGCGCGAGGCTCGGCCAAATCCGGATCCGGAGCGCGAGCCTGCGCGAAAAGCCGACCATGTGCAGCTGCTCCGCGAACGCGGCGAGCCAGCGCTCCGAAAGCGCTCGCTCGTTGCGCCGCGCGCGCCGTAGGGAGCGCAGCTTGCCCTTGAGCTGCACCGTGCGGTGGTCGATCACGTGCGAAAACGTGATCGCGAGCGTCGCGTTGTCCTCGAGGTTCGCGAGCGTGCGCTCCGCGAGCTCGGCAGGGACGTACACCGTCAAGGTCGAGCGATCGGCACCGACCGTGACGCCGACGGCGCGCAGGACCTCGGGCCGAAGATCCTTGTCGCGGGTCCCGAGCTGCATCGACACGCCGCCTTCGATGAGCTCCACGAGCTCTTTTGCAAGCTGAACCGGCATCAGGCCCGGCGTGGAGCCTGCCAGAGCGCGACTAGGGCCGCAATTTGCGCGAGTTTCTCGCGGTTTGTGGGCCGCTGCTCGGGAGCGGCCGCGGGGAATAACTCGGCGGAGTGAGGGTTGACGGTAAGAGCGCGAGCCCTATGAATCATTCACCACGGTTGGTTTCGCCGGCGCGGTCGTTCACGACGGTCGTCGGCGCACCACGAAAGGAAGCCGCATGGCCATCTCCATGATGCCCTTGCTCATGCATAGCGAAGCCATATCGAACGAAGTCCGCGCAGCGCTCCGAGCCGCCGTCGTCGCGTCACCCGAGTCGCGCGCCGCCGAGCTGGAAACTGCGGCACGGCTTCTCCATCGCGAAGCCTCGATCGATTGCCGCGACGTGCGCGACCTGTTCGGCCTGGGGCCGAAGCAGGATTGCTGACACACCTCCCGCTTCGTTAGCGGCCGGCAACGGGCGGCCGCGCTGATGCCGATACTCATGGGTGGTTGGATGTGGGTGTGAGTCTCGCGCACGGCCGTTCTCCGTAATTCCTGCCAGTTTCGCCGCCGGACTGGCTCCGTGCGTCCGTGATACGCTGTCGTCATGACTTACGGTGGCGTGTGGTGGAGTCCGCGGGTAACGCTCGCGTGGGGCACGGTTTTCCTGTCGATCGGCGTCGCTGTTGCCGGCTGCAAAGGCCAGAGCACGGCGAGCGACGACGACGACGACAGCGGCGGCAAGAGCGGGACGACCAGTGTTCCCTCGGGCACTCCGGTCGCCTCGAATGGTTTCGCCCAGAAGTTCGCGTCGTCGTTCTGCGAGGCGATCGGCCCTTGCTGCATGCGCGGTGGCTTCGCATACACGCAATCGACCTGTACCGGCGCGGCGCAGGCGTACCTCGAGGCCTTGGTGTCCGAAGCGCTGCGCTATCCCGGCGTCTCGTACAACGAGGCCGCCGCAGGCGACTGCATCGCGGCCTACGCCGCTGCGGCGCGAGCCTGCACCGATCCGACCCTCCTCGAGGGAGACAACAATCCCTGTGGCAACATCTTCAAAGGAACGATTCCGGTCGGCGGTCACTGCTCGCAGGACCGGGAGTGCATCCAGAGCGAGGACGCCTACGTCCAATGCGACGCAGGTGTGTGCACGAGCGACCCCGACGGTTTCGTCTCGGTAGGCGACGTCCACGCGCACCTCGGCGAAGCGTGCGGGGCCAGCTGCGCGCGCGACGGCAGCTCGACGAGCTGCTCGTACATGGGGACGTCCGCCAACAACAAAGGCTGCTGGGAGGAGGACGGCCTTTATTGCTCCGATGCGGGCGTCTGCGCCTCCGTGCCCAAGCTCGGAGAGGCCTGCCCCGACTACGCGTGCGCGACGGACAGCTATTGCGGCGGCAGCGTTTGCGTCGCGTCGATCGCGAGCGGCCCGTGCCCGAGCTACATCGAGTGCCTGCACACGTCGTACTGCGATTCGGACACGCAGATGTGCATCCCGCTCAAGGCGAACGGCGCCGCATGCAACTACGACTCCGAGTGCAGCTCGGCCAACTGCGAAGGCGACGTCTGCCGCGAGTGGTCGGTCGCGCGCTCCGACAGCTGCGCCGGCATTTTCGACGACTGAGTCGGTGGAGTTGTCGGTGCCCCCACGTGCCTGCGGCGTAGTACGGCCCGCGTGCTCGGCCTTCGGCCTCTGCGCGCGGGTGCCCCCAAGCGCGGGCGCTGCCCGCGCGGAGGCACGACGGTATCGAGCGGTGATGCGCGGAGTTACCGAGGAGCGAGCTCGCGAAGCGCTTGCCGGATGAGCCGCTCGAGCGACGACACGGAATTGGGGATCCGTGCCAGGGTCCGCTTGACGTCGCCTTCGCGGAAGCCCAGGCCCCCACGTGTGCGCGAGCGAATTTGTCGTTGTCAGCGCCCACGTGTGCGCGAGGGAATTCGTCGTCTTCAGCGCCCACGTGTGCGCCGGTGTCTACGCCGTCGGACGCGCGACCTTCGGTGGTGGCGCCGACGCCTCTGTGCCTGACGGCAGACGAGCAGAAGGGCTGCCTCCTCGTCGACAGGCTCCCCCGCATCGCGGCGGATTTTCGCCATGACTTCGCGAAACGTCGCGAACGCCTCGCCGGAGAGCTCGAGGCGGAGCACGTGGCGCTTGATGCGCGAATCCGGAAAGTCGTCGGGGAGGCTTCCGGGACGATGCCCGCTGACGAGCTGCTCGACCTCAGCAACCACCGAGCACTACCGTTCGGGCATCGGGGCGATTCGCCGTTCGCGGCCCAGCGTTCGTGCTCTACCGCTCGCGTCGCTCGCCGTTCGCGCTCGCCGTTCGCGCCCTACCGCTCGCCCGAGCGCCGCTACCTTCCTGCGCGCTCGAGCTTCGCGATGGCGTCCGAGAGGCGGCTGTCGTTACGCAGGCAGGGCTGGCAGTGGACGAGGTCGTCGGGCTTGCAGGAGGTTTGGCCTTCGAGCTCGTGGAGGTAGTCGAGGACGTACTTGCCGCCGACGCTGGCTCCGAAATCGAGGAGGGCGTGCTTGTCCTCGCAGGTCTTCGCGTTGCGGAGCTTGGCGGCGGCGTAGACGGAAAGGGCCGCGACCTTCTCGAAGTCTTTGCTCGCCGTGTAGGTTTGTGCGCGCGTGCGAACGGGCTCGCGCACGCTGCGGTCGACGGAGAGCTCGTACAGAAGGGCGGCGCCGGCCTCTCCCATGGGGCCGGTGAGCAGCGCGTACGCGTCGCTCGCTGCCTTGCGGTCGTCGGAGCTGGCTGCGGACAGGAGCACGCGCTTCACCCGCGCGTCGTCCTTGAGCTCGGGTTGGCGCGCGACGAGACGCGCGACGACGGCGGGGACGTCGGCGTCGCGGTGCTCCGCCAGGAGCGAGTCCGCGAGGTCGAGCAGCACGGAGGCTTCATCGGCGGCCTTGGCCGGACCTTTGGCGGGCGCGGGCGGGGCGGCTACCGGTGCGACGGGAGGGGCGGGTTGGGTGGTTTCCGTCGTAGTTGCAACGCTCCCGCTGGCGCTCTTCGCGTCGGGCGTGCGCAGGGTTCGGTAGATGGCGCCGCCGGTCGCGGCGAAGAGTCCGAAGAAGGTGAGGCCGACGGCGGCGGTCACCACGAAGACCTTGGCGCCCGGGTACTCGTGCAGGCGGTCGCGGATGGAGAGCGGCAGGTGGCGTCGCACGCTCTCACCCGCGCTGCTGACCCAGCCGGGCGCGCTTGCCCAGGAGCCGGCGCTTGATGCGCTGCGCAATGCGGTGCTCTGCGCGCGCAGGAACGTTCCGGTGCGCGGTGGCGGCGGGATGGTCGACGCGAGCGAGCGCGGCGACTGGACGCGCGTCGGCTCGTCGGCAGCGTCGGGTTCGTCGAAAGAAGGAAGAGGCGCGTCGAGGGCCGCATTGGCGCTCGCGTCTTGCAGTCGCGGTGGCGTCGAGGGGGGTGGCACCATGACCATTGTCTCCTCAATGCCCGGGTCCAGGCAGTTTGTATCAAAGCTTGCCTAAGCGGGTCCCGCAGGGCGCTGAACTTTGCGCAACTGACGATCTTTTCAGCTTGATCGTAGGCAGGTCCTGCACTCGACAGCTACGGCGATGCCCGGCACGAATCTTGACGACCGCACCCCGCGTACCCACACCCTGGGGCATGCTCTCGCCGGTTCACGAGTACACGGTTCTCATCATCGAGCGGCACCTCGATACGTTCGGTCACGTCAACAACGCGACGTACCTCGACCTCTTCGAAGCGGCGCGCTGGGAATGGATCACTTCGAACGGGTTTGGGCTCGAGCGCATTCGCGAGCTTCGCAAAGGGCCGGTCCTGTTGGAGGTCAACCTGCGCTTCAAGCGCGAGATCAAGAATCGCCAGCGCATCGTGATCCGAACCTGGGTAGAGAGCTACGAGGGCAAAGTCGGTACCGTGCTCCAGGAGATGCGGGACGAAGCGGGCGAGCTCTACTGTGAGGGGCGTTTTCTGTGCGCGTATTTCGACCTGGAAGCGCGCCGTCTGCTCGCCCCGTCGCCCGAGTGGCTCAAAGCCGTCGGCATGCCGGAGTGATTCGGCTATAGCGTAGGCGTCGCGTGGGTATCGCTCTCGTCACAGGTGCTTCGGCCGGGATCGGCAAGGAGCTTGCGCGCTGCTTTGCGGCGGATCGACACGCTGTCGTCCTCGTCGCCCGGCGCTTGCCGCTGCTCGAGACGCTTGCCGGCGAGCTCCGCGCACGCTCGGGACAAGACGCGTGGCCAATCGCCTGCGACCTGGCGGCGCCGGGGGCCGTGGATACGCTGCTCGCTGAGCTCGCGCGGCGCGGGCTCGACATCGATTTCTTGGTGAACAATGCCGGTTTCGGGACGACGGGGCGGTTCGCCGACTCGCCCGCGGAGCGCGAGATCGCGATGGCCGAGCTCAACGTCATGGCCGTCGCCCGCCTCACGCGCGCGCTCCTGCCTGGGATGCTCGCGCGCGGTCGCGGGCGCGTCTTGAACATCGGCTCGACCGCGGGCTTTCAGCCGGGCCCATACATGGCGACGTACTACGCGTCGAAAGCGTTCGTGAATCACTTCAGCGAGGCGCTCGCCGAAGAGGTGCGCGGGACGGGCGTTACCGTCACGCTGAGCTGCCCGGGCCCCACGCACACGGAGTTCGGCGAGGTCTCGGGCGTCGGCAAGGCGAACCTATTCCGCCGCCTACCGGTGGCAACGGCCGAGCGCGTCGCCCGCGAAGCATATCGGGCGTGCTTCGCGGGTCGCGTCGTCGTGGTGCACGGCTTTCTCAATCGGCTGGGCGCGCTGCTCGTGCGCCTCGGCCCGAGAAGCATCGTCCGGCGCGTCCTCGCTTTCCTCAACCGTCCGCCGGAGCTCGGCGCGAAAACATGATGCGAGCAAGCTACATCGCCGGGATCGCGAACGCACAGCGGGTGGCGCGCGAGGCGATCCTCACGGTTGCCGAAACCGTGCGCCCGGGAGACACGGAGCGCGAGGTGTGCGGACGCATCGCGACGGAGCTCGCGCGCGCCAAGGTCCGGCATTGGCTGCATACGCCGTACGCGTGGTGGGGGGAGCGGACGCGCTTCGACTGGCCCGGACGCTGGGAGACCGAGGCGCTGCCGAGCGAGCGCGTGCTCGAGCCGGGGGAGGCGTTCATCCTCGACGTCGCGCCGATCGTCGGCGGGTTTCCGGCAGACTTCGCGTATTCGGGCTTCGCCGGCGAGCCTGCCGAGGAGGACGCGATCGCCCACCGCGCGCTGCTCGCGGAGCTCTCACGGGTGAAGTCGGAGCTCATCGGGTGGGCCACGCACGAGGCGAGCAACGACGAGGTCTGCGCGCGCGTCGAGCGCTCGATCGGAGACGCCGGGCTCGACGTGATCCACACACGTTATCCGGCGAACGTGCTCGGGCACACGCTCGAAGGCTTTCCGAATTTCAGCTCTTCGGCGCCGCGCATCGGCACCGGGTTCCAGCTGCCGCTGCTCCTCACGTACGCGAAGGGCATCGTGCTGCACCATCTGACCGGGGCCCAGTATCCGTTCCTGCGCGCGAAGGGCCCGGGTCGCCCGCTCGGGCTCTACGCGGTGGAGCCGCACCTCGGTCGCGGCGCGCTCGGGGCGAAGTTCGAGTCGGTGTTGCTGATCGACGGGACGGAGACGCGCTGGCTCGATCCGGGGCTTTTCGGCGAGGTCCTCGGATGAGCGAAATCGAGCGAGCGCGCCGCAAACGCAGCCCATTCGGGGAGGATCTGTGCATCGTCTGGAGCGGCGTCGTGGGGTTCTTGCTCCAGTGCGTGCGATCGTGGATAACCTTGGCCGAGCGTCGTGACGACTCCTAACGGCACCGCGCCGTCGCGCCCATCCCCCCTCGCACCGTTGCCCGGCGCGCGCTTCATTCTGGGCGTAC
This sequence comes from Polyangiaceae bacterium, assembly GCA_035558375.1. Taxonomy (GTDB): domain Bacteria; phylum Myxococcota_A; class Polyangia; order Polyangiales; family Polyangiaceae; genus PMG-095. The sequence continues at coordinate 19,674 of DATMCL010000384.1, forward strand.
TGATTTTCGGCTCCGTTGCCTATACGGCGTACTGGGTCGTGTGGTTCGGCGTGGACCGCGAGCTGCTCGCGTCGGCGCACACGGAGTCGTATTACGCGTTCGAGAACGCGTTTCCGCTCGCCGATGCCTGGACGGTCGTTGCCGGGATCCTGGCGGCGGTCACGCTCGTCAAACGGCAGGCCAGTACCCTCATCTGGTCGACGGCCGCGGGCTCGACCAGCATCTTTCTCGGATTGCTCGACGTGCTCTTCGATCTCGAGAACGGCATCTACCGGTCCCCGGATACCGGCGCCGTGGCGGTCGAGATCGTGATCAACGTCCTCACCATCGCGCTCGGGGTCGTCGTGGTTGCGTGGGCGTGGTCACAGCGGCGCGCGCTGATGGCGCTGCGTTGAGCGGCCAGGCGCTGCTCCTCGGCGTCAGACCCCGAGCACGGCT
>DATMCL010000385.1:0-2353 GCA_035558375.1 Polyangiaceae bacterium
CTGAAGACGTTCGGCTCGTGTTACGTGCTCTTGCTTCGGTATCCGGGGCCGTTCGATCAGACGGTGGCTCGCGCTGCCGTGAGCGCCGCGCTTCCCGCCATTGAAGCTCTGACGTTGAGACTGCCGCCGTCGGGCGGACCGGACAGCCACGGCACCGAGGCCGCTAAACGGGCGTGAACGGCCAAGACGACGAGGGCCTACCGTCGCCGCCGTTGCGCCGGGACGCACTGCGCTAGCCGCCGCACCCCCGTGCTCGCCTCCTTCTCGTCGAGAAACGCGTACCCTAGGCGCACGCTCTGCACGTGCGACCCATCGAGCGTGAACTGGCTCCCAATCTGAAAAAACACGCCGCGCGCCATCGCATTCTGCTGCCAGAGCCGTACATCAATGCGCGGGTCTACGTCCGCCCAGAGTTGTAAGCCGCCCGGCGGTCGCCGATACGAGAGAATGCCGCGGAGCTCCCGGTCGAGCGCCGTACAAAACGCGTCCCGCCGCGCATGATAGATGCGCCGCATTCTCCTCACGTGCCGCTGCACGTCGCCGTCCTCGAGGAGCTCCGCTACCGCGCACTCGAGCACGAGATCGCCCTGCCGATCGATGAGCGCGCGCTCGGCGGTCATGCGTGCCACGAGGGTGCTCGGCGCCACGACGAACGCTAGCCGTAGACCAGGCGCGAGGCTCTTCGCGAGCGTCCCCACGTAGATGACGGTGCCGTGCGGGTCGTTGCTGGCGAGCGGCAGCACGGGGCGGCCGTCGTAGTGGAACTCTTGGTCGTAGTCGTCCTCGAGGATGGCCATGCGCTCGCGGCGCGCGTGCTCGAGCAGGGCGAGCCTGCGCGTGGGGGCCAGCGTGACGGTCGTCGGGTATTGGTGGTGAGGCGTGACGTACACGAGGCGCACGCGCTCGCGGCTCGAGTGCGCGACGAGGGCGTCGACGTCGATGCCGTGGCGATCGACCGGGATGGGCACGACTTTGGCGCCGGCGCGGCGAAAGACGTTGATGGCATTCGGGTAGCCGAGCGCTTCGACCGCCACGACGTCGCCCGGGTGGATCAGGCTGCGCGCAACGAGGTCCAGCGCCATTTGGCTGCCGCGCGTGATGAGCACGGAGTCCTCGTCGGCGGCGATGCCGCGCGCGCCCTTCACGAGGGTCGCGACGGCGCGGCGCAGATCCGCATGGCCACCGAATTGCGCCGAGTAACCGAAGAGCTCTTTGCCTCGACGGCGCGCCGCGCGGCGATACGCGCGCCCCAGCATGTCGACGGGGCACAGACGCAAGTCGGGCGAGCCACCCCACAGCAGCAGCGCGTCGCGCGGGAGCTTGGGGAGCGTCATCGTTGGCACGAGCGGCGGGTCCACGTCGAAGCCCGCCGTGCGCGGCATGCCGATGCGCTCCGGCGCGCGCTTCGCGAACCGTCGCGGCTTAGGATCGGGTGACTCGGCGGCGACGGTCGTGGCGCCGCCCGGCTTCGTCGTGATCCACCCTTGCGCGGCAAGCTCGGCGTAGGCGGCGACGACGGTGCTGCGATGCACGCCGAGCGTTTCCGCGAGCGTGCGCGTACCGGGAACGGCGTCCCCGGGTCGCAGCCGCCCGCGCGCGATGTCGTCGGCGAGCGCTTGCGAGATTTGCACGAAGAGCGGGGATTTTGCCGCGGGATCCAGACTGACGGGGAAATCCAGGGCGCGCATGACTGGTAGGAGTGAATTTACGATACCGGACGTTTCGATGCTACCAGTTTGGCGGCACGCTCCGAGCATGGAAACTCGAGCCACCTTTCCGGTCACCCCGGAGACCAAGGTGCGACGCCGTCCCGACCGCGCGTCTTACGATCGGGCTTTGGCCCATACGATCCTCGACGAGGCGTTGTACGCGTCCGTCGGGTTCATCGCCGGGGACGCGCCCTGCGTGATTCCGATGGCGTTCGCGCGCCTCGGCGAGCGCTTGGTGTTGCACGGTGCGACCACGAGTCGCCTGCAAGCGATGCTGGCGGGCGGCGGGCGAATTTGCGTGACGGTGACGTTGGTGGACGGCGTCGTGTTGTCGCGCTCGGCCATGCACCATTCGCTCAACTACCGGTCGGTGGTGGTGTTCGGACAGGCCGTGGAGGTGACGGAAGAAGGCGAGAAGCGCGCGGCGCTCGTGGCGATCGTGGATCACGTGCTGCCGGGACGGTCGGCGGAAACGCGGCCGCCGAACGAGCTCGAGCTGCGCGCGACGCGGGTTTTTGCGGTGCCGCTCGAGGAAGCGTCGGTCAAGCAGCGGAGCGGCGGGCCGCTCGAGGACGCGGACGATCTGGAGCTGCCGTACTGGGGTGGCGTGATTCCGCTGTCGATCGCCGCGGGTGCGCCGATTG
>DATMCL010000386.1:0-14782 GCA_035558375.1 Polyangiaceae bacterium
GTCGCTCGTGCGGCCCCTCGTCATGCGGGACGGCATCGACAACGCCGTGCTCGCGGGGGACCGTGCCGCGCTCGTCCGCTTCGGTGTGGTTTTCGCGGGCGTCCTGCTCGCCGAGCAGGTGCTCGGGTTCGTGCACATGTACGCGATGCAGATCGTGGGCGCGCGCGCGATGTCGAGCCTAAGGCGCGAAGTATTCCGCTTCCTGCACGGTCGCCGGCTCTCGTACTTCGACCGCCAGCTCGTCGGGCGGCTCGTCTCGCGCGTCACGAACGACGTCGACGCCATCTTGGAGGCGTTCGCTTCCGGCGCCGTGAACGGCATCGGCGATGTCGTGCGCCTCGTCGGCATCGTCGTCCTCATGATCTCGCTCGATTGGCGCTTGTCGCTGATCGCCTTCATCGCCGTGCCCCCGGTCGCGCTCTTCGTGCGCGTGATCCGCAAGCCCATGCGCGAAGCGCTGCGCGAAATCCGCGCGCGCACCTCGCGCATGAACGCGATCACGAACGAGCAGGTGTCCGGAATGAGCCTGATTCAGGCTTACGGCCGCCAAGAAACCGCGCGCCGCGACTTCGACGACACGAACCTCGCCTACCGCCACGCCAACGTCAAAAGCATCAAGTGGGAGGCGATTCAGGACGCCTCCATCGACATGGTCGGCTCGGTGTGTCTCGCCTCCATCATCGTCGCGCTCGGCTACCGGCCGGTGAGCTTCGGCACCGTCGTCGCGTTCAGCGCTTACCTGAGCCAGTTCTTCGAGCCCATCAGCCAGCTCGCGCAGCGATACACGCTCGTGCAAGGCGCCATGACAGGTGCCGAGCGCGTCTTCGGCCTGCTCGAGCTCGGTGAGGCCGACGCGGAGGCAAAGCCCGGCACGGCGCCGAGCGACGCCGGCGCAGCCGTCTCGCTCGACCACGTCACCTTCTCCTACAAGCCCGGCATCCCCGTGCTCACCGATCTCTCCCTCTCGATCAAGAAGGGCGAGAAAGTCGCGCTCGTCGGTCCCACCGGCTCCGGCAAGACGACGATCACGGCGCTGCTCCTGCGCCTCTACGAGATCGAGAGCGGCATCGTGCGCGTCTTCGGCGACGACGTCGTCGGCCTCGACCGCCACGCGCTAAGGCGCCGTTTTGCCGTCGTCCCGCAAGACGTCGTGCTCTTCCCCGGCACCGTCGCCGAAAACATCGCCGCCGGCGAAACCCCGGATCTCGAGCGGGTGCGCCACGTCCTCCAGCGTATCGGCGCGCTCGATCTCTTCCTCGCGCGCGACGGCGGCATCGAGGCCGACGTGGGCGAGCAGGGCTCGAAATTCTCCGCCGGCGAGCGCCAGCTCATCGCTTTCGCGCGCGCCCTCTACCGCGACGCCCCGATCCTCATCCTCGACGAAGCGACCGCCAGCATCGACAGCGATACGGAATCGCGGCTACAGCACGCTCTCGAAGAGCTACTGAAGGATCGAACGGCGCTCGTCATCGCCCACCGCCTGAGCACGATTCGCGAAGCCGACCGCATCCTCGTGCTCAAGCAGGGCAAGCTCGTCGAGCAGGGCACGCACGAGGAGCTGATTCGCCAGGGCGGCTTGTACGCCAAGCTCCACGAGCTTCAGTTCTCGCGCGAGCACACGCCGCAGGCGCAGAGCGGGGAAGTGGTCGCGGCGGGGTAGGGTCGTCGCGCTATCCTACGGGCGCTTTTTGGCGCTGAGCTTGTCCGCGATGATTCGAAGCTTCTTTGCGTCGACGAGGACTTGGTCGCGCGTGGCGGCAAGCTTGCTCGCTACCAAGTCCTCCAGAGACAGGTAGGCGATTGGTTCGCTCGCGTAGTCCGAGCGTGTTTGCGATGGTCGGACGAATCCAGACGTCGATGTCCTTCGTTGCTCGGGGAGGCGCGTAGAAGTTGTACGCAACGCCTCCAATCACGAGAAACTCAACGCCGTGCGCGTTCAACGACTTGAAGAACTCTTTGAAGTCCTGCTGCGGCTCGGAATCTGGCACCTCCGTCGTCGTCGTCGCTGGGCTCGCGGCGTTGTCGGATGCCGCCGGTGCAGCCACCGCCGCGTCGTTTGTGGGTCGCCCCGCTCCCGCTTGTTCGATCTGCGCGCGCGCCGCGAGCGCGGCCACGAGCGCGATGGCCTGCACCGCTTGCGCACACGTGGGCGCCGAAACGTCGCGCGAGCGCGGAGCACGTACTCCGCCGCCGCTCAGATCGCGAGCCTGCGCGTCGCTTGCTCGCTGCCGTAGCGCGCGGGCGTGACGCCGACGATGCGTCGGAAATGCCGCGTGAGCTGGCTCTGGTCGTAGAGACCGACGTGCGGCGCGAGCTCGGAAGCGCGCATGCCGCGGGCGAGGAGCTCCTTCGCGCGTTGGATGCGGAGGTGGGTGAGGTAGGCGTGCGGAGGCATGCCGATTTGGCTGCGAAAGGCGCGACAAAGGTGGAATTTGTCGAGCGAGGCGTAGCTCGCGAGGTCGTCGAGGGTGATGGGGTCGGCGAGCTTGCCGCGCAGGTACTCCATGGCGCGGCGTACGGGACGACTGTGCTCCGGGGTAGCGTCGCCGAGGCGGGCGAAGGTGGCGACGGCTTCGGCGAGCGCGACCTCGAGGGTCAGCCGATCCGCGCCCGCGCAGACGGCGTCGTGCAGGCGATGGAAGGGCCGCGCGCGTTCGTCGCCGGGCTCGAGCTGCGGAAAGCGCACGACCTTGCCCTGCTCGCGCACACGGACGACGTCTTCGGTCGGCAGGACGACGACCGTGAACATCGTCGTGCCGTGGTGGGCGAGATCGCGATGCACGTCGCCCGGCTCCTTCACCTGAATCGCGCCCGGCGTGCTCTGCCAGACTTTACCCCGGCCCCACCATTCGGGGCGGCCCCGTTCGAGGCGCCCGACCGCGTAGTAACTTTTGACACCTGCATGGAGAGTCTGCGTCGTGCAGCGCGATGCGCGCACACCCGGCACCGCCACGGGGAGCTCGACACTTTCGCCCATTCGCTCGAGCGTAGCGCTCGCCCCGGCATCCGGCTTGGACAATCTTGGCAGAGAATTCGCGCCAAAAAACGCCAAGGCGAGCCGCGCCGGCGCTCCTACGTAGAGCTCATGCAAAACCAGCTCGTGGCCCTCGTAACGGGGGCAAACAAGGGAATCGGCCTCCAAATCGCCAAAGACCTCGCCGCGCGCGGCCTGACCGTGCTCGTGGGCTCGCGCGATCTCGAACGGGGGGAGGTCGCCGTGAAAACCATCGCTGGCGACGCCCGCGCGATACAGCTCGACGTGACGAACCCCGTGTCGATCGCGGCGGCCGCCGAGCGCATCCGCCGCGAGCACGGCCGGCTCGACATCCTCGTGAACAACGCCGCCATCGCGCAGACCGGCACCTGGGACGCTTCCTTCGAGGAGAAGATCAAAGCCGGACGACCGAGCGTCGCATCGCTCGCGGAAGTGCGCGCGGTGTTCGAGACGAACGTCTTCGGCGTCATCGCGGTCACCCAAGCCTTGCTGCCGCTCCTCCGCGAAGCGCCTGCGGGCCGCATCGTCAATGTCTCGAGCTCGGTGGGTTCCCTCACGCTCCAGAGCGACCCCCAAAACCCCCACCGTATCCCGAGCGCGGGTTACGTCCCGTCGAAGACCGCGCTCAACGCGCTCACCGTCGCCTTCGCCAACGAGCTCGAGAACACCCGCATCAAGGTGAACTCCGCTTGTCCGGGCTTCACGGCTACCGATCTCAACAACTTCAACGGCACGCGCAGCGTGCAGCAAGGCGCACGCGAGGCGGTGCGTCTCGCGCTCATCGATGCTTCCGGGCCTTCCGGCAGCTTCTCGAACGAGGAAGGGCCGCTGCCCTGGTGAGCGGCGCTCGCGCTACTCGAGCCAACCCATCAAAATCGCGCGCTCCGCCATCACCTCGACGACATCCTCGACGCGCGCAATCTCCCGCGCGCGGAACGGATGCCCGCCGCGGCCGACCTCGAACATCGCGACGAGCTCGCCGTAAATACAGAGCGGAACCATCGCGACGCCCACGACGTCCGGCAGGCAGCGCATCAGGCGGCCCGCGATGTGGCGGCTTTCGTTGCCGAGCTTCGGCTCGCTGACGATCGTGAATTGGTTTTGCGCCGCTTCGAGCGTCGGATCGTCCTCGGCGACGCGCTCGCCGAGCAGGCGCTCGGTGCGGGGGCCGTGGCCGCCGACGGTGACGACGGAGCGGAGGTCGCGACGCACGCGGTGCACGAGGCCGACCTCGGCGTTGGAGGCCGAGACAGCCGTCGAGATGGCGAGCAGGAGCGCTTCAGAAAGATCGAAGGCGTGCGACAGGACGCCGACCGGATCGACCGCGGCCACGCGGAACGTCGAGTGTGTCGCGGGTGGCGGGATGGTCGGACGGATCGTCAGCCCGAGGTCCTCGGGCGGCGGCGGGGGGATGCTATCGAGCGGGTTCGAGGCGCGGGATTCGAGGCTCTCGCTGTGAACCGCGAGATCTTCCACCGTTTGCTCGCGGCCGTCGGCGGGGAGCGAGCCGATCTCGTCGAGGCGGCGCCACACCTGCCACGACTCGTGGCGAACGAAGGAGCTGTCGGGGATGCGTCCGTGCGACGCACCGCGCATCAAAAGCTCGAATGAGATCGGCCCCACGGCGACGACGCCGTTGGTGACGAACCACCGATCGTTGCGGCGAGCGCTAGGCGGCGCCGTATCCCTCGGTGCTTCTGAAGCTAGGTTCCCGAACGACATAACCTTGAAGCGTACCTTGTAGGATAAAGCATACAGTATCCTACAGACCCCGACAACCCATCTCTCATCCGCCTCGTTGCGCGCCGCGTCGGTCGCCGCCGCGCGGAAGGCGATAACCTCACGGAACGTGGCAAGAGGAAAGGTTTTTCTGGTTGGCGCTGGCCCGGGCGATCCCGGGCTCATCTCGGCGCGCGGGCTCGAGCTCTTGGCGGAGGCGGACGTCGTGCTCTACGACGCGCTCGCTCACCCGGCGCTGCGCGACGTGTGCCGGCCCGATGCCGAGCTCCGGAACGTCGGGAAACGCTTCGGAGAGCCGAGCTCGGCGCAGGAAGCCATCAACGCGGAGCTGATCGCGCTCGCTCGGGAGGGGCACCGCGTGGTCCGGCTGAAGGGCGGCGATCCGCTGCTGTTTGCGCGTGGGGCGGAGGAGGCGCTCGCATTACGGGAGGCGGGCATCGCGTTCGAGATCGTTCCGGCCGTGTCGTCGCCGATCGGCGCCGCAGCGTACGCGGGCATCCCACTCACGCACCGTGAGCTGTCGTCGAGTGTGACGTTCATCACGGGGAGTGACCGAGCCGGCGTGCCCTGGTCGCCGGACTCCTGGAAGAAGCTCGCGACGGCGACCGACACGATCTGCGTGCTGATGGGCATGCGGCGCATCGACGCGATCTGCGCCGCGATCGTCGAGGGCGGGCGTGCGCCGACGACGCCGGCCGCCGTCATCCAGTGGGGCGCGCGCGCGGCGCAGCGCGTGGTGACGGGAACGCTCGCGACGATCGCCGACCTCTCGCACGCAGCCGGGCTCGCGAATCCGGCGGTCATCGTCGTGGGCGAGGTCGTTGCGCTGCGCGAACAGCTCGCGTGGTTCGAGGCGCTGCCGCTCTTCGGCAAGCGGCTCTTGGTGCCGCGACCGAGCGGACAGGCGGCGCGAACGGCGCACGCCATCCGTGAGCGCGGCGGCGAGCCGACGGTGATGCCGCTCATCGAGATCACGGCGCCGCCCGAGCCCGCGCCCCTGACGAACGCGCTCGCCGCGCTCGGAAGCTACGACTGGGTGCTCTTCACGAGCGAGAACGGCGTGGTGAGGGCACTCGAAGCGCTTCGGGCGGCTGGTCGTGACGCGCGCGCTTTCGGTGGCACGCGGATCGGAGTGATCGGGCCGCGCACCGGGACGGCGCTCGAGCGCTACGGGCTCATGGCCGATCTCGTGGCGGAGGAGCACGTGGGCGAGGGACTCGCGCGCGACATCCTGAGCCGCGGCACGCCGCGCCGGGTGCTCGTGCTGCGGGCGCTTTCGGCGCGTGATGCGCTGCCGAACACGCTGCGAGAAGCGGGCGCCACGGTGGATGTCGTCGCCGCCTACGAGACGAAACCCGTAGCCGATGCCGCGCCGAAGCTCACGGAGCTCCTCGAAACCCGCGCGCTCGACGCCGTGTTGCTCACGTCGAGCTCGACGGCGGAGAGCTTGGTCGAGCGCCTCGGGGCTCGTGCCGCCGAGCTGCTTTCCGGTCTCACCATCGCGAGCATCGGCCCCGTGACGACCAAGACGGCGGAGGGGCTCGGCTTGCGGGTGGCCGTGACGGCTTCGACGTACACCGTGGACGGCTTGCTCGACGCGCTCGAGCGACACTATCGTGGTGGCTGATGGCGACGATGATTTCCGCCTCCCCGACTCCCGCCGAGGATGACGAGCGCGTGCTCTTCGACGGCTACGCGTCACTCGTGCCGAGCATCGGCTCGCTGTTCCTCGCGATCTTCACGCTCGGCCTCTGGCTCCTGCCGCTCTGGTGGCGCTCGCGCTCGCGCCACTACCGGCTCACCACCAAACGCGTGGTGGTCGAGACGGGCGTGCTCGGCAAGCAGCTCGAGCAGGTCGACCTCTATCGCGTGAGTGACTACACGGTCACGCGCCCCGTCGGCCAGCGGCTGCTCGGCACCGGCAACCTCGTGCTGCGGACGCTCGACAAGACGTCGCCCGTGGTTGCGATCGAGGGCATTCGCACGGACGTGGTCGCCTTGTACGAGAGCATCCGGGCCGCGACCGAAAGCGAGAAAGCGCGACGGGGCACCGTCCGCGTCGTCGAGAACGAATAGCGAACGCGGCTCGGTGCCCGGGGTGCCGGCCGAAAGCCTTGTCATCGGCTCGGAGCGGCGCAAAGAATGCGCACGATGATGGTTGGGGCTCGTTGGCTCGCGGTTGCACTCTTGCTTTCGGCTTCACCCGCACTCGGGCAGCAAGCGGATGAGTCGACGCGCACCGCCGCGCGCGCCCTCGGCACGGCGGGCGTCGAAGCCTACCAAGCGAACGACTTCGCGACCGCGACCGACAAGCTCGAGAAAGCGTACGCGATCCTCAAGGTCCCGACGCTCGGCCTCTGGTCGGGTCGCGCGCTCATCCAGACCGGCAAATGGATCGAAGCCAGCGAGCGCTTCCTCGAGGTCACGAGCCTGCAGGTGCCCGCGGGCGACGTGGCCGTTCAGAAGCAGGCACAAGCCGACGCAGCGGTCGAGCTCAAGACGCTCACACCGCGGGTGCCCGTCGTGACGGTCGCCGTCGAAGGCGCCGAGCTCGCGGAGTGCACCGTCACGATCGACGGACAGCCGGTTGCGAACTCGCTCCTCACCGCTGGTCGTTTGATGAACCCCGGCAAGCACCTGATCGAGGGGCGGCACGGCAGCGAGCAAGCGCGCACGGAGGTCACGGTGGCCGAGGGCGAGCGCTCCAAGGCCGTCCTGAAATTCACCGCGCCACCACCGCCACCGCTCGTCGCGGTACCTCCGCCAGCGCCTCCGCCGCCGCGCGAAACGAACGCTGCGCCCGGCTCCGCTCAGCGGACGTGGGGTTTCGTCGCGCTCGGAGCGGGCGGCGTCGGGCTCATCGTGGGTGGCATCACGGGCGGCATGGCGCTCGGCAAGAAGAGCGACATCGACGACAACGCGAACTGCCGCGATAACCGCTGCGCGCCGAGCGAAGCCGACTTGGTTGACTCCTACAACGCGATGCGGACGGCGTCGTCCGTGGGCTTCATTGCGGGCGGCGTGCTCGCTGCAACGGGCGTGGTGCTGCTCGTGACGGCGCCGAGCGGCGGCTCGACACAAGCGTTCGTCGGTCCGCAGTCGGTCGGCGTGCGGGGGCGCTTCTGATGCGACGCACGGCGGCTTGGTCAATGGGCGCGTTGGTCGCGGTGGCGTGCGCGCTACCCTCGGTGGAAACCGATCCGTCGCTCACGCCCGGCGCGGGCGGAACGAGTGGCGGCTCGGGCGCCTCGGGGGGGTCGAGCGGCACAGCCGGCGGCACCGGGGGCAAGGGCGGCACGGGCGCGAGTGCCGGCGACGAGCGCGAGGCCGCCTGCGGCGACTACTGCACGACGTACCTGGCGGCGTGCGGCGATTTCGAGGCGAACACGTACGACGACCTTGGCGACTGTCTCACGACGTGCTTCACGTCCAACTGGCCGCTTGGCACTGATTCCAGTCAAGTCAACAGCGTCCAGTGTCGCGTCGTGCACGCCCACCTCGCCGAAACAGCGGGCCAGAATCCACACTGCTTCCATTCCGCCGAAGTCCCCTCGGGCACGTCCTGCGCGCCACCTGCGAAGTAGGATTTGGGGGGCCGGGAGGGGACTCGGTGAGCGGTGCTCACGCACTGCGGAGAATGGGCGCGGCGTGCGGCGGGAGGGACAGCGGGGGGCAGGGCAATGTTTGCATTCAAACATTGCCTCGCGCGGTGCCGGGTGGCTGCGGCCGGAATGCCGGCTGGCCTTAGAGCACGACGCGCGCGAGGAAGAATTTGTTGTTCTGATCCTTGGTCGTCAGAAGCTCGAACTTCTCGACCTTGCCGAGCTCGGTTTTGAGGGTCGATTCGCGGGTGTGCTCGGTCGTGAAGTAGACGACGGTGGTGCCGCGGTCGCGCTCGTCTTTGAGCCAAGTCTTGAATTTGGAGCCGCTCGAGACGAAGGCGGGGATGTGGTTGCCGGTATAGAAATTCTCGCCCTTCCAGTTCATTTGGAAGGCGACGAGCGGCTCTTCCGGCCCTTTTCGGCGGCGGTAGTATTCGAGAATCGTCTCGCGCTGCCCCCAGTGCGGCGCCGCGCGCACGATGTAAACGTCGAGTGCCCACGCCGCCGCCCACACGCCAGCGCACGTCACGAGCACCACGGCGTGGTGCCGGAGGCGCGGCACGGCGAGCGCGACGGCGCCGAGCGCCGAGACGAGCGTGACGGCCGCGAGCACGCCCCGAAAGTCGAGGTTCGTCGGCCACGGCCGCGCGTAGTTGTAGCTCGCGAGGAACGTGAGGCGCGCCGGTCCCTCCGGGTCGTCGACCGACGAGAGGTCGCGCCCGACGAGCAGAACGATGACGGCAGCGGCGAGCCCGAATGCTGCGGTGACGGCGCGCGCGTAGCCGTCGCTTTCCGTCGGCTCCGCCGGAGCGGGCCAACGGCGCACGGCGAGCACGAGCAGCGCCGCACCGCCGGCAATACACACGCCAGCAGCGAGCGGTGAGGCCGCGGGTGCCGGGACGCGTCCGACGAACGACGCCGGGAAAAGCTCGAGCGCGCCCCCGAGAAAGAGCAGCGCGGAGCCGCTCATGAGCGCTAAATAGAAGGCGAGATCGCGGCCGCTCGGCGCGCGTGCCGGCAGAGCACGGTCGAGCACGATGCCCGTCAAGACGGCGATCGGCGGCACGGCGGGCAGGATGTAGTGGTGGAATTTCGTGAGCGAGATCGTGAAGAGCGAGAACGCGATCGCGAACCAGAGCAAAAGGAAGCCCAGGCCCTCGGCGCGCGGGCTCTTCGCCTCGTCGCCTTCGCGCTGCGTGCCGAGCAGGCCGGCCACGCCGAGGCCCGTCCAGGGGAACAAGCCGTAGCCGAGCTGCCAGATGTAGTAGCGAAAGCTCACGTCGTCGCCCGTGTTCGTGTCGTGCACGTGCACGAACGCGCGCTTGTACATGTCGTGAAACAGGAGGCGATCGGTGAAGGGCGCGCCGTGACGCGCGTACATCTGCACGTACCAAGGCAGGCACAGGCACGCGACGATGAGCATCATGCTCACGAGCTCGAGCCGCGCGAAGTCCGCCCAGCGTCGCGCAGCCCCGACCGCGGCGACCACGACGACGATGGGTAGGACCAGGCCGGGCGCGCCCTTCGCCATCGCCGAGAGCGCGGTGAGCACCCACGCAGCGATGAAGTACAGGCGCTGCACGCGCCGCTCACCGCGATTGGCCCACAAAAATAGCGCCAAGATGGCGAGCCAGATCAGCGCCGCGAGGCCGGGCTGCAGCACGGGATCGACGGGCGCGGTCCAGCGGCAGGCCTCGTTGCCCGGCAGCTCGCAGTTGCCGGGCGAGCCGTACAGGATCTCGTCGAGGTGCCAGCGAAACCCGCGGCTCTCGAGCGTTTGAAACGAGAGGTGGCGCGAGAACAGGTAGAGCACCTGCGGGATAACGCCGGCGATCACGACGCCGATGACCAAGTGGTACGCGGAGAGGCCGACGGTACGCTTCCCGACGCGGACCGGGTACACGGTGGCGCGCCGTTCCGGATCCGTACCGAGCGCGAGCAGCGCACAGCCGAGCGCGGCAGTGAGCGGCGCCACGTACGGCATGTCCGTCATGCTCTGGCGCCCGAGCACGTACCAATGCGGCGCCGTCGCGAGCACGAGCCCGCCCAAAAACCCGGCACGCCCTCCGAAGCGCTTCGCGACGGCGCGGTAGACGAGGTAGCTCGCCGGGAGCATCAACAGGAAAACGGGAAGGCGCGCCGCCCATTCCGGATGCGGCACGAAGCCGAGCTTGGCTGTCGCCAGCATCTGATCCGGCTGAAAGGCGACGCCGAGCGTCGAGAACGACAGCGCCTGCAGCCAAAAATCCAAGACGGGCTTCGACCAGAACCAGTTCTCCTGCGCCCACCAGGTCGAGATCCAGTCGTCGCGCGACAGCATCTCGCGCGCGACTTCGCCGTAGTGCGTCTCCCACGGGTCGCTCAGCGAATAGGCGCCGAGCAGCGGCACCACGAGCACCACGTCGAGCACCACCAACCAAAATCCCCAGCGCGTGTGGAGCGGGCGCGTCTCGTCGACGATGCCGAGCGCACCGAGCGCGCGAAACCCCGAGATGATCGCCCAGAGCAGCGTCGCCGTGACGCCGAACGCCGCGCCCGCGTTGCCGTACGGCAGCCTGCCCGCGACCGCGAGCCGGAGCACCGCCACGAGCAGCACGATGCTGCCCAAGAGCTCGACCGGGCGCGGCCCCGCGAGCGCCGGCAGAGGCCCGCTCGCTTCACGCCGATCGTCGAATGTGCCCATGAAGTCGAGCACGCCGGCCGTGGCGAGTAGCGTGAGCGCCACGCCCGCCGGCACCGAGAACGAGAAGTGCCGATCCGTGCTCATCAGCAGAAAGAGCACGCCGAGCGGAAGCAGCGCGAACGCGAGCGCGAGGGGCCGCCGCGCATTTCCCGGCGGCGCGAGCGGCGCGTCCGGCTTTGCGCTCGGCACGCTCGGCTCGGTCATGCTCGCTTAGTAGCCGGCGCTCCGGCTCCGCCGCAAGACGCCATTTTCCATGGCCCGCCGCGCGGGCGGAGGCGTATCGTGCGGGCTTCGATGCCGAAGCCCGCATCGTTCGAGCTCGACGGACAACTCTTGCGGCAGAGCATGCTGCGACGCGTGCCGAAGCGCCTGCACGCGAACGGCCACCTCAAGCTGCCGTCCGTGCCGGCGCTGCTCGACCACTACACGGAGATGCTGGCGAAGCTCTTCGCCGTTCACGGTCGCAAATTCACGCCGGAGGAGGTCGAGCACATGCGCGGGCTCCTCAAAGACAAGCTCGACGAAGGGTTCGCGACAGCGCGAAACTCCTACGTCCACGTCGACTTTCAGACCGACGAGCCGCCGAAGACGAGCCTCTCCTACAAGTTCTATATCGAGACCTGGACGATTCAGGAGGAGCACGCGCACTGGATAAAGACGCGCGCGCCGCAGCTCTTCAGCCGTCCGCCTGACGCGAAGGTGATGGAGCTCGCGCGCTCCCTGGGCCCCCCCGCGAGCGTCCCCGTGCTCGGCATCGGCGCCGGGACCGGCACCGGGAGAAATACGCTGGCGCTCGCGCGCGAAGGGTTCCCCGCGCACGCCGTCGAGCAGAATCCTCCGCTCGCCCAGATCCTGCGCGAAACGGCCGAGAAGGAAGGGCTCGGCGTGACGCTCTTCGAAGGCGACGTCTTGAACGCGGAGCTCGACGTGCCGAAGGCGCACTACGCGCTCGTCAGCCTGTGCGAGGTCGTCTCCGATTTCCGCAACGAAGAAGCCGTCAAAGGCCTGTTCGCACGCGCCGCGGAGCTCGTGCGTCCGAACGGCCTTGTGCTCTTCAACGCGTTCCTTCCGGTCGGCGGCTACCAGCCCGACCTGCTCGCTCGCCAGCTCTCGTTCGTGCTCTGGTCCACGATCTTCACGCGCGACGAGCTGCGTGCGGCCGGCGCCGCCCACGGCTTCGCCCTCGTATCGGAGGAATCCGTGTACGATTTCGAGAGGGAGCACTCCCCCGAAGGCGCGTGGCCGCCGACGGTCTGGTTCGAGGAGTGGACGCGCGGCATCGACACCTTCGACCTGCCGATGAGCCGCGCCCCCGTCGAGATGCGCTGGCTCGTGTGGAAGAAGAGCGGTTGAGCTAATTCAACCGCTTCGCCGCTGCGCTCAGCCGTCGGCGACGACGCGGTTACGGCCGCCGTGCTTCGCGAGGTAGAGCCGCTTGTCCGCCAGCTGAACCAGCGCTTCGGCGGTCGCGTCGGGCGTCGTCGTGAACGAGGCGCAGCCGACGCTGACCGTGATCTTGAGCGGGCCCTTCTCCGTGCTGATCGACAGCTCCGCGATGCGCTCGCGCAGGCGGTCGCCGACGATCTTCGCGCCTTCGAGGGCGATCCCCCGCAAGATCAGCGCGAACTCCTCGCCGCCGTAGCGGGCGAACACGTCCTCGTTGCGGACGAGCCGGCGCGTGGCGTTGGAAATCTCGACGAGCACCTCGTCCCCCACCGGGTGGCCGTGGGTGTCGTTGACGCGCTTGAAGTGATCCACGTCGAACATCACGAGCGCGAGATCCGTCCCGTGGCGGCGCGCGTACGAAAGCTCCATGCGGAGTTGGGTGTCGAAGTGCTCGCGGTTGTTCGCGCCGGTGAGCGCGTCCGTCACGCTCGCCTCGTAGAGCTGGCGGAGCAGCTGCTCCTGCCCCTCGTCCGCCTGCGAGTAGCGGAACACGGCTTGCGGACCGAACTGGATCAAGTCGCCGTCGCGCAGCACCGAGCGCCCTTCGACCTTCTGGCCGCCGACGAACGTTCCGTTCGCCGAACCCGTGTCCTCGATCACGTAGCTGCCCGCGTCGAACGTGATCGTGGCGTGCTTGCGGCTCACGCCGTCGTCGCTGAGCCAGATCTCGCATTCGTTCGCGCGGCCGACGCGGTGCGGCTGCGTGCCGAGCTTAAGGACGTGGCCGAGCTGCGCCCCGCGTGCACGGATGAGCAGGTGACGATCCTTCGCCTGGCGCTTCGACGCACCGGGGCGGAGATCCGCCAAATTGACGACGGCGGTCCGCTCCAGCGGATCGTCGTCAGCCAGCACAAAGGCCTTCTTTGTCTCCTCGTCCGTCACTGCCGTAGCTCGACGTCCTCTCACTAGAACCTACACCACGCCCCTCGACTCGGGGAGCGCTAATTTAGAACGGCACGAGCCCGCGGAACTTTCTCCCGCTTCGCCTGTCGATAGATGGCAAGCGACGAGCTTCACGCGGCAAGGCGCGGCGATTCGCCATTCCGAGCGCTGCTTTTGCCCGTGCGTCGCCTGAACCACGAGCGAGGAGTTTGTCTTCATGGCCCACGACCATTTTGGTGCGCCGAACAGCGAAAGTGTGCGTTTTCACCCACCCCTACCCCCGCCGCTCTTGCCCGCGGAGCCGGCGTCCGAGCCGAACGCGGCGGAACCTGCGGGCTACGTGCTGATCCAGAGCACGGGCCCGGTCGATCCGAGCGAATGCGAGGACGCGCGCCTCGAGGCCGTCGAGATCACGGTGCTCTGGGGCGACAGCGTGCTCGCGGTGCGGCACCTCACGCCGCCGCGCGCGTTCACCGTCGGCCACGGCGAGGGCGCCGAGGTCGATTACGTGCTCCCGCGCGAGCTCGCGCCGTTCGCGAGCGCAGCGATCGTCACGCTCGAGAACGGCACTGCGCGTCCCGCGGCGCCCCACGGTGCCGAGCTCACCGGTGACGCGGTGCGCTTCGGTGAGCTCACGTTCCTGATCAAGAGCGTCGTCGCGGGCAAGCGCGTACCGCGCGCCATCGGTGCAGACGCGCACGGCCTCGGCGGTGCGTTCGCCGTGTCGCTCGCCTCCGTGGCCGCGTTCATGGGCGCGCTTGCCTACTACACGCCCGCGCTCGGCGCGTCGCTCGACAGCGATCTCGACCGCGATCGCCTCGACGCGATGCGCGTCTACCTCCAGGCGCAGGCCGAGCGGGAGCAGGAGCAAAAGCAGGAGGACGCGGGAAAGGCCGCCACTCCCGAAGGCGGCGGCACGCCGGGCCAAGCCGCGAAGGGCCCCGAGGGCAAGATGGGCCGCCCCGATCGTCCCTCCGTGCAGAAGCGCACGGCGATCGCCGGAACCGGAGAGCTTACGCTGGCGCGCGACGCCGCGATCAAAGAAGCGCAGACGTTCGGCCTCGTCGGCATGCTCGCGACGATGAACGCACGCGCGCTACCGACGGCCCTCTGGGGCGCCGACGTTGCGAACGGCGCCGACGCCAGTGACGCGTGGGGCGAGCTCTACGGCAAGGAGATCGGCGAGAGCGGCGGCTTGGGCGGTCTCGGCTTGAGCGGGATCGGCGAAGGCGGCGGCAATCGCGGCAACTGGATCGGAATGGGGCAAATTGGTACGTGCGGCTCGAACTGCGGCGTCGGCAACGGTGACAAGGGCGGCATCGGCTCGCGCTTCGGGAAAGGCAGTGGCCCCGGTCACGTCACGACGGGTCCCCGCCTGCGTCCCGACGGTACGAGCGTCGTGAGCGGCCACATTCCGGCGGAGGTGATCCAGCG
>DATMCL010000387.1:0-49467 GCA_035558375.1 Polyangiaceae bacterium
GTTCGACACATCGTCAGCGCGCATCGTGGCGAGGTGAGCGCGCACAGCGAGGGGGAGGGGCGGGGGGCCACCTTCAAGCTCCGTCTCCCGCTCGACGACAGCCGAGACCTGCACGCGCCGCTGACGGACCGACTCGCCTCGTCACCGCCTTCGTCGATGCGGTCGATGCCAGTCGGAAAGCTTGCGAACCTCCACATCCTCGTCGTCGAGGACGACGAGGACTGGAGCGACTTGGTAGCGGCGCTGCTGGCGCAGCAGGGCGCCAAGGTGGACTTGGCCAACAGCGCGGACGAAGCGTTGTCGAAGATCGCCTTGTCCTGTCCGGATCTTCTGTTGAGCGACGTCGGGCTTCCGATGGGCGACGGCTACGAGCTCGTGCGTCTCGTGCGGAAGCAGTATGCCTCGGAGCGCTTGCCGGCGATTGCGTTGACCGCATTCGGCGGCCCCGAAGCCCAGAAGCTCGCCCTCGACGCGGGCTTCCAGGCACACCTCGCCAAGCCGGTCGAGCCGGGAACGCTGCTCCGTGTGGTGTCCGACGTGGCGCGCGGGCGCTCGACGTCCCAATCCTAGCGTCGCCGGTCACAAAAGACGAAACCCCGTGCACCGAGGCGCACGGGGTTCCGTGTTGCGTGGCGTCAGAGGACGCCGGGGTGACGAATCAGAGGAAGCCGGCGCAGGTGAGCCAGGTGTTGAACTCGTCGTCGCAATCGGGCGCGTACGGGGCGTACTCGGGGTCGCACACCCAGCCAGCGCCCGTCGTGTTCGCGTAGCAAACGTCGTACGCCGTGAGCTCGTCCTTGCAGTCAGGGACGTACTCGTTGAACGTCTTGTTGAAGTCCAGCGTTTGCTGCAGGCACTCGCTGAACGGCGGGACTTGCGGGCAGCCGGAGAGCGCGGCGCCGCGGCAGTAATTTCCTGCCTCGACCACGTCGGCCCCTTGCGTTCCCGAGCACGCCGTCGAGTTCTTGGTGACGGTCAGCGTCGTCGTCGGGCTGTTGTCCGGCGAGAGCTTGTACGTGAGCGTCTGCGTGGTGCCGAAGTCGATGGCGAACGCGTAGTCGACCTTCCCGGGCGGGAACTTCGATTGACGCCAGTTCTTCGGGTCGAGCGTGCCCGCCGTGTTCTTCGTGCCGTAGGGCACCGTGATGGCGACGCCGTTCTTGTTTTCGTAGCCGAAGTACGCGGTGCGCGTGCCGCTCTGGTTCGGCGCCTGACACATGAACTTCGGGATCAGCGTCTCCTGGCCGCCCTTCTTGTACGCGTTGTCGAGGAAGGGGAGGAACGGATCGATGCGGACGTGGAGCGAGTAATCCTCGCAGTAAAAGCCGCCGAAGTAGTCGACGCCCGCGATGTAGTCCTGGCCCCACTGGTTCACGATCAGCGGGCTACCCGAGTCGCCGAAGCAGCCGTTCGAGTTCGGCGGGGTGCCGTCCATCTTGATGACCGTCTGACGAATGGCCGGATCCAGCATGCCGGGATTCGGATCGTCCGGGTGGTAGTCGGCGGCCGTGGGCGTGCCGATGATCTTCTGCTTACCGGTGCGCTGAATGCCGAAGCCGGTGCCCGTCGTCGGACCCGTCGCCTGGCCGTAGCCCCAGCCCGAGATCGTGACCGTCTTACCGTTCCACGCGTTGTCGAGGCGGAAGCGCGCGAGCGGGAGCGGGTCGAAGGGCGGCTTGCGATCGAGATAGATGACGGCCATGTCCGGCGCTTTGACGGCCGGGTTCCAGTTCGGGTGCTGCTCCCACGAGTCCGCCTGCGCCCAGTGCGACGGCGAGCCGGGGGGCGGCGGGATGAGCGTGTCACCGAGCACCGTGAGCTCGTTCTTCTCGACCTCGTAGTTGTCGCCGAAGTACACGAACACCTGGTTCCCCCAGGCGCCCTCGAGGCAGTGCGCGGCCGTGAGCACGACGCGTGGCGCGAAGTACGAGCCCGAGCAACCGCGGGTGACGAGGCCGCCATTCACGAACGCCTTCACTTGCAGGAGGACCACCTCGTTGCGTCCGCCGAGCTGCGTCGAGCGAATGATTCCTTCCTCGGTAGTGCCCGTCGAATCCGTGGAGGGGTCGGTACCCGCCGTCCCCACGTCCCCGCTCGAGCACGCCATGGCGAGCGTCCCGCCGAAAACCAACCCTAACTTCTTGAATTCAATCATCTTACCTCCAGGCGGTGCGCACCCTAGCCCACATCCGCACACATGTGGGTGAGCAAATGAAGAAATTTTGCAGACGCCTCCTCGGAGGACTGCTGGCCCTCGGGTGTGGTCCGGCCCAGGGGCCCGTCGCGCCCGTCGCGCCCGTCGCCGCGCCGGATCCGCGCTGGGACGACACCCTGCTGGGTTTTGCGAACGGTCGGAGCTTCGTGTTCGCGGGGCCGATCTACTTCGGAGAGAGGCCCGAGCCGTCGCGCTACTACCCGCGACCGACTGAGCCCGTCACGCAAGCGATCTCACCGCGCTGCCTCGCGCTCGCGTTCGGCGTGCCGGATTTGGACGACGACCTCGCGGAGGTTCCGAGGGGGCTGCCCGTCAGCACGCTGTGGCCCGTCGAGAAGGCGATCGAGCGCGAGTGGTGCGCGGCGGCGTTCGGGAAGGGGTGGCGCCTGCCGACCGCGACCGAGGCGCGCGCGGTGCTTGCCCCAGCGCGTCGTCCGAACGACCCGCAGACGCTCCTCGTCTGGAGCGACGTCCAATACGGACTTCGGACGCTGCACCGCACGCCGGCGACGGATGGAGCTCACGTGCGATTCGAGGAGCAGCCGCTGGCGCCGACGGCGATCTACTGCGTCGCGCCCGCTGGGCGGCGTCGTCCCGAGGACGCGCCCAAAGCCGAAATCTCGAGCTGCATCGCCGAAAGCCAGCTGATCTTGGGCACCTTTCCCCGGGTCGACCGTTGGGTCGACCCGAGCACGGTCGACTTCGTGCTCGGTGCTCGCGCGGCCTGCGCCGCCGAGCCAGACGCGGTTCCGCTTCTCGGTCTCGTGCGCGCCGAGTTTCGGGGCAGAAGCAGCGCGTGGCACAAGGCCGAGCTCGAGCAGGAGGTTGAGGTCACGACCGCGCGGCTCGCGGCGGTGCGTGAGGCGATCGAGGCCGTCCGCCAGCCGGTGTCGGTGGACTGCCGAGTCATGCCGCCTGCCAACGACGAGCGGTGCCGAGCGAGCGCCGCCGGTGGCTCCTGCGTCATCCTTCAGACCACCTTTGCGAGCGCCTGCATGCACATCGAGGTGCTCGGGGCGCTCCGCGTGAACGAACGAGACCTCACGACGCATCTCAAATACCTCGAGCATCGGCTGCGCCGTCACGCAGCGATCGTGAGAGCCGTCAAGAAGGCTGCCGCTTGCTCGCCTGCGGCTGGGGATGCACCCGACGTTGCGCCTGACGAACCTTTGGAGACCCCGCCCGAGCCAACGTGCGCGTTCCCCGACTTCTATTGCGTTCTCCACGCGCTCCGGAGCCGGCTACCGACCCCCACCCGCACCATCGTGACGTACCCCCCGCCCGAGGTCATCGACCGTCCGCCGAAGCATTAACGCGAAGCTTGGCGCAACGGGGCATTTTTGCCGGGTCGTGATCTTTGCCCACCGCGCGTCTAGGCTAGCGCCGTGCTGCGGTCGCTGCGCGCGCTCGTGATGTTTTGGACGGTGTTCGCGTCCTACGGGTTCACGTTCGCGCTGTCGCTCGTGCTCACGAAAGCGGCGAGCATGCGCCTCTTCGAGCGAGCGCACAAAAAGAATGCGCGGCGGCTCGTGCGCGGGTTCTCGACGCTGCGCGGAGTGTTCATCAAGATGGGCCAGGTGCTCGGCGTCACCGGCACCTTCTTGCCGCCCGCATTTCCGGAGGCGCTCGAGGAGCTGCAAGACAAGGTGCCGCCGCGCCCGTTCGCGGAGATCGAGGGGCGTCTTACGGAGGCGTTCGGCGCCGACCCGCTGTCGCGCTTCGGGAGCTTCGAGCGCGAGCCAATAGCGGCGGCGTCGCTCGCGCAGGTGCACCGAGCTACCTCGCGCGACGGGCGGCCCGTGGCGGTGAAGGTGCGCTACCCGAACATCGAGCGCGTGATCGCCGCGGATTTGGCCGTCATGCGCTCGGTGCTGCCGGTGATCCGCCTGCTTGCTCCCATCGCGCGCGTCGAGCGCATGCTCGATCAGCTGCAGGCAATGCTGGCGCGCGAGACGGATTACGCCCACGAGCGCGAGAACATGGAGCGCCTGCGCCACGTGTTCGAGGGACGAAAAGACGTGGTGATCCCGGAGCTCTTCGACGAGCTCACGGCGGGCGGCGTGCTCACGATGTCGTTCGAGGAAGGCGTGAAGATCAACGACGTCGAGGGTCAACGCGCCGCCGGCATCGATCCGGAAGCGGTCGGCAAGCTGCTCATCGAGTGCTACTTCGACATGCTGCTCCGGCGGCGCGTCTTCCACGCCGATCCGCATCCTGGGAACTTCTTGGTGCGACCGGGGCCGACGCTCGTCGTGCTCGACTACGGCGCCGTCGAGGAAGTGACGCCGTCCCTCGCCGAGGGCATGACGATGGTCGTGAAGGGCGTGCTCTCGCGCAGCGACGACTTGGTGCTGCAGGGCGTGGAGCGCATGGGCTTCGTCTCGGCGACGGGCGATCGCGAGCTCTTGAAGGCCGTCGGGCACGAGTACCTGAAGGTGCTTTCGAGCACGAAAATCGCGGATTTTTCGCGGCTGGATCGCGACGCCATGGAGAAGCTCTCGGGCTTTCGCCAGGTGCGCGGCCGGCTCCGCGCGGTGATGAAGAGCGTCGAGTATCCGGACGGCTACTTCTACGTCGAGCGAACGCTGATCTTGTTGTTTGGGCTGGCGGGGCACCTCGCGCCGCGGCAGGGCTTGCCGGGGCTCGTGCTGCCGTATGCGTCACGCGCGCTCGCGGGAGGGTTTCGCCCCGCCGCTCCGTCCCCGTGAGGCGCGATGCGGGCGCTGGCAGGCTCGCTTGCGTGCTTCGCGGTGTGGCTTGCGAGCGCGTCGTGCGGACCGACTGTCCCCGGTAGCGCGGCAAAGTCCGCGCACCTTCCGGCTGCGAGCAGCGCGGGGCCTCACCAGGCGGCGCCGGCCAAGGCGGCGTACCGCGAGCGACGGTGCGAGTATCACGTCGCCACCGAGTCGATGGAGCCGCTCGAGCTTCACGTCGACGCTCGCTGCGAAGGCGGCGGCGTCACGGGCTTCGTGCCGACCGAGTCGTCGCTCGGCGTCTTCGTGCGCAGTGGCCCGACCGACGGGCGGTTTCCGGCGCAAAAGACCGCGCCCGACGTGGCCGAGCTCCACTACGCGTTCAACCTCGAAGCGCTCGCATCGATCGCGAGGGATCAAGAGATCGCCGAGCGCTACGGGCACTCGCTCATCGCGCCGGCCTCGAGCTTCCTCCTCGTTCCCGATCCGCCCGAAGACGGCACGCCGATCCGCGTTCACTTCGACTCACCGAACGTCGAATCGGGACTCAAGCGCCTGGCCGATGGCGCGTACCTGGTCGAGTCCCACGAGCTCAAGGTGGCGACGTACACGACGTTCGGCGCACGCGAGACACGCGATATCACGGTCGGTGACGCGGCCGTGCGCCTCGCCGTGCTCGACGGCAAGCTCGACCTTTCGACGGACGAGCTCGAGCGCTGGGTCACGGACGCCGCGCGCGGGGTCGCTTCGTTCTTTCAGCGGCCGCCCGAGCCGCGCACGCTCGTGGCGCTCCTCCCGGTACCGGACCGACACGGGATCCCTTTCGGCAAGATGCTCCCGGAAAGCGGCCCCGGCCTCATCGTCTACGTCGGCGAGCACACGGGGAAGGACGAGCTTCACGCCGATTGGGTGCTCGTTCATGAGCTCTTTCACGCCGGAACGCCCTCGTACCTCGGCGAGGGCAAGTGGTACGACGAGGGCCTCGCGACCTACTTCGAGCCCCTCATCCGCACCCGTCTCGGCTGGCGCACCGAAGCGGACTTGTGGGCGGAGTTCCTGCGCGACATGCCCCGCGGCCTCGACGCGCTCACCCGCCGCGGCCTCGCGAACCCGGTCGGCTACCCCGACATCTACTGGGGCGGCGGCCTCTTCTGCCTCCTCGCCGATCTCGAGATGCGCCGCACCACTTCCGGCGCCAAGGGTCTCGAAGACGGCGTCCGCGCCGTCCTCGCCGCCGGCGGCTTCTCCTCCGAAGTCTGGACCCTCGCCCGCGCCACGGAAGTCACCGACGCCGCTCTCGGTACGCCCTTACTCGCACGCTTGCAGTCCGAGCACCTCGAGCGCGGCTCGCCGGTCGACCTCGACGCCGTGTTTCGCGAGCTTGGCGTTTCGATCGGCAAGAACGGGGGAATTGCGCTCGAGCAGCATTCACCCGCCGCGAAGCTCCGGCGCGCCCTCGTTTACGGCGCCGGAAAGTAATCGTTCATGGCGTTCATGACCACGGCCATTGATGACGTAGCCCCAGTGCGGGCACTGGCAGCGGTCGTCGGGCAGTCCTTTGAGATCGCCTACAGCCCGAACCTTGCGCTCATCGCAGTGACGCGAGCACGGCGCGCGCAACCGCCGCGTGGCCGCGCTCGTCGAAATGGTTGTAGTCGAAGTGGATGTAGAGCGCGGGCTCCGACTCTGCGCCGGCCGCTCGACGCTCGGCGCGCAGCGCATCAGTGCCGCTCACGAACGTCACGCCGACCGCCTTCGCAGAGGCCGCGACGTGCTCGACCGGCCGCAACGTGAACCGGTGGCGCGGCACGAACTTCTCGTTGTCTGCGGCGCGATCGGTGAGCTCGAAGCGCGGCGGCATCCAGACGACGATGAGCTCGCTCCCGGCGGCGCGGACGTGCTCGGCAAGCGTGGTGAGGCTTCGGTCGAAGCGCTGCCACGCTTGCGTGGAGCGCTCTCTCGGCAGGTCGCCTTGCAGCAAGCCGTAAGCGAGCATCGGTCCCGCGGGATAGTGGACGTCAACTTGGTGGTTCAGGCGCCCGAGCCAGTAGAGCCCGCGCTGCACCTCGGTGCTCGCAAAGCTCGGCGTGTAAAGCTCGTGAAACCAGCGATTGGCCTGCATTTTCAGCTCGGCCCCCGGCCGGGCGCGACTTGGGTGATGAACCTTTTTGGCTGGCAGCTCCGGGGCTCGCTCGATGGCTTCCAGGGAAACCATGTTGGCCGTCACACCGAGGATCACCACGTCGGGTGAATAGCTCCGCCACTGCTCGTCCCAAGCGAACAAGAGGTCGTCGAGCGAGCTGCCCTCGATTCCCGCGTTCAACACCTCGTCCCGAGCGGCGCCACGCGCATGGACGAGCTCCGCGAGCTGCGCCGGCCACGTGCGCTCGGCGGGCATCCCCGTTCCGAACGTGACGGAATCCCCGAGCGCCAAGCAGCGTCGCACGCCGGGCACCTTCACGGGCGACACGCGGGTCCCGCGCGAGGCGTCCGCGTTGCGCGCGATGGGGTACGAGCCGGTGAGCTCGTAGTCGAAGACCTTGTGCCCGTATTGCGGGGCCACGAGGTGGAGAACGAGCTCGAGCACGCACGCGAGCGCGAGGAGGATCCCGGCGTCGCGAGCCACGGAACGAGCCCGCTCAGAAAGCAAAATAGATGAACTCCTGCTTGGTGACGCCGGCGAAGGTCAGCCCGAGCACGAGGACGCCCGCGTAGGCGAGCCAGCGCAGCGTGACCGGCTGCGCTCCGATCCAGCCGAGCCAGCGCACGCGAAGGCCGAGGCCGCTCCCGATCAACACGGCGGCGAGGCCGGCGCAGGCGGAGATCGCGACACGCGCGTCGAGCGAAACTTCACCAGGGCTGAAATGGACGATGCGGTCGAGCACGACCAGCGCCTCGCTCATGCTGCGTGAGCGAAAGAAGACCCAAGACGTGATGGTGATCACGAACGTCAACAACCAGCGCGCGAGGCGCACGGGCGCGATGTCGGGCACGCGATCCAAGCCGCTCGCACGCTCGAGCGACATCACCACGCCCTGAATCGTTCCCCAGACGACCCAATTCCAGCCGGAGCCGTGCCAGAGGCCACCGAGTACCATCGTGAGCATCAGGTTCAGGTACGTGCGCGCCGTTCCGTGACGACTGCCGCCGAGCGGAACGTAGAGGTAATCGCGCAGCCAGCGCGACAGGCTCATGTGCCAGCGTTGCCAGAACTCCCGGATGCTCGTCGCGAGATACGGAGTGCGGAAGTTCTCCGGCAGCACGATGCCGAACAGGCGTGCCGAGCCGATCGCGATGTCTGAGTAGCCCGAGAAGTCGCAATAGATCTGGACCGTGAAAGCGAGCGTCGCGAACAAGAGGCCGGCCCCGGAAACGCGGCCCGGGTTGGCGTAGGCGTCGTTCACGATCGGCGCCATGACGTCGGCGACGTAGACCTTCTTGAGCATCCCGTAGAGGATCAGGCCGATGCCACGGCGCGTTTCCTCGGCCGTCGCTTCGCGGCGGCAATCCACCTGCGGCACGAACTCCGGCGCTCGCACGATCGGGCCGGCGACGAGCTGCGGGAAGAAGCTGACGAAAAGCGCGAACTCGGTGAAGGAACGCACGGGCTTGAGCTCGCGCCGGTAGACGTCGACGGCGTAGCTGATGCCCTGGAACGTATGAAAGCTGATGCCGAGCGGAAGCGCGGCACGCCACGCCCAATGATCGAGACCGAGGACGCTCGAAAGCGGGCCCAAGTTGTCGCTTGCGAACGCCGAGTACTTGAAAAAACTCAGGAGCCCCAGGTTCGACGTGATGCTCGCGCCGAGCCACGCCGAACGCTTCCACTGCTCGGTCGACTTGTCGATCTGCGCCGCTGCCACCCAATCGACGCTCGTGGTCCCCAGGATGACCCACATGAACCAGGGGTTGTAAGTGCCGTAGAAAAGCCAGCTCGCCAGGAGCAGCATGGTGCGCCGGCCGGTCGGCTGCAGCCGGTGGTACAGGAACAGCACCACGGGCAGGTAGACGAGGTAGGCGGTCGACGTGAACAGCATGGATCGGCCGGCGGACGATACGTCACGTCGTTTACAGCTTCGGCTCGTAGCGAACGCAAGCGCCAACTCGCGAGCACGGGACCGCGGTCCGACTTGTGGGCCGGGCCCGGGTAAAAATGCCGCGCGAGCCCGCGGCTAAAGTCCGAACCTTGCGCGATTCGCGCGGACGAAGTCGACGTACTCGCCCGACTCCATGTGCGGCTCGAGCTCGCCGGATTCGATGGCGGCTTCGAGGGCGCGCTTGATGTCGCCGACGAGGCGCGAGGGAGGCAGGGAGAATGCCGTCATGAGCTCGTTGCCGACGCCGGTCGGGAGCGGCGGCTGCTTCGCGTCCTCGGCCGCGAGCTCGCCGATTTTCTCGCCGAGCTCGTCGATGAGGGCGATGCCGCGCCGCTTCTTTTCGGGGCGCTTGGTCGTGATGTCGGCGCGCGACAGGCACAAAAGGTCGTCGAGGTGCGCGCCCATCTCGCGCGTGAAGCGGCGGATGGCGCTGGGCGTCCACTTGCCGTCGTACTGACTCGCGCGCAGGTGGTGGAGCACGAGGAAGCGCACCGTGCTGCGGAGTGCTTCGTCGGCCGCGAACAGGCGCTGGCGGCGCTCGAGCTTGTCGAACATGCGCGCGCCGACCTCGGCGTGGCCGAAGAAGTGCACCTCGCCGTCGGGCGAAATGCTGCGCGTGCGCACCTTGCCGATGTCGTGAAAGAGTGCGCCGTAGCGCACCTCGATGCGCGGCACGCTCTGGAGCACCACCTGCTTCGTGTGCTTCCACACGTCCTTGTGGCGCCACTCGCCGTCGCCGAAGCCGACCATCGCCTTCACTTCCGGCAAGAGCGCATCGAGCACGCCCGTGACGAGCAGCGCGTCGAGGCCGAGGTCGGCGTGGTCACCCATCATCACGCGGTCTAGGTCGCGTCGCACCGCCGCGGCGCCGAGTGCCGCGACGTCTTCCGGCGTGCAAAGGAGCACGCCTTCCGACGTCACGCCGCGCTCGGCGCATTCCACCGCGCGGCAGAGCGCGAGGGCGGCGCGCTCTTTGTCGGCTTCGGTGCTGGCGGGGGAGGGTCCGGGCATTGGCGGGCCGGCCTTCTAGCATCAGTTTGCCATGCTCCCGGGACTGGCGGTTTTTCCCGGAGAATTCCGGGAAGCGCGGGACGCCGCCATTCGTCCCGCGCACCCGGAGAGCGGGGCCTTACTCTTTGACGAGCTCCACCTCGAGGGTGATGGTGACCTCGTCACCGACGACGACGCCGCCGGTCTCGAGCGCGGCGTTCCACTGCATGCCGAAGTCCGAGCGGCGGATCTTCGTGCTGGCGGTCGCGCCGACGCGGAGCTTGCCCCACGGGTCCTTGCTCTGGGGCGTGATGTCCGCGACCTTGAGCGTGACCTCGCGCGTGACGCCGTGAATCGTGAGCCCACCCTTGAGCTCGAGATTTTCACCGCGCTCGCGGGCGCTCGTCGAAACGAAGCGCATCGTCGGGTAGTTCTCGACATCGAAGAAGTCGGCGCTCCGGAGGTGGGCGTCGCGCTTCTCCTCGCGCGTGTTGACGGAGGCCACGTCGATCGAAACGTCGACCGTGGTCGCCTCGGGGCGCGCCGGATCGTAGCCCGCGGCGCCTTCGAGCTTCGTGAACTCGCCGCGCACGTTCGAGATCATCAGGTGCCGGACGGCGAACCCGACGTGCGAGTGGGAGGCGTCGATCGTCCAGCGGGGCGTCGCGAGGGCGACGGGGGCGGGAGCACGACCGGTTTGAGCGAGGGGGGAAACGGCTGAAACGGACATGTTGATTCTCCTTGGCGGCCGGTTCGGCGGATTGCCTTGCCGGTGAGGAAGAATCTTGGTCGTTGCGCAGATTAGAACTAGTGGTCGATTCTGGAACAGACTGTTCTATAATTACGAACAATGGACCTGAACCGCGCGGCAACGTTCATGAAAGTCGTGGAAGAGGGAGGGTTCACCGCGGCGGCGCGGGCGCTCGAGCTGCCGAAGTCGTCGGTCAGTCGCTCGGTCTCGCTGTTCGAAGAGGAGCTCGGCGTGCTGCTCCTGCGTCGCTCCACGCGCCGCGTCGAGCTCACCGAAGCGGGGCGGCTCTTCTACGAGCGCGCCTCGCACGCGCTCGCCGGTCTCGAGGACGCGCAAGCGGCGGTCGCGGATCTGCAGGGCTCGCTCAAGGGCACGGTGCGCGTCACCGCCCCCTCCGACGCGGGCGTCTGGATCTTGGGTCCGCTCGTCGCCCGGTTCGTCGAGGAGCACCCCGGCGTGCACGTCGACGTCTTGCTCTCGAGTCGCGTCGTCGACCTCGTGGCGGAGGGCGTCGACTTCGCGCTACGCGCCGCGCAGATCACGGATACGAACCTCGTCGCACGCCGCCTCGCCCCGCGCGACTCCGCGCTCTACGCGTCGCCCCGCTACCTGGCGAAGCGCGGCACGCCCTCGCGCCCCGCCGAGCTTTCGGCGCACGATTGCGTGATTTTTCGCGGCGATCGGGGTCGTGCCCAATGGCTGCTCTCCGGTCCCCGCGGCGACGAGGTGGTGGAGGTGCGCGGCCGCATCACCGCCGACGACTTCGTGTTCGTGCACCAGGCGGTCGTGTGCGGCCTCGGCGTCGGGATGATGCCGAGTTTCCTCGCGGCCCCGAGCGTCGCGCGCGGCGAGCTCGTCGAGGTCCTGCCGAGCTATCGGGGCTTCCGCGGGACGTGGCACCTCGTGTACCCCTCCGCGCGCTATCTGCCGCGGCGCGCGGTCGCCTTTCGCGATCTGATCCTCGCCGAGCTCGGAGCGCCCGCGTCGGAGCCGGTGCGGAGCGATGGCTAAGGCGCGAGGCGACGCAGCCGTTCGGCCGCGGTGACCAGCGTCTCATCACGTTTGCAGAAGCAGAAGCGCACGAGGCGTTGCTCCGGCGGCTCGGCGTAGAACGGCGAGAGCGGGATCGCGGCGACGCCGAGCTCGGTCGTCAGGCGCCGCGCGAACGTCACGTCGTCCTCGCGGCTCACGGCGGAGTAGTCGGCGAGCTGAAAATAGGCTCCGGAGACGGGCAAAAGCGTGAGCGGCACGCCGGCCACGAGCTCGCGGAAGCGGTCGCGCTTCTGCTGGTAGAAGGCGCCGAGCTCGCCCAGGTGCGCCGGCTCTTCGGCGAGCACGTCGGCGAGCGCGTGCTGCGCCGCCGTCGAGGTGCTGAACGTCACGAACTGGTGCACCTTGCGGAGCTCGCTCGTGAGCGCGGGCGGCGCGGCGGCCCAGCCGATCTTCCAGCCGGTCGCGTGGTAGCTCTTGCCGAACGAGCTCACGGCGAAGCTCTTTTCGTAGAGCTCGTCGTGACGGAGCACGCTTTGGTGCTTCCGGCCGTCGAAGACGATGTGCTCGTACACCTCGTCCGAGAGCAGGAGCACCTTCGTGCCGCGTAGGATTTCGGCCAACGTGTCGAGGTCCTCGGGCGCGAGCACGGCGCCGCTCGGATTGTGCGGGAAGTTGATGGCAAGGAGCCGTGTCCGCTCCGTGATCGCATCCGCGACGCGCTGCCAATCGACGGAGAAGCTCGGCGAGCGGAGCGGCACGTGCACGGCACGCCCGCCCTGCAGGAGCACGGCGGGCTCGTAGGAATCGTAAGCGGGGTCGAGCACGATCACCTCGTCCCCGGGTCGCACGACGGCGGCGATCGCGTCGAAGATCGCTTCCGTCGCGCCGCTCGTGATCGTGAGCTCTCGATCCGGATCGACACGCCGGCCGTAGGAGCGCTCGAGCTCGACGGCGATGCGCTCCCGCAAGGCGGGGACGCCTGCCATCGGCGCGTATTGGTTTTTGCCGCTCGCGACGTGGCGAGCCAGCGCGAGCTTGAGCGCCTCCGGCGGATCGAAGTCGGGGAAACCTTGCCCGAGATTCACGGCGCCGTGCTCCTCCGCGAGCCGCGACATCAGGGTGAAAATCGTGGTGCCCACCGCGGGGAGCTTCGACTCGATCATGGTGCTCCCTGCTCGCTCGACGCAGCGTCAGCGTGGCGGCTTCGACGAGTTGCCGAGGACGGCGTCGCCCGGCAGCGTGCTCGGGCCGAACCAGCGCACGGCGTCGGTTTCGTTGTCGAACACGTCGGCACGGCCGCCCGCGTCGCGGCAGAGGTTACGGAACTGGAGCACCTGGATGGCCGACTCGCCGACCAGCACCGCGACCGAAATCCCCGCGCGGGCGGCCGCCGCGAAGAAGCCGGCCAGCGCCTCGCGCGTCTTCGGTCCGAAGACCGGTGGCGCCTTGCGCAGGTCGAAGATGACGCCCCGGTACGGCGAGTCCTGGTAGAGGACGTTCTGCGTGAGGTAGTCGGACATCTGGCGCGCGCTCCGCGCGCCATCCTCGGGGCTCAGGTCCGCACGCACCCAGACCTGGCAGGTGGCGATGCCGTGTCGCGCCGAGATGAGGTGGTTGTCGCCTTCGGAGAGCTTCACGCGAATTCGGACGAACGGGCCGCGTTTCGGGCAGGAATCTACAGCGCCGGCGCGCCCCGGCCCAGACTGTAGCCGCTTTTGTGCCGTAAGCCCCGGCAGGCGCTACGCTTTCGGCTCGAACATGGACGCCCGAGCGAGCACCCCGACGCGCCGCTGGGAGCCCGGCCGCTGGGTCGCTCGGGCGCTCTGTGCCGTGTTCGCGATTCTGGGTGCTCTGCCGCTCTTGGCGGCCGCGGCGCTCTCGAGCGGGCCGATGACGCGCTGGGCGGAACGCGAGACCGCGCGAATCCTCCGGCAGGAGCTCGGGGTCGCGGCGCGCTACCGGGTTTCGCTGCGTCTCTTGCCCCTCCGCCTCGCGATCGTGGACCTCGTGGTTCCGGCGTCGGACGGGGGCACCCCGGCGCTCGTCGCGGAATCCGTCTCGGTCGCGCCGCGCGTGTTCGCGCTGTTCGGGGGTCGCCTCGATCTCGGCGAGATCGAGCTCAAGCGGCCGCGCGCTCGCGTCGTCGTGAAGGACGGCAAGGTCCAAAACGTCGCCTACCGGCTGCCCGAGAAGAAGCCCGGGCCCGCGTCGAGCCGCCCGAAGCGCGCGCCGTTCACGGCGCTCTCGATCACGGAAGGCCATTTCGAGCTCGACATCGACGGCACGAAGGTGGACACGGGTGCGGTCGATCTCGACGTGTTTGCGGACGCGGGGCCGTCGTTCGAGGTGTCGCTCCAGGCCGACGAGACGCGCGTCGTCCGCCGGCGCATCAACAAGACGCTGTTCGTGCCGACGACGGGCCAGGAGGTGCAGGACGACGACCTCGTGTGCCGGCTCGAGGCGCGCGTGCATGTCGACCCGGACTCGATCGACGTGCGACGGCTCTCGCTGCTCGCCGGCATCGACGACACGCCGGAGCCCGGTCGCCGCGGCGGCTGCGAGAGCGTGAACGATGCGGATCCGCGCGAGCTCCTCGCGGGCGCGTCGCAGCTTCACGTCACGCTCCGCAAGGAAAAGCCGCCGCTCTTCACCGGGCACCTCGTGCTGAGGGCGCCGATCCTCTTGGTCAATCGCTTCGTCAAGACGCTCAACCTGCACGGCTGGGTCGCGTTCGCGGGCGACGTGCGTAACGACGGCAGCTTCAAGCTGCCCGAAGCCGAGGGCAAGCTCTCGGGGAAGAACCTCGGGCTCGGCGGCTACTGGCTCGCGAAGGAGCTGGCCGTCGACGTGCGCATGGCGCGCGATCGCGTGCTCCTGCCGCATTTCGAGATGGGGTTCGCCGACGGCAAGATCTCGCTCCAGAACGTGTTGGTCGAGCCGCTCGCGCCGGGCGTCCCGCTGAGCGTGGAGGCGATGGAGGGCTCCAATGTCCCGTTCCCGGCGCTGATGCGCGACCTCGACGTGACCTCACGCACGATCGTGCAGTGGGACATCAAGGAGACGCACGGGCGCAAGATCCACGGCACCCTCGCGCCGCTCCACGTCGAGGGCGAGCTCACGGGCGAGACGCACAACTTCGAGGTCTTCGACCGGTCCTGGAAGGACCCTGCGAAGAAGCACATGTTCGGCATCAAGCACGCGAACTTGCACGGGCATTTCCGCGTGATCCCGCGCGCCCTCGAGTTCTTCGACATGCGCGTCGACTTCGGCAAGAGCACGGCGTTTGCGCGTCTCGTCTCGATCGGGTTCGACAATCACATCCAGATCAGCATCGGCCACGACACGCACATCGACCTCGCCGACGTGAGCCCGCTCGTCGACATTCCCCTCTCGGGCCAGGCCGAGCTCGACGCCGAGATGGCCGGCATCATGAGCGACCCCTTGCTCACCGGGAACGTGAAAATAAGCTCTTTCGTGTTCGGTGGCTTCGCGATCGGAGATCTCAAGAGCGCCAAGGTGCGCTTCCGACCGCTTTACCTCGAGCTTCTCGACGTCGACGCGCAGAAGGGCAAGAGCGCGTTCACGGTCCCGACGGCGAAGATCGACTTCAAGGCCGGCGCGACGCTCGTGCTCGACGCGAAGATGAAGAGCCCCGCCTTCGATCTGCGCGACTTCCTCACGATCTGGCACTTCGACCAGGACCCGCGCTGGGCGGATTTGGAAGGGGAAACGCAGGCGGACGTGAGCGTGCGCTACGTGCTCGGCGGGCACGAAGACGCGTGCCAGTCCGGCGTGCTCGCGGTGAACGGGAACGTCGGCTTCAAGCACCTCGGCTTGTTCGGCGAGCGCTACGACGGCGGGCGCAGCGACTTCCGCTTCCGCTGGTACGACCGCGACGCGGGCTACCGCGCGCTCGAGCTCAATCTGCCGAACCTCGTCCTCAAGAAGGGCACGGGCTCGATCGTCGGCTCGGTCGACGTGCGTCCGGGCGGCAAGATCGAGGGGCACCTCGTCGCGAGCGAGGTCCCGCTCGGCAAGATCGACGCGCTGCCCGGCCTCGCGAAGATGGTGGACGGTCAGGCGTCGGCCGTGGCGGAGCTCGGGGGCTCGCTCGACGAGCTCGAAGCCACCGCGACGGCGCGCGTCTCGCCCATCCGCGTCGGGCGCGCCACGCTGCCCGCGTCGAACCTGGCCCTGGAGCTCTCGCCCATCAAGGTGACGCGCCCCGTGATCGGCAAGACGCACTGCGGCGCGGCCATCGAGGCGCCGTTCGATCCGGCGGAATTCGAGGCAGACGAAGCTTCGGGCGTGTTCGCGGTGCGCGGCCAGATGTTCGGCGGTCAGCTCGGCCTGAATCAGGTGACGATCACACGCCAGCGCAGCAAGCTCGTCCACGGCAAGGTCACGCTGAAGGATCTCGATCTCGGCGCGGCCGCGGAGCTCGTGCCCACGCTCGCGCTCTCCGACGGTCGAACGGAAGGCCATGTCTCGGGAACGCTCGACCTCGCGGAGGTGCGCACGGCCGATCCGCTCGCGTCGCGGGTGCGCCTGGCCCTGACGGAGCTCACGGTCGCGGGCAGCGGCAACACGCTCAAGCTCTTGCCCGGGGCCGAGCCCATCGAGCTCGGTGGTGGCGCGCTCCGAGCGCCCGGCCTCGCGCTCGCGGTCACGACGCCGCGCGGGCACCAGGCGACCTTCGACCTCGAGGGCACGGTCACGGGCCTGCGCGACGTGCCGACCGTCGAAGCCGGCATCACCCTGCGCCCCGTCGATCTCGCGGCCGTCGCGCAGCTCGTCCCGCGCATCGAGCGCGCGAAGGGCAGCTTTGCCGGCCACATCGGCGTGAGCGGGCCGCTCCGCGCGCCGGACTACACGGGTGGCTTCGAGCTCACGGGCGGCGAGCTCGTGCTGCGCGGCTTCCCCACGCCGGTGAGCGACATCGAGCTCGGGCTCAAGCTCGAAGGCGGCGAGCTCGACGTTTCGCGCGGCAGCGCCCGCATCGGCAACGGCCGCATCGCCGTGAGCGGCGGCGCTCCCATGCGCGGCTTCGAGCTCGGCGCCGTGCGGCTCGACGTCACGGCGCGCGATCTGTCGCTGCCGCTCGGCGACGGGATCCGAGCGACGGCGGACGCCGACCTGCTCGCGACCTGGAAGCCATCGAGCGGCGATCGCATGCTGCCGCGCATCTCCGGCAACGTGCTCTTGCGCTCGTTCGAGTACAAGCGCCCCGTGACGATGACCGCCGAGCTCCAGTCGCTCGGCCGGCGCGGCAAGCGCACGAGCTTCGAGGAGTACGATCCCGCCGACGACGTCGTCGAGCTGGACGTGACGATGCGCTCCGCGCGCGCCCTCCAGATCAAGAACGACCTGATCGAGACCGAGCTCGATCTCGGCAACGAGGGCCTCCTCCTCACCGGCACGAACGGTCGCTACGGCCTGCGCGGCACGGTCGACATCAAGCCGGGTGGGCGCATCAACCTGCGCCGCAACGTGTTCGAGATCAGCCAGGGCACCGTGCGCTTCGACGACGCGACGCGCATCGCGCCCAAGGTCGACGTGACCGCCCACACCGACTACCGCCGCTACGCCGCGAGCGCCGCCGCCGGAGCCGCGACGACTACCGGCGGTACGGCTAGCGCCACCGCCGCACCAGGCGCCGGCAGCAGCACCACCGCGGCATCGGGCGGCCACTGGAACATCCACATGCACGCGCACGGCGACGCCGACGACCTCAAGGTAGACCTCACGAGCGATCCGGCGCTCGCGCAGGACGACATCTTCCTGCTCATCACCGTCGGCCTCACGCGCGCCGAGCTCGACCAGGCGCAGTCCGCGAGCGTCGGCGAGAGCGTCGCGCTCGAAGCGCTCGGCACGCTGAGCGGCGCCGATCGCGCCGTGACGGATGCCGTCCCCGTGATCGACGAGTTCCGATTCGGCAGTGCCTACTCGTCGCGTACCGGCCGCACGGAACCGACCGTCACGATCGGCAAGCGCCTCACCGAGCGCGTGCGCGCGAACGTCACCACCGGCCTCGCCGAATCGCGCGAGGTGCGCTCGAACGTCGAGTGGCGCCTGAACAACAAGGTCAGCGTCGAGAGCTCGTACGACAACGTCAACGACATCTCCGCCTCCGCCCTCGGCAACCTGGGCGCGGGGGTGCGCTGGCGGCTCGAGTTCGAGTGACCGATTGTTCAATGGGCTGAACAATCGGTTCAGCGCAACCCGGCTAATTCGAAGCCGGCTTTCTCCGTAGGTTCTTCGTCGTCAGCCACGACCACGAACCCCGGAGAATTCCCATGACCACCTCGCATCATCCCGCCCTCGCCGCTTCGCTCGCCACCGCCACCGCCTCGAGCGCCGCCGAGTCGAGCCCCCTGACCGCCCTCGGCCGGAAGGTCCTCGCGACCGATCGCGATCCCGCCGCCACGGTCGCGCGCGTCGCCCTGGGCGCCATCCTCTTCCCGCACGGCGCGCAGCACGCGCTCGGCTGGTTCGGCGGCTACGGTTTTAGCGGCACTCTCGGCTGGATGACGGGCACGCTCGGGTTTCCCGCGCCGCTCGCCGCCCTCGGCATCGTCACGGAGCTCGTCGCGCCCGTGCTGATGGTGCTCGGCGTGGGCGGTCGCGCGACGGCCGCGGCGCTCCTCGTCCACATGGCGTTCGCGAGCAGCCCGCACTGGTCGACTGGGTTTTTCATGAACTGGTTCGGCGCGCACCCGGCCGGCGCCGAAGGCTTCGAGTACCACCTGCTCGCGATGGCGCTCGCCGCCGTCGTCGTGCTGAAGGGCATGGGCTCGCTCTCGGTCGACCGCGCGTTTTTGCGGCGTCGGTCTACCAGCGCGGCGTCTTGAAGTGCGCCGCGAGCACGTCGACGAACGCGCGCACCTTGCTGGGCGCGCGTCGTGACTCCGGATAAACCGCGTAGATGCCGAGCGGCGGCGCGTGGACCGAATCGAGCGCCACGCGCAGCCGGCCGGCGGCAAGCTCCGAGGCGATCATGAAGCGCGGCAGCACGGCGAGCCCCATGCCCGCCAGCGCCGCGCGCCGGAGCACGGCGCCGCTCGCCGCCGAAAAGCGCGGCTCCACGGGGATCGGCAGCACCTCCTTCGACTCCGGATCGCGAAACCGCCATTCGTCGGTGACGCGAAGCAGCGAGTACACGAGACAGTCGTGCTGCAGGAGATCGGACGGCGACTCCGGTTGCCCCTTGCGCGCGAGGTACGCGGGCGCCGCGCACAACACCGGGCGGTCGGTCGCGAGCTTGCGCGCGACGAGGCCCGCGCCCTTGAGCTTCGCCGTGATGCGAATTGCCACGTCGACGCCCTCCTCGACGAGGTCGACGGCGCGGTCGCCGAGCGAGAGCTCGATGCGCACCGCCGGGTAGCGCTCGAGATACGTTGCCATCGGTGCCGCCAAATAGTCTTCTGCGAAGACGATCGGCGCGTTGACTCGCAAAACGCCGTGCGGCTCGTCCCCGGCGCCCGCCACGGCGAGGGCGGCCTCGTCGGCGGCGGCTGCGACGCGCGCGCACCGCTCGTAAAGGGCAGCACCCTCGGGAGTGAGGGTGAGCTTCCGGGTCGTGCGGTGCAGGAGACTTACCTTGAGCTCGCGCTCGAGCCCCGCGACCCGCATGCTCACCGCTGCCTTGGAGACACCGAGCTTCTGAGCTGCGAGAGTGAACGATTTCGCCTCGACCACTCGCGCGAAAGTGACCATGGCGACGATCTCGTCCGGAGTCGCGGGCATACAAGCGATGCTATGTTACCTTTGGCTCATGGTGCAGCGGTCCGTCCGCACCCCGGGAGCGCGGCTTGACGCCGTGGCCGTGCTAGCTCGAGATCACATCCCATGGCGCGCGGCGCGGGTCGTGGCGCTGCTCCTGCCGTGGGCGCTCACGGGCTGTCCGTTCTCCGACAACTACTTCGTCGATCCGAATTACAACGTCGCCGGCGGCCCTTCGCATGGCGGCGGGACGGGAGCGCTCGGAGGCAACGCGGGTACGGCAGGCGGCAACGCGGGCGCCGGGATGAGCGCGGGCGGAGCCGTCGCGGGAGGCAATGGCGGTAGCGGCGGCGCGCTCGCAGGAACGGGCGGCGACACGGGCGGCACCGGCGGCACGGGCGGCGCAGGGACCGGTGGCAACACGGCGCTCGGTGGCACGAGCGGAGCGGGCGCGACCGGCGGCGGTTCGACCGGGGGCGATGCGGGCCAAGCCGGCAGTGGTCCGGAAGCGGGCGCCGGCGGCGAGGGCCCTTGCGTTCCCGAGCCCGAAGTGTGCGACGGCAAGAGCAACGGCTGCGACGGCGTGGTCGACGAAGGCGTTTGCCCCCAACATTGCACCGCTCAGCAGCATGACGGGCGCGTCTACGTGCTGTGCCTGTGGGCGCTCGCCGCGAACGGTCCCGACTACGAGACGGCGGAAACGCGCTGCGCGGGCATGGGCGCGGAGCTCGGGCTCGACGGTGACTTCGCGCTCGCGTTCGTCGAATCCGAAGACGAGAACACTTTCCTGAAGGATTGGATCGGGACGAGCACGTCGGTCGCCGATGGCGCGGTTTGGATGGGCGCGAACGACATCGCGGCGGAGAACACCTGGGTCTGGGGTCAGGGCCCGGACGCCGTGCAGTTCTTCCGCGGGTACACCGGTGGTGGCGGCACGGCGTACATGGGTCGCTACGACGACTTCGGTCCGGGGCGTCCGAACAGCTCCAACGAAACCCAGGAGGACTGCGGTGCGTTCGACGCCGAGGTCACCTGGCAGTGGAACGATCGGCAGTGCACCGACAACGAGATCGGTTTCGTGTGCGAGCAGCAGCCATAGCTCTATGTAGAATATCTACATAGAATCGATAAAAACATTCGCTTGTCTAAATAGTGCCTGCCCGTAGTTTGTGGCGTGGAGGCAGCATGAGCTCAGCACCCACGAACCATTGGGATCCGAAGGGGTACGAAGACCGCGCGCGCTTCGTGCGTGAAGGGGGCGTGCCGCTCGTCGAGCTGCTCGCGCCGCGCGCGGGGGAGCGCATTCTCGATCTGGGCTGCGGAAACGGGAAGCTGACCGAGGTGCTCGCGGCGAGCGGCGCTTCCGTGCTCGGCGTCGACGCGTCGCCGGAGATGCTCGCGGAGGCGCGCGCGACGTACCCCGCGCTCGAGTTCGCGCTCGAGCGCGGGGAAGCGCTGCCGTACGACGCGGAGTTCGACGCGATCTTCTCGAACGCCACCCTCCATTGGATGCCGCGCGCGAATGACGTCGCGCTCGGCATGGCGCGGGCGCTCCGCCCGGGTGGGCGCCTGGTCGCCGAGCTCGGCGGCTTCGAGAACGTGGCGACGGTGCGCGCCGCGGTCGGAGCCGGTTTTCAGGCGCTCGGGCGCGGCGAGACCACGTGGAACCCCTGGTACTTTCCGACCCTCGGTGAGTACGCCGCGGTGCTCGAGGCCGCGGGCTTTCGGGTGCGCTCCGCGCGGTGGTTCGAGCGCCCGAGCCCCATGCCGGATCGGCACGGGCGGAGCGGCATCGCAGACTGGCTCTCCATTTTCGCGAGCGAGCTCTGCGAGAAGCTCACGGAGGAGGAGCGGCCGCGCTTCTTCGAAGCCGTCGAGGCGTTTGCGCGAGCGCGCCTCTACCGCGACGGCATCTGGTGGATCGACTACGTGCGCCTACGGGTCGAGGCGACGCTGCCGGCGCTCGCAGCCGTTTCGTCGCGCGGCCGTTAGGGGGGTCCCGACCGCCGCACCGCGAACTCGACGAGCCGGTCGACGCTCTCGGGGCTCTGCGGCACGTCGTGGCCGAAGTCCGGGACGACGATGAGCTCTTCGTCCGTGCCTTCGAAGGCTTTGGAGAGCGACGCGAGGTACTCGAGGTTGCCCGGGAAGATCGCGTCGTGCTCGCCGATGGAGAAGAGCCGCGGGAGCGGGCCCGCCGGGTAGCTGAAGAGCTTCGGCTCGTCGAAGACCGGCTTGAAGCCGCTCAGGAACATGCCCCAGCGAAGGCCTGCGAAGCGCGCGTCGCCGCGCGTGGCGAGCGCCGCCACGATCGTCGCCATCGCAGCACCTTGCGAGAAGCCGAGCACGCCCACGAGGGAATTCCCGCGTACCGCCGCCGCAACCGCGTCGAGGCTCCGCTCGAGCGCGGCGTACGTCTTCTTGCCGGTGTCACGATCGGTGTTCGACTGGAACCAGTCGTAGTGCTCGCCCGCATCCCAGAAGCGACCGTCCGTGAAGTCGCTGAGCGCGCTCTGGCCGACCTCGCGGTAGCGCGCCGTCATCCACTCGCTGAGACCGCTGAGCTCGGCTTCGGACAAGCGGTGCCCTGCGTTCGGTGCGACGAGCGTGAAGCCGGCGGCTTCGAGTCGTTGACCGACGACGCCGAGCGAGCGGAGCATCGACGCGCCCGACATCGTGATGCCGTGCAGAACGACGATGGTGCGAGCGCTCGTCACGGCGGGGCACCCTACGCGATTGGCGCCACGAACGCAGGTCGTGCGCGAAATGCGCGAAACAATTGCGATGCGAGCCGTGTTGGCCAACGCGCTCCACCTCGCTGTGTCGGGAACCAATCGGCGCCGATGCGCACTAACCCCATAAGACCTGGAATGGCACGCGAGCTTAGAGCCCTGATGTACGACAAGGACGCAGGCGAGATCACACGACCCGACATCCCGGCCGCGCTCGGCTCGAGTCCGGATGACGGTGACGTGCGCGCGTCGGGTTTCCACCCGCGCCAAGAGCGCGAGCTCCTGCCGTACACCGCGATGCCCGTTCTGCCCTCGCGCCTGAACGAGCCCACGGTTCCGGACGCCGCGCTCAAGATGTCGATGGCGCGCGCCGAGGTTCAGGGCGACCACACGCCGAGCGATGTCGGTCGCACGCCGCGTTCGAACCCGCGCCACGAGATCCCCTCGGCGGCACCGCCGCCCGAAGC
Organism: Polyangiaceae bacterium; assembly: GCA_035558375.1. GTDB lineage: Bacteria > Myxococcota_A > Polyangia > Polyangiales > Polyangiaceae > PMG-095. The sequence continues at coordinate 22,661 of DATMCL010000387.1, forward strand.
TCTTTCGACGGTTCCGCCCCCCGGACGCAAGCGGTCGCAGCGGTCGATGCCGCCCGACAGTTCCCGCGCGAGGACGTCGCTGCCGCCCGACAGTGCACGAGCGAAAGCCACGGTTCCGCCCGACAGCAGTCGCGCGAAAAAGTCGGCGCCGCCCGACAACGGCTTCGGGCGAACGACGGCGAAAGCGACGCCCGTCGCGCTGCGCGCGGCCGAGCGTCCGAGCCTGTTTCACGCGTCTCTGCTCGTGTTCGGGACGGCCCTCGGTGCCGCGGCGATCGGTGTCGGCCTCGGTAACGGCAGCATCGAGCGCTTGTTCTCATCGTCGCCGCCCGTTGACGTTTCGCACGCAGCAGCTCCCGTCGCACGCAGTGCACCCGCGCGCGCGATACCCGCGCCGGTCGCTGCTCCCGCCGTTGCCGCTACCGCGCCACGCGCCGTCGTTGCCGACGAAGCTCCGAAAGTCCCCGTGATGCGCATCGAGGAGCTACCGTCCGGCGAGGCGAGCGCGGCGCCTGAGCCCACGCCCGCGCCGAAGGCGTCCGCCAAGCCGACGCGCAAAGCGCACCGCTAGCGCGCGTCACTCTTCGCGCGACGCGAGCCAGTCGGCGAGCTCGCGGAGCGCGGAGTCGCGCACGTCGTCGCGAAGCTTCGTGCTCTCGAGGTGCTCGCGCAGCGAGGCACGCCCGCGCGACAGCCGGCTCTTCACGGTACCGACCGGGATCGCGAGCTCGCGCGCGATCTCGTCGACCGAGCGCTCGTCCCAGTAAAACATCCGGAGCACGACCGAGAAATCCGGATCCACCTGCTTGAGCGCCAGCACGAGCAGCACCTGCTCTTGCCGCACTGCCGCGAGCTGACTCGGTCCGTCCTCCGGCAGCGTCGTGACGTTCACCGGCGTGTGCTCCGCGTACGCTTCTGCGCGCCGGTACATGAGGTACTGGTTCTTGGCGATGCCGTAGAGGTAGGTCCGGAACGTCGAGCGACCCTCGAAACGTCCGACGTTTTGCGCGCAGGCGAGCAGGGTGCGCTGCACGAGCTCGTCGGCGTGGCGCGAGCGGCGCCCGAAGAAGCCGGTGAGCTCCGGCACGTAGCGATGCAACAGGCGATCCCCCGCCTCGCGGTTCCCCGAACGCCAGCGAAGCAAGAGCGTCGCCGTGTTGTCCTCGTGCGCACCCATAACCTTCAAAGCTAGCGATCGCTCGCCGTGCCGCAACGCCGACACTGTCGGTAACACTCCCACCGTGCGGAGAACGCGGGGGATTCGCCCACTCAATCAGCGGTGTTTGAAGTCACACGGGTCTGGGCGAAGCCCGCTGCGGGCCGGAGGCCCGCCGGATCGACGCTCCGCCCTGCCGGGTCCCCACGCAAAATCCCACAGCTCTTGACGCAGCCGGCCTCGGCAACCATCGTCCCGCCACTCACGAGGCACCCTCATGAACGTTCGGCTGATCAAGGAGCTGCGCTTCGAAGCGGCCCATCGCCTCCCGCAAGTCCCGCCGGGCCACAAGTGCGCGCGACTCCACGGACACAGCTTCAAGATCGAGCTCGCCGTACGCGGACCCGTGAACTCGCACACCGGCTGGTTCATCGACTACGGCGACCTCGACGCCCTGTGGCAGCCGCTTCACGACGTGCTCGACCACAACTACTTGAACGAGGTGCCGGGCCTCGAGAATCCGACGAGCGAGAACCTGGCGCGCTGGATTTGGCAGCGGATCCGCCCCGCATTGCCCTCGCTCGTGCGTGTGGTCGTGCACGAGACGTGCGACGCGCGCTGCGAATACGAAGGCGACTGATTCGCCCCCGCGAGCGGGCCGCTCAGCTGCCCGGCGCGACGTCGCTGCAGAGGCCGGCGAGGGGTCCCGTCGGCTGCCCCGCGGAGTACGTGACCTCGCACGGGATCGGCGCCGAGAGCGTCTGCGCGAGATCGAGCGGCAGCGCGCCCTCCCAATCGCGCGGTCCGTCGAAGCGCGCGCGGATGACGCCCGCCTTGTCGATGAACCACGTCTCGGGGAAGAGCTTGGTGCCGTACTTGCCCCCGACGACCGCGTCGCCGTCGGGATCGATGAGCACGGTGAAGGGATCGGTCGCGCCGACCACCGACTGCAGCGTCGCGCGCGCGTCCTCGGCGCTCTCGTCCGTCGTGACCGTCACGAGCGCGATGTCGTTCGAGAACGGGCGCAGCGCCTTCGCGAGACTTGCGATGTGCGGCAGCTCCTCGAGGCACGGACGGCACGTCTTCGTCCAGAAGTGCAGAATGACTGTCTTGCCGCGGTAGCTCGCGAGCCGCACCGGGCGACCGTCGAGTCCCTTGAGCTCGAAGTCGGGCGCCATGCGATTGCGCGCCGCGTAGTCGGGCTTGAGCGCACAGAGCGCGGTGCACGCGCGGCGTGTCTCCCCGTCGCGCGCCGTCAGCACGAACCCGTACACGCCGAGGCCGGCGAGCACGATGATGACGACCTGCGCGATCTGCGAAAAGCTCACGCGGGAGGTTCTATCACCGCCCCGGCCGCGGTGCTCGCCCGCCCCTCCGCTTGCCGCGCGCCGGCTTTCGAGCCAAAAAGGGAGCGCGATGGACCGCGTCGAGCACCGGCTCATGACCCAGCTCGCCCGCGCGAGCCACGATTTCGCCCTGCTCGAGCCCGGCGATCGCGTGATGGTCGCGGTGAGCGGCGGCAAAGACTCGCACGCGCTCCTCTACCTCCTGCGCGAAGTGAAGCGCCGCGCCCCGTTCGACTTCTCGCTCGTGGCCGTCAACGTCGATCAGGGCCACCCCGGCTTCCCGAAAACGCTCCTCCCCGACTACTTCCGTCGTGAAGGCTACGAGTTCGAGATCGTCGAAGAGGACACCTATTCCATCGTGAAGGAGAAGGTCCCCGCCGGCAAGACGACCTGCTCGCTCTGCTCGCGCCTCCGCCGCGGCATTCTTTACACGACCGCAACGCGCCTCGGTGCCACGAAGATCGCTCTCGGCCATCACCGCGACGACGTGATCGAGACGCTGCTCTTGAATCTATTCTTCTCGGGCCAGACGAAGGCGATGCCGCCGCGACTGCGCTCCGACGACGGAAAGCACGTCGTGATTCGGCCGCTCGTGTACGCAGCGGAGCCGGACCTTGCCGCGTTCGCCGAAGCGAAAGGCTTTCCCATCATTCCCTGCGATCTTTGCGGCTCGCAGGAGCAGCTCCAGCGCAAGCGCGTGAAGGCGCTGCTCGCGACGCTCGAAGCCGAAAACCCGAACGTTCGCCGCAATCTGATGGCGGCGCTCGGCAACGTCCGACCGACGCACCTCCTCGATCGCGAGCTGCGCACGCGGCTCGGCCTCGTCGAGGCGAACGAGGGCGACGATACCGTCCAGAAGCTCGTCACGCTCGGAGCGACTCCGACGCTCGTCGCGGGCGACGCGGAATAACCGGCGCAAGAGGTCGTCGTGATGGCCCGACCTCGTCGCACCGTTCAGCGCGCGGCGTATGCCGCCGTCGCGCTCTCGGTCAGCGTGGCGTGCGGCAGCTCCCGACACGGCGAGAGCGCGAACCGCGCCGCGAACGCCGGCAAGACGAGCGCGGGCACGGGTGGAACGTCGAGTGCTGACGCCGGTGAAGCCGGGGCGGGCGCCACGCTGGCGGACGGCGGCTCGAGTAGAGCCAAAGGTGGTGGCGGGCAAGTTGCGGACGGCGGGATGCCGTCACGGGGCGGGCGCGCAGGGAGCGGCGCTGGGGGCGCGATTTCAGGCGGCGGGACCGCGGGAGCCGTGACGATGCCCGCGGGAGGCAGCGTCGCCATGGCGGGCAAGGCGGGTGCCGAAACGAGCGTGCCGTGTCTCGAATCGCACGACTGCGATCGCAACGCGCATTGCGACCGCTCGCGCGGCTTCGACGAATGCGTCTGCAACGCCGACTTCTTCGGCGACGGTATGAGCTGCGATGGGCCGCGCGCCGCGACAGCCGTTTCGGCGGGGTATCACCACACTTGCGCGATCGTCGGCTCGGGCAAGGTGCGCTGCTGGGGCTTCGCCCAGTCCGGCGCCCTCGGCAACAGAAACACCAGCCAGGATATCGGCGACAACGATCCCGCGTCGGCTTCCGCGCTGGTCGATTTGCCCCAGCGGATCACGGAGGTCGTCGCGGGCGATCAGTACACGTGCGCGCTCCTCACGAGCGGCGACGTGCGCTGCTGGGGTCGTGGCGAGGCGGGGCAGCTCGGCATCGGCTACGCTGCGGACGCCGTCGATCCGGCGACGGCGCACGACGTCGAGCTCGGTACGACGGCAGCGGCGCTCAGTGCGGGCGGCCAGCACGCCTGTGCGCTCACGACCGAAGGAGCCGTGCGCTGTTGGGGCTATAGTGGCAACGGGGAGCTCGGTTACGGCACGGTAGAACTGCTCACGCCGCAAACGCCCGACATCGCGGGCGACGTAGAGCTCGGTGAGCCCGCCGTCAGCGTGTCGGCGCGCAACGAGTCGAGCTGCGCGGTGCTCGCCAGTGGCGGCATCACCTGCTGGGGCAGGGCTCCCGGTCTCGAAGAAAACGTCGGCGACGACGAAACGCCCCTCGAAGCGGGCGTCATCGACATCGGCACCGGCGCGCAGAGTATCGCCGTCGGGAGCACGCACAGCTGTGCGCTCACGACCGCCGGCAACGTGCGCTGCTGGGGACAAAACGATCTCGGCCAGCTCGGGTATGCCATCCCCGACCCGATGGTGGCTCCCGCCAAGCTCGCGGAGCTCGGCGACGTCCCGCTTGGCGGCGAGGCAAAGCAGATCGTCGTCGGCGAGAACTTCAGCTGCGCGCTCCTGACGACCGGCGCCGTGCGCTGCTGGGGCTACTGCGGCGCTTACGCGTACGGCAACTGCCTGAACGTCGGCGATCTCGAAACGCCCGCCGACGTCGGGGATGCACCGCTCGGCGGCGCCGTCGCGAGCCTGAGCGCGTGGTGGCTCCACGTGTGCGCCGTCATGGAGAGCGGCGCCGTACGTTGCTTCGGCGAAGCCGAGTTCGGCGCACTCGGGTACGGCAATCCGTATACGATTGGTGACGACGAGACGCCGGAGTCGGTGGGCGACGTGCCCTTGTTCTGAGCGCGACACGTGTGAGGGAGGTGATTTCGGCGCAGCGAGGCGACGGGTCGCCGGCGGCGAGGTCCGAACGGCGAGTGGCCTTCCGTGTAGAAGCTTACGCGTGGGACCGCGGCAGCGACTCGTCGTGGGCGACGGGTGTTGCAGCTCGGGCGAAGTTCTTGCGCCGCACGGCCAGGCCCTGCCGACGGGATGGTAATTTCCTGACAGACCGAGTCACGGGGTTTCCGGCTGCTGTTCCACCGATGAGTCGTCCGGATGTCGCGTGCGCAATCGAGCGAGAAAAGTGCGTGACGTGAAGTCGCTTTCCGCACTGCAGTGGGTGCGAGGGGAATATGCTCATGCGCGAAAGCGCCCTTGCGGCGAGACGCTTCGAATAGTCTTCTACGGTCCGAGATCTGGATGTCGTCTCCCAGTCTGCGTGAGTCGCGCTTCGGGTCTTACGTCGCGAGCACCGCCATCGGTCGCGGCGGCATGGGCGTCGTCTATCGTGCCCGCCACCAGACGACAGGGCTCGAGGTAGCGCTCAAGACGATCCGAGCCCCCGCGGTCGAGCTCGTCGCAGCGTTCCGTCGTGAGGTGCAGGTTCTCGCCCAGCTCGAGCATCCAGGCATCGTTCGTATCATCGAGCACGATTTCTCGGCGGACGTCCCCTGGTACGCGATGGAGCTCGTCGAAGGTCGATCGCTCGCCGCGCTTCTCCAGCGCGGGTGGTCCGCGAGCGACGTCGACGGCGACTTGGGGCCAGCTTATGTCTCTACGCTCGCGCTCGAGCCTGCCGTGGCGCGGCCTCTTTCAGCTCCGGTCTCGTCGAATCGCGGCCCGAGCTACTTCAGCACCGCTCGCGCAGAGCTGGTCCGTCTCGCTCGGCGTATTTGCGAAGCGCTCGCTTTCCTGCACGAGCGCGGACTCGTCCACCGTGACCTGAAGCCAGAAAACGTACTGGTGCGACCGAGCGGAGAACCCGTGCTGGTCGACTTCGGGCTCGTGGCCACGTTCAGCGGCCATGTCGGGCGGGACGTGCTCGACTTCGCCGACGCCGGCGGCACGTTCGCCTACATGGCGCCCGAGCAGAAGCTCGGCAGGTTCGTGGATGCTCGTGCCGATCTCTTCTCGCTCGGCTGCATCCTTTATGAATGTATCACGGGCGAGCTGCCTTTCGGCCCGCTCGGTGCGCGCGATTTCGACGTGGAGGCGCCGCGATCGAGCACGCTGTCGCCCGAAGTTCCCGCCGAGCTCGATACGCTCGTAGCACGTTTGCTTGCGGGCAATCCGCGTGAGCGCCTGGGCTACGCGGCGGACGTCCACCAAGCGCTCTCTCGCTTCGCCGAGAGCGAGACACGGGTCGTGACGGAGCCGCGCGCGACCTATCTTTATCGCCCCGATTTTGCCGGCCGCGACCAGGCTCTCGCGCGTCTCGAAGGGGTGCTGGTGGCGGCCAGGCACGGGCGCGGTGCCTGTGTGCTCGTTACCGGCGAAAGCGGCAGTGGCAAAACACGCTTGGGGCTCGAGCTCGCGGCACGGGCGGCGGACAAGGAAGTCCTCGTCGTCACCGGGGAGTGCGTTCCCGTTGGCGCTGAACGCGGCGCTTTTGGCGCGCCGTTGCACCCGTTCCGCGGATTGCTCGTGGCGGTCGCGGACCAGTGTCGCGCGCGTGGCGCGGCCTTCACGGAGCGCGTCTTGGGCGACGACGCCGATCTGCTGGCGGCCTACGAACGCGGACTCGCGGACCTGTCGAAACGTGGACCTCGGCTGGCTTCGCTGTCCGTCGATGTGGCAAGCGAGCGCCTATTCGCCGCGCTCGAACGACTCGTCCGCGAGCTCGCAAGCGTTCGACCGGTGCTGTTGGTCATCGACGACTTGCAGTGGGCGGACGAGCTCTCTCTCGAGTTCATCGCGAAGCTCGTCAACCGCATCGAAGAGATCCCGCTATTGTTCGTCGGAACGTACCGAGTCGAAGAGGGCGCTGAGCGGCTGGCTTCGCTCGCTTCTGCACGGGGCGTGCTCTGCGAGGAGCTCGGCAGGTTGGACAGCAAAGCCGTCGAGCGCATGGTCGGCGGCATGCTCGCGCTCGGGTCCCCGCCTCAGGCGCTCGTCGATTTTCTGACCGAAGAGGCGCACGGGAATCCGTTCTTCGTGGCCGAGTACCTGCGGGTCGCCATGGCCGAGCAAGTCCTTCTGCGCGACACCCTCGGGCGCTGGACCTTGCGCGTCGCGGAGGGCCTGCGTGAGCGCTTGTCGATGCCCCCGACGATCGGGGAGCTCATCGACCGGCGGCTCGGGAATATCGACGGGGCGGCGCTTGCCGCGCTGCGGGCAGCCGCGGTGCTCGGGCGAAGCTTCGACATCGACTTGGTGGCGCGCACCGCTGGCACCGCGGCGGAGGCAGTCTTGGTGGCATACGCGAAGCTGCGCGAGCGCCAAATTCTGGAAGAGGACGCTACCGGCGGCGTGAGGTTCGTCCACGACAAGCTGCGCGAGACGGCGTACGCGCGAATCGGCGTGGACGAGCTCCCTCGGCTGCACGCGCGGGCGGCCGAAGCGCTCGAGACGCGCTTCTCGCACGAACTGGAGACGCACCTCGGTGCGCTCGGCTATCACCACGGGCGCGCGGGCGCACCGTCGCGCAGCGCCGGCTACTTCGAGCGCGCGGGCGATCACGCCCGCCAGAACTACGCGAACGCGGACGCCGCGCGCTTCTATCGCCTCTCCCTCGAGCAGCTCGACCAAGTCCGCGACGCCGGCCAAACGGATGCTTGGGGTCGCGTGCGCGAGGTGCTCGGCGAAATGCTGTTCCTGCAGGGACAGCACGCGGACGCGCGCCGTGCGTTCACGCTGTCCCTCGAAGCGACGCCGGCGAGCAGGCCCTTCGAGCGCGTGCGGCGGCGCCGTCGGCTCGCGCGCACCTGGGAGCGCGAGCACCGGCATGCCGAAGCGCTCGCGGAGTACGCGCTCGCGGAAGGCGAGCTCGGGGAGGCGCCTGCTCCGGGCACGACGGACGTGTCGAGCTATTGGCACGAGCGCGTTCAGCTAGGCGTCGACAAGGCCTGGGATCTCTATTGGCTCGCGCGCACCCAAGAGCTCGCTGCGCTCGTCGAGCGCATCCGTCCGCTCGTCGAAGAACGCGGCGATCCGCGGCAGCGCGCGCAGTTCTTTCAGGCGCTCGTACACATGAATCTGCGTCGCGATCGCTACGCCATCGCCGACGATACGCTCGAACACGCGCGTGCGTGCCTCGCGGCGGCGGAGCGCGGCGACGATCCGAATCAGCTCGCGCTCGCCGAGTTCTTCGTGGCGTTCCCCCTCATGTTCCGAGGGCGTGAGGGCGAAGCGGAGCCGCATTTCCTCGCAGCGCTCGCCGGTGCAGAGCGCGTCGGCGACACCCTGCTGCTCACCCGAGCGCTCTCCTACTACACCATTTTGCATCGCCGGCTCGGCCGGCTGCGTGAAGCGTCTGCCACTGCCGAGCGCGCCGCGGACATTGCGGGGAGTCGCGCCATGTTCGACTACCTTGGGGCGTCCCACGCGAACCTGTGCTGGGTGGCCTGGCGCGAAGGGCGCATTCCCGACATCGAGCGACACGCCCAAGACGCGCTCGCCGCTTGGGACCGCTTGCCGAGCGCGTATCCGTACCCGTTTCAATGGTACCTCCGCTTGCCGTACGGCGCTCACCTCGCGACGCGCGGCGAGCTCGGGGGGGCGCTCGAGCAGTGGCAGTACCTGCGCGGGAAGACGCAACAAGCGTTGCCGCCCGCCCTCGATGCCGCTATCGGCGCGGCCTGCGATGCACGGGCAGGAGGGTCGGACGACGCCGCTCCGGAGCTCGCCCGGCGCGCCATCGCGTGCGCCGTCGAGCTCAGGTTTCTCTGATGCGACACGAATGGAGCAGCGGATTGCGATCGCATTCTGATGGGGATCGCCTCGAGCTTGCCCATTTTTCTCGCGGCGACGCACTGGCACGACCCGTGCATTCGCGCGCCGACTGTTTCGACTCCCCAGCGACTACCTAGCCAAGCAGGAGCCTCTCTCGATGCCGGAGCCCGATCTCGAGAATCCCAAACCACAAATCTTTCTCCGCAATCGCATGCGTCTCAAGCGCGGCGCAGCGATGCAATTCCTGAAGGGCAAGGACGATTTTCTGCATCAGACGAAGAAGCGATTGCGCGTGCCTGACCATCCCGAGCTCTGCACGTGGAGCCTCATCGCCGCCGGCTCCGAGAAGCCGATCGTGTTCGGTGAGAGTCTGCCGGAGGAGCCGCAAGAGCTGATTCAGATCTGGAGACTCGACGACTGGAGTACCCTCTACACCTCCATTTTCGCGTTCTCCGAGGAAGACTGGTACCGAAGACTTGGCCAGTCGCTCTCCGACGAAGAGCAAGAGCTGCTCGTCAACATCACGAGCGGGTCCCAGATCCAGCCACGCGACCCCTGGGGCGAGCGTAAGCAAGAGCGCGTCTACGTCTACGAGCAAGTGCGGGTGCCGTTTGGTACCGCCCACCAGTATCTGCGTGAGCTCAACTGGTTTGGGACGCAGGTGATTGACCACGGCTGGAAACGCATCTGGGCTGCCGGGCAAATCACCGCACAACCCTCCACCCTTTGCACGCTCTGGCAGGTGCCCAGCCTTCAGGAGGTGGACGCAACGCTGACGGCGCTCCTCTCGAACCCTGCGACGTACCCACGCTACGTGAGGTTTCTCGACCTAGCCTCCGAGCTCGAACGCAAGATCTATTACCCCCTCTTCACCGAGAAGCTCGACGAGCTCATCAAGAACGGCGACAGCCCCGTCGTCATTCCCGATCTCCCCGACACCACGATTTGAACGTCCAAAAAGGGCAAAAATGGCAGACTTCAACATTCAAGTCGACGATCTCGTACTCTATTTCACGCAGGCGGACGGCACGGGCAGCTACCGCGTGTTACCGCGGCAGGTCTACGAAAATCCCGACCTTCAGCTCGACGACGTCGAGCCGGAGTGGCAGGGCGCCGTTCTGAACGAATCCGGTGTCGCCGACGGCGAGATCTTTTACGTCACGAACCTGACGCGGCTCCGCGATCCCGTTACGGCGTCGGATTTCACCAAGGACCTCCAAAACCAGCCGCCTGCAGACGTTGACGTTTCGGATTTCGCGGACGAGGAGCCGGCGCTCGCCGACCTGGTCGTGATCTCCAACGTCGACAAGCCCGACGATCCCAAGGCCTATCTCATTCCGCGCGGCCTTTACGAGACGAAGCTCCGCCCGCTACCGCCGGAGAAGATCGCAGACATCGACTTCATGGTGCAAGAGGAAGGCGTGCTCCTCGCCAACATCCGCAAGTTCGAGCATACGGGCATCTCCTGCTACCTGCTGAATCTCACGGGGCTGCGCTCGGGCCAAGCGCCGCCGGTGGCGACGAAGAAGAAGCCTCCCAAGCCCAACCCCAAGGTCGATCCGAGCAAGAAGGCGCCCGCCGCGAAAAAAGCGAAGAGGAAGAAGAAGAAGTAGGCCGACGCCGTGACGGCAGACAGCGCGCCGAGCGCCGTCGAGAAGCGATACTTCGACGGCACGCATCGCAGCCTTTCGCCCGAGGCGACGCTCGAGCGCGTGAAACCCATGATGGCGCGCATGGGCATCACGCGCATCGCGAACATCACCGGGCTCGACGTGATCGGTGTGCCTGTCGTCGCCGTCATGCGTCCGAATTCCCGCTCCGTCGCGGTGTCGCAGGGAAAAGGGCTCGACCTCACGGCGGCCAAGGTCTCGGGGCTCATGGAGTCGGTCGAGAACTTCCACGCGGAGAACATCCGCGCGCCGCTCCGGTACGCGTCCGCGGAGGAGCTCGGGCGTCGCGACCGTGTCATCGACGTCGCGAGCTTGCCGCGGGTCGACGGTGGTGCTTTCGATCCGGGCGCGCGCTGTCTATGGCTCCTCGGTCGCGAGATCTTGGGGCGCGAGGCGATCTGGATCCCGTACGAAGTAGTGCATACCGACTACGTCGTTCCGCTGCCTGGCGTGAGCGGTGCGCTGTTCATCGGTGACAGCGGCGTCGCCTCGGGCAATCATCCACTCGAGGCGACGAGTCACGCCATCTGCGAGCTCGTCGAGCGGGACGCGGTCACCTTGTTTCGGTACGGCTCGGACAGCGCCCGCAGGGAGCGGCGCCTGGACCTCGCGAGCGTGGACGACCCCGGCTGCCGCAGCGTGCTCGCGCGACTCGAGCGGGCAAGCGTGCGCGCCGCCGTGTGGGACGTGACGAGCGACATCGGCTTGCCGGCATTCCAGGCGACGATCCTCGATGCCGAACCGAGCCATTTTCGCCCGCTCGCGCCCGCTTCGGGTTCCGGTTGCCATCCGTGCCGCGACGTTGCGCTCCTGCGCGCACTGACGGAGGCGTGCCAGGCGCGCCTCACGCTCATCGCCGGAAGCCGCGACGACATCGGTGTCGCCACGTACCTGCGGAGCCGCAACGGCGCGCTCGTCGAGCAGACGCTCGCCGAAATGGCGGAGCCCCCGACGGCGCGCACGTTCGCCAGCGTGCCCACACACTCGACGGCGACGCTCAACGAGGACGTCGCATGGGAGCTCGAGCGACTCAGCGCGGCCGGCCTGCGTGAGATAGCGGTCGTCGACCTCACCCTGCCAGAGTTCGCGATCCCGGTCGTCCGTGTCGTGATTCCCGGGCTCGAAGGCATCTATGACGCGCCAGGTTTCACGCCCGGTCGCCGCTTGCGGAGGGCGCTGACATGACGATTCACGTCTTCGTAGGACCGAGCTTGAGCGCCGACGAAGTGCGGGCCGAGCTCGATGTGGTCGTGCACGGTCCGGCGGCGTTCGGCGATGTGTACCGTGTTGCCCGGGACCAGCCGACCGCCATCGCCATCGTTGACGGTTACTTCGACCACGTGCCGGCGGTATGGCACAAGGAGGTGCTGTGGGCGCTCGCCGAAGGGATCGCGGTGTTCGGCGCGAGCAGCATGGGCGCACTGCGCGCCGCCGAGCTCGATGCGTTTGGCATGGTGGGTGTCGGCGAGGTGTACGAAGCTTTCAGGAGCGGAGCGCTCGAGGATGACGACGAAGTCGCTGTCGCGCACGGAGCTGCCGAGACGGGCTTCCGTGCGCTCTCCGACGCGATGGTCAACGTTCGCTTCACGCTCGCGGTGGCTGAAGAGGGCGGCGTCATCGGGGGCGACGTCCGCCGAGAGCTCGTCGCGCTGGCCAAGCAGCGCTTCTACGCCGAGCGAAGCTACCGTGCGCTCCTCCACGACGCCGAGCGGGCCGGCATTGACGTTGCGGCGCTGCGTGCCCTTACGGCCTGGTTGCCGGGCGGCAAGCGCGACCAGAAGCGAGCCGACGCGCTCCGCCTTCTGCGCGAGCTACCCGAGCGCCTTGCCGGTCGAGGCCGCGCGCAGCCGCCGTTTCACTTCGAGCCCACCGACGCTTGGCAGGCTGCGCTCATGACGCTTTCCGACGAGGTAGAAACCACGGAGGCCTGGAGTGATACCGGCGATGCGCTCGTCGAGGAGCTGAAGCTCGAGGGTGACTATTGGGCGGCGCACGGGGCTGCAGCCGGGCGTGCGCACGCCGTCAACCAAGCGGTGCACGCCGGGGTCGAGCTCGACCGCACGCTCTTGAAGGGCGCAGTGGAAGAGCTTCGCAAGCGCCTCGGGCTCGGCGCTCGACGCGATTTCGAGGCGTGGCGCGCCGAGCAGCGCCTCGACGAGGAGGAATGGGCGCGCTTCGTCCGCGAAGAAGCCCGCGTCCGTTGGGCGTACCCGCGCACCGAAGCCGCTGCACGCAGCCAGCTCGTGAGCGAGCTGCGCGCTCGAGGCCAGTACGGAAGCCTGCTCGACCGCGTCGAGGGCAAGCGGCGCTGGCTCGCGGAGCGCGGCGGTTTGCGCCCCGGCCTCGCGGAGCTCGGCCTGTCCGAGGCGGACCTTTGGCAGTGGTATTTCACCACACATCGCGGGCTACCGTTGCCAGCGGATTTGGCGACCTACGCGTACGGCCTCGGCTTCGCGACGGTCGATGATTTCCGGGACGCCGTGCTGGGAGAGTTCTGCTACGAGCGCGCGGCCCGTTTGTAGAATGCGGAAATCGTTGATGAAAAATGAGCTCACGCGGCTCTTGGTATCGATCCGCTACCATCGCCGGCTCGGTGTCGAGACTGATCGTCAAAGGACCGCAGGGCCAAGTCGAGCACACGCTGGACTTGACCCAGGGCAGCTCGGTTTTGGTCGGGCGAGCGCCCAGCGTCGATGCGGGAATTCGAAAGATCGGGGCCGCTGCCCTCCGCGTGAACCTTCTCGGCGTGCCCGCCGCGAGCGTCTCGGCGAACCACGCGCTGGCGTGGAGCGAGGACGGCAAGACCTGCCTGCGCGACCTCGGCAGCCGCAACGGCTCTTGGCTGCGCCTGCCGCAGCACGAGACGGTAGAGCTCGATGCGCAGGAAGTCGTGCTCAGCCTGGGGCTCAGCGCGCGGGACACGACGCTGCCGAGCGAGCCCGTTGCTCCGCGCTGGAACGGACCGAGTGATTTCGGCGATGCGCTAGCAGCGGCCGCTCGCGAATGGTTCGCTACGCAGGGAATCGACGTTAGCGCGACCGTGACGGATGGCGCGGAGACGCGCGCGCCGGATAGCGGCATGCCGCTCGCTACAGGCGGCCTCTTGCAGATCACGCCGCTCGCGACCGCCGACGCCTCGTGGTCGCAGCTGCTCGAGAACGTGTTTCGCTGGGGGGCGCGTCACAACGCGCTCTACGAAGCCGAGCAGGAGACGCGCAAGGAGGGGCTGATCCTTGCGTCGGCCGCCATCCGTGCCGCACATCGCGACGTCGTCGAGGCGGCGCAAGCCGGAGCACGCACGCTGGTGCTCACGGGCCCTTCGGGCGCGGGCAAAGAGGCGCTGGCGCAGGTGTTCCATCGACATTCGGGCCGCGCAGGCCCGTTCATCGCCTTGAACACCTCGATGTTCAGCAAGGATTTCTTGCGTTCTGAGATGTTCGGAGCCGAGGCGGGCTCGTTCACGGGCGCGACCCGACGCATCATCGGCGCCGTGGAGCGTGCCGAAGGTGGCACCCTCTTGCTCGACGAGATCGGCGACCTGCCGAGCGAGGTACAGCCGATGCTCCTACGCTTCCTCGACTCGCGCGAGTTCGAGCGCATGGGTCGCTACGGCGAAGCGCAGCGCGCTGACGTGCGGGTAGTCGCCGCGACGCACCGCGATTTGCGCGAGCTCGTGCGCGCGGGCGGCTTCCGCCACGACCTCTGGTACCGCCTGTCCGTGCACGTCGTCGAGGTGCCGCCGCTGCGCGCGCGTTGGGACGACGTGGTCGAGTTCCTGCGCAGCAAGCGCACCCAGGATGGCAGCTGCTCGCTGCTCGAGACGCTGTCGCCTGCCGCCCTCGCCCTCCTGCGCGCTCACCCCTGGGAGGGTAACTTCCGCGAGCTAGCGAATTTCGCCGAGCGTCTGCCGCGCGGGCCTCACGCCGGGAGTCTCGACGAGGCAGCTTGCCGGCGCGCGCTAGAGCGCGGCTCGCTGCGGCCGATCGTGCCGGTCAGCGCGCCGGTGGTGGCCGAACCGGGGCACGCCGACTGGAAGGCGTGGACGGAGCGCGCGATCCAGGCCTTCGTCGAGGATCACGCGCGAGAGCCCGCTAGCTGGGACGACCAGAAAGAGTGGAACGAGAAGTACCTGAAGCCGCTGGTCTTCTATCACCTGAGCAGCGCGTCTACGCAGCCCCGGCCGATTGATACGGATGCGCTCGCTAGCCTCGCTTCGCGAGCGGCCACGCGCTTGGGGGCCGACCGAGGTACCGCGCTCAAACAGCTGACGCGCTACTTCGAACGCTTCGGTAGTTGAGTCGGACTCGGCGACTCGAACCAACTCACATCCCGGCGACACGGCTCGCCCTCGAAGACAATCGAGGATTCGGATCCGAATCACGGCGCGCCCCGCTAGGCCAGCGCGAAATTGCGACAAAAACGCTCGGTATGGCTCTTGCTCTCTGTCGACCGGCGAGCGTGGCCCATGACCCAACAAACAACTAGCGACATGACATGGGCGAGCGAGCTTCGGGCTCACTCGCTACGGAATCACTCGCATGCCCATGCGGAGGTGCCGCTGGCAGACGTCTGGCACGCCCTCGAGCAGGGCACGAGCTTCGTCGCCGATCACTTCAACTCCGATCGGCGTTGCTACCTCGTGCTCCAGCAACGCCCCTTGGACGCCAGCGCGACCTCGCCAAGCACGCGTAACCGCGAGATCTTGCGGCGCATCCTGCTCGGCGAGCCGCAGAAGGTCCTGGCCCTCGAGCTCGGACTATCCGCGTCGAGCGTTGCAGTCGTCGCGCGGCAATGCGCCGGCGCCATGGGCGTCCCGGTGTGCGCGAGGCGACTTCCCACGGTCCTCGTCATGGCCGCTCACGCGAGCCTGCGAGGCTCGTGCTTGCGGGCGAGAATGTCGTCGCTCCTCCTGCGCGACACCTGCTACGAGGTGTTGAGCGTGGAGCGTCTCGCGCCGAGCGAGCGTCTTTCGCTGTCGGAGGCCGAGCGCATGGTCGTCGACCTTCTGGTCGATCGGCGCTCGAACGCCGAGATAGCGCGCATCCGGCGCACCTCGCCGCGCACCGTGGCCAATCAGGTTACGAACGTATTGCAAAAGCTGCGCGCGCGCGGGCGAGGGGAAGTGCTGCTGCGCCTGATCGAGGCTGGGGCCTGAATACTCACGGGGGAGCGCGCGCGAGCGGAAGTACGGCGCGCCCCGACAATGCTTTTCAGCCTGCGCGGCCCCACGAGCCACCCCGGCCCCAAGAATAATCACCCGACGGTCGACAGCTGCCGCTTCAACTTGAGGCGCTCCGGCGCGAGCGGCGTCGCTAGCCCCGTGTACCCCGCACCGTCCGGCGTGTGCCCGAGCTCCGCGAAGGCGCGCTTGTAGTCGGCGAAGGAGCCGCCCGCGCGCGTCGCTTTCGCGAGCGCGATGCCTTCCGCTGGTCCGCCTTGCGCGAGCACCCACTCGACCCACGCCCAACGCGCGCTCGTGGGACGCACGTCGGCGCGGCCTTTGAGTCCGGTGCGGAGTCGCTTCAAGCGCGACTCCACGGTGCGCACGCCGGCGAACGGCATGCCGTCGAGGGGCGTTTTGCGCTTCGAGCAGAATGGCGCGACGCCGAGGGCGATGGGGATGATGCGCGAGAGGTCGCTGACGAATTTGACGCATTCGTCGATGTCGGCGTCGGTTTCGCCGGGGAGTCCGACCATGAGGTAGAGCTTGAGGCAGTCCATGCCGTGCTTGCGCGCGCGCTCGGCCGCTTGGAGGTAGTGGGGCTCGCGGCCGCGGCGCTCGATGAGATCGCGCAGGCGCTCGCTCGGGCCGTCGAGGGCGGTGGTGAGCGTTTTGTAACCGGCGAGCTTGAGCGCTTCGACGAATTCGTCTTTGAGGCGATCGGGGCGGAGGCTCGAGAGGCCGACTTCGAGGCCGCGCTCGGCGAGGGTGCGCACGATTTCGACGATCTTCGGGTGGTCGCTGACGGCGGCGCCGACGAGGCCGACTTTGCGCGCGTCGGCGGGGATTTTTGCGAAAATCGTCTCTTTGTCGACGAGGCGCATACCGCCGTTCGTCGAGCGGCGCATGACGCAGTAGGTGCAGCCGCGCGAGCAGCCGCGCTCCGCTTCGATCAGGAACATGCCCGAGAGCTCGGTATGCGGCGTGCGGATGACGCTCGAGGCCGGGAGCTCGTCGTCGGAGCAGCGCCCGGGGGTGGGGAGCGCGTCGCCGTGGAGCTCGGGGACGAAGACGTGCGGCTCTTTGGCGAGCGCTTCGAGGGCGTCACGGCGTGAGCGCGAGTCGCGCAGAGCCTCGAGGCAGCGCTCGGCGACGCCTTCGCCTTCGCCCATGACGATGGCGTCGACGAACGGTGAGAGCGGGAGCGGGTTCGAGAAGGTGAGGGGGCCTCCCGCGATGATGAACGGCGCGCGCTCGTCGCGCTCGGTGCGGAGCGCTGGAATGCCGGCGGCGTCGAGTAGCCGCACGAGGCCGGAGAGCTCGATCTCGTAGGCGACGCTCACGGCGAGGATCGGAAAATCACCGAGATCGCGCAGGCCCTCGTAGGTGACCGGTCGCTCGATGACGGCGCCCGCTTCGTCGCCGCCGTCGGGCAAGAAGGCGCGCTCGCAGGCGAAGCCGGGCAGGCGCTGGATCGCGCCGTAGATGCTCTGGAAGCCGAGCGAGCTCATCGCGACGCGGTACGGCGACGGGTACACGAGGGCGACGCGCGTCGGCGCTTGGCGCTCGATGCGTCCGATCTCCGCGCTCAGGCGGGTTTGGATGAGCTTTCGCGTCGCTTCGCTCGGCAAGGGGGCGCGTAGGGTAGCATCTCCCCCATGCCCGGCAGCCTTCGCCCCACGGGACCGAGCGTGCGTCCCATGGCGCTCATCGATTACCCGGAGGTGCTGGCGCTCTGGCGCGCGACGCCGGGCATCGGCCTCTCCGACTCCGATTCGGCGCCGGCAATCGCGAATTTCTTCGCGCGAAACCGGGATCTGAGCCTTGTCGTGGTGCTGCCGGACGGCGCGATCGTGGCGGCCGTTTTGTGCGGACACGACGGGCGGCGCGGGTTTTTGTATCACCTTGCCGTCGCGGAAGGTCACCGCCGGCAGGGCTTTGCCCGCGTGCTAGTGAGCGCTTGCCTCGAGCGTCTCGCGAAGCTCGGCATCCAGAAATGCAGCGTGCATCTGTTCGACGCGAACGCGGACGGGCGCGCTTTTTGGCTTCACAATGGCTGGTTCGAGCGCGACGACCTCGCCGTTTTGCAGACGCCGACGAGCTGACTGATAACCCGTAAACCCGTGTCCGAGCGCGACGCCCTCATCTACGACTGGAACGCCCCCGAGCGGGGCGCGGCGCCGGTGCGTCCGTTCAGCCTGCTCGACGACACGCTGCGCGACGGATTGCAGAGCACGGTCGTGCGCCAGCCGTCGCTCGACGAACGCAGCGAGCTCATGGCCGCGATGGCGCGCGCCGGGGTGCGCAGCGTGAACCTCGGCATGCCCGTCGTGTCGAGCGAGGCGTTCGACGCGATCGCGCGGCTCACGAAGGAAGCGAGCCGGCTCGATCTGCGCGTGGTCGTCGCGGGCCGCACGCTCGACGGCGACATGCGCGCCATCGTCGAGCTCGCCGAGCGCACCGGCACTGCGCTCGAGGGACACGCCTTCGTCGGCTCGAGCGCGATCCGCGCCGAGGTGGAAGGCTGGAGCCCGGCGCTCGTGAAGGAGCGCACGACGCGCGCGATCGGCACGCTGGTGAAAGGCGGGCTCGAAGCGGCGTTCGTCACCGAGGACACGACGCGCTCGCACCCCGACACGCTGCGTGAGCTCTTCCGCGCGGCGCTCGATGCGGGTGCATCGCGGCTCTGCCTGTGCGACACCGTCGGCCACGCGACGCCCGACGGCGTTCGGCGCTTGCTGGCGTTCACGCGCGAAGTCGTCGCGGAGCACGGCTCGAGCGTGGCGCTCGACTGGCACGGTCACGCTGATCGCGGGCTCGCGCTTTCGAATGCGCTCGCGGCGCTCGAAGCCGGCGCCGATCGCGTGCACGGCACGGCGCTCGGCTTGGGCGAGCGCGCCGGCAACACGCCGCTCGAGCTCCTGATGTTGAACCTGGCGCTGTTCGGTCGCTGGCCGACCGACCTCTTGCCGGCCGTCGAGTACTGCCGCGTCGCGGCGCGCGTGCTCGGCGTCCCGGTGCCGGCCACCCACCCCTTGCTCGGCGACGCCGCGTTCCGTACGGCGACCGGCGTGCACGCCGCGGCCATTCAAAAAGCCGCGCAAAAGGCGGGCTGGCTCTCCGACCGGGTCTACGGTGCTGTACCTTCGGCGAGCGTGGGCCGCGTCCAAGAGGTGTGCGTCGGGCCGCTCTCCGGTCGAGCGAACGTGGAGGCATGGCTCGCCGCCCACGGTATCGCCCCGAGCGCGGAGCGCGTGGAGCGGATTCTCGCGCATGCCCGGGCGGCCGATCACGTGCTGAGCGACGCCGAGCTAGAGAGGTTGATCGATCGATGAGCATGAACGCCTACCAAACGACCAACCAGTACCTCGAGCGCGCGTTCGACCTGCTCGCGCTGCCGGAGCGCTTGCGCACGGCGCTGCTCACGCCGAGCCGCGAGCTTCGCGTCGAGCTCATCATCGAGCTCGATGACGGGCAGCTCGGCCACTACATCGGCTACCGCGTGCAGCACGACGACTCGCGCGGTCCATTCAAGGGCGGCTTGCGCTATCACCCCGACGTCGACCTCGACGAGGTGCGCGCGCTCGCGAGCCTGATGACGTGGAAGACGGCCGTCGTCGACGTGCCGTTCGGCGGCGCGAAGGGCGGCATTCAGGTCGATCCGAAGCAGCTCTCCGTGCGCGAGCTCGAGCGGCTCACGCGGCGCTTCGTCGAGCAGATCTCGCCCGTGATCGGCCCGGACACCGACATTCCCGCGCCCGACATGAACACGAGCGCCCAGGTGATGGGCTGGTTCTTCGACGAGTTCAGTCGCCGCCGCGGCTTCTCGCCCGCGGTCGTCACCGGGAAGCCTCTGGCCCTCCACGGGTCGCTCGGGCGCGACGCGGCGACCGGTCGCGGCTGCGTGTTCGCCATCCGCGAGGTGCTCGCCGCGGCCGGCAAGAAGCTCGAAGGGACGAGCTTCGCGATTCAAGGCTTCGGCAACGTCGGCAGCTGGCTCGCGCGATTGCTCCACGAGCGCGGCGCTCGCGTCGTCGCGGTGAGCGATCTCAAAGGCGGCGTCTTCAAGGGTGACGGACTCGACGTCCCGGCGCTCTTCGCGCACGCCAAGGCGACCGGTAGCGTCATCGAGTTCCCCGGTGTCGAGGCGATCTCGAACCACGATTTGCTCACCGTGGAATGCGACGTGCTCGCTCCCGCGGCACTCGGTCACGTGCTCCACGAAGGCAACGCGCGCGACGTGCGCGCCAAATACGTGCTCGAAGCCGCGAACGGCCCCACGACGGCCGAGGGTGACCAGATCTTCTCGGAGCGCGGCATCGTGTGCATCCCGGACATCTGGGCGAACGCGGGCGGCGTCACCGTGAGCTACTTCGAGTGGACGCAGAACACCCAGAAGCTCAAATGGTCGGAGGAGCACGTGAACGCGATGCTCGAGCGGCACATGGTGGACGCGTTCCGCGCGCTCGCGACGACGATGGACGAGCTCAAATGCTCGATGCGCACGGCGGCGTTCGCGCTCGGCGTACGCCGCGTGAAGGAAGCGACGCTACTCCGTGGCATCGGCTAAGGGTCAGGCGAGCGGCGCGGGTCTCAGGCTCGCGCGGAAAAACGCGTCGAGTCACGCTGCGAAACGTCGCGCCAAAGAGGCTGGACCGCCGCAACGACGCGA
Organism: Polyangiaceae bacterium; assembly: GCA_035558375.1. Classification (GTDB taxonomy): domain Bacteria; phylum Myxococcota_A; class Polyangia; order Polyangiales; family Polyangiaceae; genus PMG-095. Next base: position 43,111 of record DATMCL010000387.1, read on the forward strand.
GCGCGACCGCCGCGCGCTGTCGCACGTCGGCGGCAAGGTCGAGCTCAGCGGCGGCTCCCCGGAGGAGCAGCGCGCGCTCGCAGCCGCGCTCGCGGTCGTTGCGGACGAGGACGCGACGCAGGCGCACGTTCACGGCTTTCACAGCTATCCGGCGCGGCTGCATCCCGACACGGCGCGCGGCCTCATCGAAGGCTTCTCGAAGCCGGGCGGACGCGTGCTCGACCCGTTTTGCGGCAGCGGCACGGTGCTCGTCGAAGCGCGGCTCCTCGGACGCCAGGCGCTCGGCAACGACGTGAACCCACTCGCGATCGAGCTGAGCGGGCTCAAGACGAACGCACCGGGCGCACGCTGGGTCTCGCGCTTGGTCCCGGTCGCGCGCCGCGTGGTCGAGCACGCGAACGAGCGGCGTCTGCAACGAGTGGGCGCCACGCGCCGTTACGATGAGGTCGACACCAAGCTCTTCGAGCCGCACGTCTTGCTCGAGCTCGACGGCTTGCGTGACGGCATCGAGCACGTCGAGCTCGAGCCCGTTCGTCGCGCGCTCCTGCTCGTGCTCTCCGCCATGCTGACCAAGGTCAGCGTGCGCGCGGGCGACACCGGTCGCGCCGAGGGTCCGAAGCGAGTCTCGGCGGGCTACACGACGCGCTTCTTTCTCAGAAAAGCCGAGGAATTGGCGCGCCGCCTCGGGCAAGCCGCGGAGCTCTTGCCCCCCAACGCGCCCCTCGCGGGCGTGATCCACGGCGACGCGCGGTACCTTCGCGACGTGGGCGACGGCGTGGTCGATCTCGTCGTGAGCTCGCCGCCATACCCGGGCGTCTACGACTACGTCGTGCATCACCGCGATCGGCTGCGTTGGCTCGACTTGCCGGAGGATCGATTCGAGGAGCACGAGATGGGGGCGCGACGGCACGCACGTGGCGTTCCGTTCGCTCGCGCGCTCGCGCGCTTTCGGAGCGAGTTCGGCGCCGCGCTCGGAGAGATCGGTCGCGTGCTAGCGCCCGGGGGTGCGGCCGTGCTCGTCTTGGCGGACTCCGTGCTCGCGAGCAACGCGGTCTACACGGACGATCTGGTGCGGGGCCTCGCGACGGCGGCGCGGCTCGAGGTCGTCGCGGTCGCGTCCCAGCACCGGCCCCACATGCACGCGCCGACTCAGCAAGCGTTCGCGAAGCGTCCGCGACGGGAGCACGCCGTGCTGCTGAAGCCAGCGAAACCGCAGAAGCGGGGACGTTCGTTGTTGCGAGAATTTTCGCCCTAGAACGGAAGTCTGAACGGTTTCTCGGGGTTGGGGCCACTCTAGGGGCTGGTGCGGTCGGAGGGCGCGAGGCCGCCTGGCCCGATGCGGCACCGGTTCTAGGAGACTTGGATGCGACTGGCTTATTGGGTGGCCCTCGGCGCCTGCATCGGCTGCGGCGGCGGCCCGACGACCCCGAGTGACGGCGGCGGCAGCGGCGGCTCCGGCATGGCGATGGGCGCGCGCGGCGGCACGACCGCGAGCGGCGCCGGCGGGACGAGCAACGCCGGCAAGGGCGGAGCGGCCATGGGCGGCACCGGCAACACGACGGCCGGGGGCAGCGGTGGCAGCGGCAACACCACGAGCGGCTCCGGCGGTACCAACGGTCCGGGCACGAGCGTCATCGGCGCGTGCTCCGATCCCAACGCCGTCGGTCCGACGCTCGTCCGTCGCATCTCGCAGCTCGAGTACACGAACGCGGTGCGCGACCTGTTCGGCGTGACGATCGACCCGAGCGATCTCCCCTCGGACGAAAAGCTTGCCGGCGTCTTCACCGCGAACGTCACGACGCCGCTCACGACCGACCAGTTCACGCGCTACGACACGAAGGCCAAGTTGGTCGGCGATCAGGTGGCACCGGGTCTCGTGGCGATGTCGGGCTGCGACGCGGTCTGCACGCAGGCTTATTTCGTGGGCAAGGCGCGCCAGGCCTTCCACGGCGTGCTCGAGGCAGCCGACCAGGCGACGCTCGAAGGTCTCTACACGGGCCTCGCCGCCGATGCGGCGGACAACGCGCTCACGCTGGCGGCGAGCGCCACGGTGCGCTTCATCCTCGATTCACCGCGCTTCCTCTACGTCGTCGAGTTCGGTACGCCGGACGGCACCCTCGCGCGGCTGACACCGGGGGAGACGGCGGGGCGCCTCGCGAGCTTCCTGTGGCGCAGTGTGCCGGACCAGGCGCTGCTCGACGCGGCGGACGCCGGGACGCTTGCGACGGCCGACGGGCTGCGCGCGCAAGCGGTGCGCTTGTTCGACGATGCGCGCGCGCAGCCGGTGCTGCAAAAGTTCGCCCGCGAGTGGCTTGGTCTCACGACGACCGGCTCGGATCCGACGGCGCTCGCGCTCGACGCGGAGAGCGGCGACGTGTTCGCGACCCTCGCGCAAGGCACCGGCAGCTACGGCGACCTCTTTTCCACGACGATGAGCCGCGGGCCCGCCGAGCTTGCCGCGTTTTACGGCGTTACTCCCGGATCCGACGGTTCGGTCACCCTGCCGCCGGAGCGCGCGGGGTTGCTCTTGCGCGCGTCGTTCATGCGCTCGCACATCAAAGGCTCGCTCGGCTCGCCGACTCAGCGCGGCAAGGTCGTGCGCCAAGCCATGCTGTGCGATCCGGTGCAGCCGCCCGGCAACGTGGACATGAGCATCCCGGAGCCGATGGCAGGCCAGACGACGCAGGACGTGTTCGACGAGCACTCGGCGAGCGACGCGTGCAAGGGCTGCCACGCGTTGATGGATCCGATCGGCAGGGCGTTCGGTCGCTTCGGACCGAGCGGAGCCTTCGACGCGGCGCTCGCGACGAGCACCGCCGGTCACATCTACGAAGGCAACGCGAATGCGTTCGCGGCCGACTTCCCCGATACGGCGGGCCTCATGAACGTGCTCGCGACGAGCGAAGTGCCCGAGCAGTGCTTCGCGATTCAGACGGCGCGCTTCGCGCTCGGACGCAACGAGTCGAACGCGGACGCGTGTGCGCTCACCGACGTGTGGCAAGGCTTCGAGGACGGACAATTGAACCTGAAAACTCTGTTCGTCGAGATTGCGACGAGCTCGCTCATGCAAACCAGGAACATCGTGAAAGCCGGGGAGGCGTGCCGATGAACCCCACCCGACTCCGCGCCTCGCGGCGCCGTTTCCTCACGAGCATCGGCGCGACGGCCGCGATGCTGCCGTTTCTCCGCAGCTTGCCCGGCTTCGCACAGGGCGTGACGCCCACGAAGCTCGTGCTGATGTTCAGCCCCAACGGCCGCGTGCGGCACCTGTGGGGCGCGGACGACTCGACGGGCAGCCTCGCGTTTCGCCAGAACCTGAAGGCGCTGGCGCCGATCGCGGAGCACGTCGTCGTGACCGAGGGCATCCGCAACTACGCCGCGCCCACGACGGACGGCACGCACGAGGGCGGCATGCAGTCCTTGTTCACGGGGTCGTCCGTCGGCAAGCAAAGCGGCGGTCCCGTGGGCTTTCCGAGCATCGACACGCTGTTCATGGCGCAAGCGACGGGCACGGCACGCAAGGACAGCCTGTACCAGCAGGTCGTCGCGCATCTGTCGACGGCCGAAAACGTCGGACCGAACAATCGCTGCGTCTTCGACGCGACGGGCGTGCCGCGCGATCCGTACCGGAGCTCGTGGGAAGTGATGGAGCAGTACATGGCGGGCGCCGTCATGAGCATGAGCGGTCCGACGCCCGAAGAGCTCGCGAGCGGCCGCGCGCAGACGGCGGTGCTCGCCGCGCTGAACAAGCAGATGGGCGCGCTCTTGCCGCGCCTGTGCTCGGAAGATCGCGAGCAGATCCAGAAGATGCAGGACGCCATCGACCAAGCCGGGCAGACCGTGAACCAGGTGGTTTGCTCGCTGCCGACGATCCCGACCAAGCCGACGATGCAGCTCGGCGGCCCGCCAATCTGGGCGCCGCCGTCCGACGAGACGATTGATTTCAGCGCCTCCTCGCACTGGTACCGCGATCGCTCACGCCTCGCGATCGATTTGCTCGTGGCGGCGCTCGCGTGCGGTGTGACGCGCTCCGGCGTGCTCCAGTACGACCAGGCGGCGAGCAACGGCATCGCCAAGGGCCAGGGCCTCGACCACCACAACACGTCGCACCAGGTCCCGCAGTTGCAAGCCTTCGTCGAGCGCCGGGAGGGCATGGCGCCCGACTACAAGCAGACGTGCCTCGACCACGAGGAGGATCCGAGCACGGACCTCCAGAACCAGGCCGGCAAAGCCTGGGCGGAGCTCTCCGTGTGGGAGAACTACTACGCGGAGGAGTTCACGTACCTCGTGACCCGGCTCAAGGAATCCGGCGTGCTCGACGACACCCTCATCGTTTGGGGCAGCGAGATCGACAGCGGGTCCGCCCACCAGCATTTCAACATGCCGTTCTTGCTCGCCGCCGGGCCCAACATCCCGGTCAAGCGCGGCACGGTGGCGCGCTTCCCGATCAATTACCAAAACCTGGACGGCTGCATAGAGGTCACGGGCGCGAGCCCGAGCCACAACGACTTCTTGCGCACCGTGCTCCACGCCGTCGGGGTCGAAGCGGCGACGGTGGGCAGTGCGACGGGCGTCGACGTGAACGCGAACAAGGCGTCGGTCACGCTCAACAAAGAGCTCCTCGGTGCCCTTCTCGCCTGACGGTGTATCCTCGTAGGAATGGCTTTTCTCCGTAGCGGCTCGGCGCTCTCGCTGGCCGGCCTTTCATTCGTCGCGGCCGTCGCCTGCGGCTCCGACCCCGCGGCTCCGCCGGGCAAGGGCTCGGGGTCGAACGCCACGCTCGAAGAGGTGCAGACCTCCTGCAACGCGTTTGCAGCTCGTCTTTGTGAAAGTGCCGGCCCGTGCTGCGAACAGCAGGGCACCTTCGATCAGGCTGCGTGCGTGAGCTCGTTCATCCAGGGCGTGTGCACCCCGTCGGCGCAGCTCGCGGCCGCCGGCATCGTGAAGTACGACGCGTCGTCGGAGGAGCCGTGCCTCGCCGCCCACGAGCGCGCCCACGACGTCTGCTACGCGGACTGGGAGGAGCTGCTCGCGCTCCGCGCCGATCAGGAGGCAAGCTGCAAGGTCGTGATCGGTACCGTCGAGGAAGGGCGGCGCTGCGAGACCGACGGCCAGTGCGCGCCACCCGAAGGCGAAGGGTCGAGCCTGTGCGTTGCGGGTGTGTGCCAAGTCATCCGCATGCTGAAGGAAGGCGAGGCCTGTCCGTACCCGCTCGGCGACGTCTCGACCTGCGATGTCGGGCTCTACTGCACGGCGGTCGAGCAGGGCGAGACCGGCACCTGCGAGTCGGCGACGGCCGAGGGCGAGTCGTGCGAGAAGATCTTCTTGAACCCCGAGTGCGGGCTCGGCTCCTACTGCGATCTCGAGGACGGTGTGTGTAAGAAAGCCACGAATTTCGGCGGACCGCGCTGCACGCAGGACAACGAGTGCGTCTCTTTCGTCTGCGATCGCGCGGCGCAGGTCTGTCGCGCCGCGCGTCCAACGGCCTACTCCCTGTGCGGTGCGCCGTGAACCGCATTCCGAAGGGCCCGCTCGCTTTGACGGCGCTACCGCGCGCACCGGAGCTCGTCTGGCGCGTCCCGGGGTCGAAGAGCATCACCAATCGCGCGCTCGTGCTCGCCGCGCTCGCCGAAGGCGAGAGCACGCTCGAAGGCGTGCTCCACAGCGACGACACGCGGCACATGCGCGCCGGGCTCGAGGCGCTCGGCATCTCCGTGCGCGACGCCGGCCCGACGACGCTCGTCGTCGCAGGTGGCCGCTCGCGCCTGCGCGCTCCGAAGGAGCCGCTCTTCGTCGGCAACAGTGGCACGACGGTGCGCTTCCTCGCAGCCGTCGCGGCGCTCGTCGACGGCAAAGTCGAGCTTCGCGGCGATGAAGCGATGGCGCGCCGTCCCATCCGCGACCAGGTCGAGGGCCTCGAGCAGCTCGGCGTGCGCGTCGAGTGCCCCACGGGCTGTCCGCCGCTCACGGTGTACGGCGGCCGTCTTCCCGCCGGGCGGCTCAGCATGCCCGGCGAGCGCTCGAGCCAGTATTTTTCCGCGTTGATGCTGGCGGCCGCCGGCGCCGAGGGCGACGTGGAGATCGGCGTCGAGGGCAGGCTCGTGAGCCGCCCGTACGTCGAGATCACGCGCCGCATGGTGGCGGACTTCGGCGGCCGCGTGGACGAGGTCTCCGGCGGGTTCGTCGTGCGGCGCGCGGCGTACGCGGCGCGCCGTTACGCGATCGAGCCCGATGCTTCGTCCGCGAGCTATCCGTTCGCGCTCGCGGCAGCGACCGGCGGCACCATCACGGTGCCGGACCTCGCGCCCGGCGCGCTCCAGGGCGACTACGCTTTTCTCGACGTGCTGGCCCGTGTCG
>DATMCL010000388.1:0-9089 GCA_035558375.1 Polyangiaceae bacterium
CTCGTCGGCATCGTGACGCGCATCGATCCGGCGCGGGCGATGCTCGTCGATCCGAGCGGCAAGGGGCACGTCGTGCACCGCGGGGACTTCGTCGGGCGCGCGGACGTCGTGCAGCTCGGCGGGCAGTCCGGCTCGACCTACCAGCTCAACTGGCGGCTCGATCGGATTCGCGACGGAGACGTCGTGCTCGTGCGCGAGGACCCGAATAACCCGGACGTTCCAGCCGCAACGAAGGTCATTCCGTTGCGCCCGGAGACTGCTGCTGAGAAGGCGAAGGGCGGGTAGCGGGTCAGGGTCTTACGCCGGCCCAAACATCGTGCCGGCGGGCGCAAGCCCGCCCGCGACGACCTCATGGTCTTGGGAGAACCGATCAACAGGCCGAGGGCCGGTCACTACCCACGGGAAGAACCGGCGAGGCCGGCAACTGCTGCTCCGACCGCGCGCCAGAGTCGCGTGGCATTCCGCGTTGCCCCTCCGTCGCCCGCCGGACGAGCCGGTAGCAAGTCAAAACGTTGGAAGCCCCAATAAACAGCTCCAGCAAAGTTCCCCCGATGGAACCCACGAGCACGTTGTTCAGGAGCCAGCAGGCCGTGGCGCCTAGCAAAACCAAACGTAGGCTAATGCCGTCGAACCAGAAGAAGGCGATGGTGCCGAGGGTCGTGGCGGCGATGGGCAGGGCGCTGGCGGCGCTTCGGGCCGTGAGGGCGCCGAGCACGAGGTTTCCGGCGATGAGCAGGACCGCGACGGCGCGGGAGCGGGTGCGAAGCGAGATGAACGCCCGCGCGCAGGTGACGAGCGACGCAACCACCGCCGGCGTGCTGCCGAGCAGGTAGAAGTGGACCGCGTAGGTGAAGGCCTGCGCGCCGATCATTGCCCGCAGGCGGCGGTCGTCGCGCTGCAGGAACGCGGCTATGCCCACGGCGAAGGCGATGTAGCCGGCGAGCTGAGCGGGTGAAAAGACTTCGAGCGACGGCACGCCAACAAAAAGCCTAGCTCAGGGCGGCGCCCGAGCTAGCCCCGAGGCCTGGACCCTCGCTCGTCGGCCGGATTCGGGATCGCACGGAATTTGTTCGTCGCGTGAACGAGACGATACGCTCCGAACGGCTTGCCCAACGTGCGCGACGGCGCTCCGGGGGCTCGCGTTTCGGAGCGAATCATGCGGTTTTCCCCCCGCTTTACCCCTCTTTTTCTGGCCGCACCGTGTGCTTTGGCCCTGAGCCTCGGCACGGGGGTAACCCACGCAAAAGGCAGCCCCGAGCGCAAGGCGACGCACCTTGCCGTCGAGCAGGCAGGAGCGACGGAGACGCGCGTCGTGCTCTCGTTCAGCGCGCCCCCGACCTTCAGCGCGCGCTTGGACAAGCAGAAATCGCGCCTCGTCGTGGATATCCCCGAGGCGGACATGGCCTCCGTGCCGAGCGCCCTGACCGACAAGGTCGGCATCGTGGGCGGCGTGATGGTCCAGTCGTTCGCGGTCTCAGGCGGCCACACGACCCGCGTGCTCCTCACGCTGCTCGAGGAGCCGGCCTACGCCGTCGCTGTCGAGGGCAACGACCTCGTGATCCGCGTGGCGCCCAAGAAGGCGGGGCTTGCCGCGAGCGCCCCCGCGCCGAAGCCGGCTGCCGCCCCCACGACGACGGGTCCAGCCCGCGTGCGTGACGTGCGCTTCGAGCACGCGACCGAAGAGGATCGCGTGCTGATCGAGCTCGCCGAAAGCACCGCCTACCGCGAGCCCACGCAGAGCAAGGGGCACGCCCGCCTCGTGCTCGAGTCCGCCCAGCTCCCCGAGGAGCTCGCGCGGCAGCTCGACGTCACCGCCTTCGATGGCTCCGTGACCTCCGTGTCGAGCTACCCGAGCCCGAACGAGCCCGGCAAGGTCGTGCTCGAGGCCGAGGTGAAGGACGGCGTATCGAGTCGGGTTGGCCGGCGTGGCAGCTCGCTCGTCTGGAGCTTCTTCGACGCTGCCAAGCAGGCGCCCTCGCAGAGCGGGATCGCTCGCGACGGCGGCATCGCGCGCCGCGTGCGCACCGTGACGGTCGAGGAAGCGGTGCGTGGCGTGCCGGAGGTGTACGACGGCTATTCGGCCGGCCCGGCCCTCGTCGAGAAGCAAAGCGCTCCCGCCGAAGCCGGCGCGTTCGCGCCGACTACCCTCGGCCAGCAGAGGAACTTCACGGGTCGTCGTATCGACCTCGACCTCAAGGACGCCGACATCCACAACGTGCTGCGGCTGCTCGCGGACGTAGGTCAGGTGAACGTCGTCACGGCGGACAACGTGAGCGGCAGCGTCACGATCCGCATGCGCAACGTGCCCTGGGACCAGGCGCTCGACGTCGTCCTGCAGAGCAAGGGGCTCGGCATGGTGCGCGCCGGCAACATGATCCGCGTCGCACCGCTGTCCGACCTCGAGAAGGAGCGCGAGATGCAGCTCGCGCGGCGCGCTCAGGAAGTGAAGCTCGCGCCGCTGGAGACGCGGCTCATTCCAGTGAGCTACGCCTCGGCCAAGGACATCCAGGAGCGCGCCCGCCCGCTCCTTAGCGAGCGCGGCACGATCGCCGTCGACGACCGCACCAACGTGCTCATCGCGCGCGACATCTCGGGCAACTTGAACCAAATCGAGGAGCTGATTCGCTCGCTCGATACGCAGACGCCGCAGGTGCTGGTCGAGGCGCGCATCGTCGAAGCCACGAGCCGCTACCTGCGCGACGTGGGCATCCAATGGGGCGGTGACGCGGCGTTCTCGGCGGCGACCGGCAACCCGACGGGCCTCGCGTTCCCGAATTCCGTCGGCGTCGTCGGCGGTGCGAGCGACGCCAACACACCGACGGCCGGCTTGAGCCCGTTCACGAACACGGTCGCGAGCCCGAACTTCGCCGTGAACCTGCCGGCAGCGGTCGGTACCGGGTCCGGTGGTGCCATCGGCCTCTCCTTCGGCTCCGTCGACAACACGATCAACCTCGCGGTCCGCCTCTCCGCCGCCGAGGCGAGCGGCCTTCTGCGCATCCTCTCGAGCCCGCGCATCCTGACCCTCGACAACCACGAGGCGCGCATCGCCCAGGGTACGTTGATCCCATTCTCGCAGGTGAGCGCGCAGGGCGTGCAGACGACCTTCCAGGAAGCCAAGCTGCAGCTCCTCGTGCAGCCGCACGTCACGGCCGACGGCAGCGTCAGCATGCACGTGAAGATCAACCGCGACGAGCCCGACTTCAACCAGACGTCGGCGCGCGGCGACCCGACGATCTTGAAGCGCGAGGCCGAGACCGAGCTCCTCGTGATGGACGGGCATACCGCGGTCATCGGCGGTATCTTCACGCGCAACACGGGTCGAAACCTCGACCAGGTGCCGTTCTTCGGGGACATCCCGATCCTCGGCCTGCTCTTCCAGCGCCGCCGCGCGAGCGATCAGCGCAGCGAGCTCGTGATCTTCCTCACGCCGCGCATCGTCAACCGCGCCGAAGCGCTCGGGCGCTAGCGGCGCTAGCCGCGCCGCTTGAAGAGCCGGCTCCACGCGGAGCGCTCGGCCATGGGCTCTTCGGGCGCGAGGCTCAGGCGGTCTTTCGGGCTTCGCTGCAGGCGCTGCTCGTACAAACGCACCTCGCGCGCGGCGTCGATGTTGCGCGCGTCGCGTTCGGCGACGTGCCGGAACTCCTGCAGCGCCGCGGCGTGGCGACCGATGCGCTTGAGGAACAGACCGCGGTAGAAGTGCACCTTGATGCTGCTCTGCGACGCCTTGAGCGCGCGCGCGAACGCGATGCCGATCTGACGCTCGTCGGCGTTCGGCTTGAGCGCCCGGAGCCACGCCGCGAGCGCGATGTGCTCCGCGCGACCGGGCTCGAGCTTGAGCGCGAGCTGCGCCTCGCGCTCCGCACCCTCGAGATTGCCGCGCGCGAGGAACGACTCCGCCTTCTGGAACGCGAGATCGGCGCTGAGCGCGCGTTCGATGCCCGGCGAGCTGCCGAGTGAGGCGCCCGCCGTGAGCGAGTCGTCGTACGCCGTGCGCGCCGCGGGATCGGCGAGGACACGGTACGCGGCGGCGATGTTCTCGAAGATACCCGTGGCCGCCCGCTTCAAGTCCTGGTTGTCGGGTCCCAGCCGATCGGGGTGCCAGTGCTTCGAGAGCAGGAAGAACGCGGCCTGGACCTGGCGTAGTGTGGCGTCTTCGGGGATGCCGAGCACCTCGTAGTGGGTGCGCGGCGGCTTCTCGGCGAGGCGCCGGAGCTCGTCACGCAAGGCGACGCTACGCACGACGGCGGGCGGAATCGACGGCGGTGAATCACGGCGCACGCGGATCGGCGGTGCGTCGCTGGGTGCGGACGCTGCCGGAGTCTCGGGGGGCGGGGGAGTCACGCGCGCGGGCTCGCTCGGGAGCGACGGCAGCCGGCTCGCAGGCGGGACGACGACGGGCTCCACCGCCACGCCGAGCGGAGGGGCGCTCGCTACGCCGAGATCCACGGAGCGGGTGAGCAGGAGGAAATACGCGACGCGTCGAATGTCTGCTTCGAGTAGTGGCTCAGCCGCGATGATGTCGCGCAGCCGGCGAGGCTCCTTCGCGAACAGGGCGACGAGCTTGCGATCCTCCCCCATGAACGCGAAATGATCGCCGGGCAGACCCCCGTGGAGGGTGATGCGCAGGCCCGCCACGCGGTCGAGCGCGCTCTCCATCGCGTCGAACGGAGCGTGATCGCTGAGCCCGCGCCAGAGCACCTCGAGCGTGCTCGGCTCGATGGCCGCGGGCGCGCCCCAGCGCTCCAGGAAATTCTGGCCTTCGAAGTAGCCGTAGTGCGTGTCGTCCGGCTGCCGAAACAGATGGACGAGCTGGCGGTGCAGCTGCTCGCGCAGAGCGGTACCGAGCGCGTCCTCGCTGATGCGCCCCTCGCCGACTAGGAGCTGACCGTGAAGGATGTGGTCGCGCAGCGCGCGCGCCAGCGTTTCCGCGTGGACTTCGCTGCTGATGGCCCCCGTCTCGACCAACAGCTCGCCGAGGTGCACGGCTCCGTCACCGAGCTTCGCTTTACGTGGGGTTCCAGCCTCGAGGTAGATGCCGTGCCGCGTGCCCGTCGTTTCCTCGAGCACGAGCGTTCCGGTGAGGCGGTGGTCGAACGCTTGCACCAGGAGCTCTCCGAAGGGGGAGGACCTCAGCGTGCCGACGGCTTGGGGATCCATTGGGAAGGGCCCCCGCCCCTGTACGAGCCTCGGCTCGTCTTGGTTTCATGTGGCCGATCGCGTTTCGGGTGCAAGCACGGAAAGGTCTCGACTTGAGAAATACCCAGCGCCACGGGCGCGAGGAGCGACGTATGCGTCCTCAGCAACGACGACTCGAAGAAAGATTTGCGACGAAGCGTGGCGCCCCGGCGCCGGCTTCGCCCGCGCCGCCGTAGCCGTCGTGCGACGCTAGTCGCCGAGCGGGGCGAAAAGGTCGTCGACGTCGAGCTCGGAGAGGGGGACGCGAGGGCCCGTGCCGCCGAGCAGCTGGCTCGCGAGCTCCGCCTTGCGATGCTGCAGTCCGAGCATGCGCTCCTCCACGCTGCTCATCGCGATCAGGTTGTAGACGAAGACCGGCCGCGTCTGCCCGATGCGGTACGCCCGATCGGTCGCCTGGGCCTGGGAAGCCCCATTCCACCAGGGATCGTAGTGGATCACGGTGTCTGCGCTCGTCAGGTTCAGCCCTGTGCCGCCCGCCTTCAGACTGATGAGGAACACGTCGACCTCGCCCGCCTGGAAGCGATCGACGACCCGCTGGCGCTCCTGCGTCGCGCCCGTGAGCTCGACGTACTTGTGGCCGCGCTCCTCGAGCTCGTTCGCGATCAGGTCGAGCATGCGCGTGAACTGTGAGAACACGAGCACGCGGCGCTTCTGGCCGAGCTGCGTCTCGAGCACGTCGAAGAACAGGTCGAACTTCGCGGACTCTTTCACGTGCCGCGCCGAGGGCACGCTCACGAGCCGCGGATCGCAGCACACCTGACGGAGCTTCATCAGCGCGTCGAGGATCGCGACGGTCGCCCCCTGCACGCCCTTCTCGCGGATCGCCCGCCGCACGTCGCCGTGCGCGGCCACGCGAATGCTCTCGTACAGCTCGCGCTGGTCGCCGTAGAGCTCCACGCTGCGCACGATCTCCGTCTTCGGCGGCAAGTCCGTCGCCACGGTCTCCTTCATGCGCCGGAGGACGAAGGGAGAGACGGCGCTGCGAAGCGCTTCGAGCTTCAGCTGGTTGCCCATGCGCTCGATCGGCACACGAAACTGCGTGCGAAACCGCTCGGCGTCGCCGAGGTGCCCGGGCATCAGGAAATCGAACAAAGCCCAGAGCTCCTCGAGGTTGTTCTCGATGGGTGTCCCGCTCAGGCACAGGCGATGCCGTGAAACGAGCTCGCGCACGGCGCGCGCCGCGAGGCTCCGCGGGTTCTTGACGGCCTGCGCCTCGTCGAGGATGAGGAGGTAGTACGGCTGACCCCGGAATTGCTCGATGTCGCGCACGAGCAGCGGATAGCTCGTGAGCACGACGTCCGCGTTCGGGGCCGCGCTGCGCTGGCTCTCGCGCTTGGGGCCGTGGAGCACGACGACCTTGAGCTCGGGCGCGAACTTGGCGAGCTCGCGCTGCCAGTTGCCGACCAGGCTCGTAGGCATCACGACCAGGCTCGGACGATCGGCCCGGCCCGCCTGCTTCTCGCGCAGGAGGTGCGTGATGGTTTGGAGGGTCTTGCCGAGGCCCATGTCGTCGGCCAAGACGCCGCCGGCCTCGTGCTCGACGAGCTCGGCGAGCCAGCGCACGCCGGCTTCTTGATACGGCCGGAGGCTCGCGCCGAGATTCTTCGGCACGAACGACTCGGCCGGCACCTCCTTGACCGGTGCGACCAGGCGGCGCGCGCGCTCGATCGCGGCCGTCATGCCCGACCAGAGCAGCCCGGCCCCATTGCCGAGCCCTTGATCGAGCTGGGCCACGCTCGCCGCTTGGGTGCGAGGGAAGCGGAGCGTGCCGTCGACCAGCGTTTCGCCGCGGTAAAGCTCGATCAGCACCTTGAGCACGAAGCGCAGTCGCTCGGGCGGAATCGCGACGTAGCGGTTGTCGCCGAGCGGGACGGCGCGCAGCCGTGCCGGAAGCTTGAGCAGCGCCTCCAGGTTCTCTGCGTCGCCGCGCGCTTCGAGCATGTCGATCAAGGCGGGCACGAGGTTCACGCGCCGGCCGTCTATTTCGATGCCGAGCTCGAGCCCGAACCAGTCGGTGCGCTCCTCGTCCGGTTCGACGTTCGCGTACCAGGGCGCGCTGCTCTCGACGACTTGGTACGGGTAGCTCTTGTCTACGGTGACGACCCAGCCGAGCGCACGGAGCTGCGGCAGCGCGCAGGCGCCGAAGGAGCAGTACGAGTGCACGTCGCCGTCGAACTGCACGAGGTAGTCGGCGTCGGCGTTCGGGCCGGCGCTCACGTGCTCCGAGCAGTCGAGCTCGATGGCGCCGAAGCTCTCGAGCAGGCACTGCGCCCGCGCTTCACCGGCGATATCGCGGCCGACCACGCCCACGCCGTCGCCCTCGGCGACGAAGAAACGCGTGCGCCGATCGGCTGCGCGCACCTTCACGCCCGCGTAGTCGAACCACAGGCCGAGCACGGGCACGAGCTCCTCGCGACCTTCGTCGAAAAGGCCCTCTCCGGCGCTCACCCACATTCGCTCCGTGAAGAGGTGCAGGCAGGGAGTGAAGGCGAGCGGCTTTTCCGCGCTGGCTGACGATCCGTCCAACGCCTCCACCTTTCGCGAAAAACGCGGCCATTGTCGAGCGTTCCGCGCGCGAGCCCGTTCCCTCCGACAGCGTTTTCCATGGACCCCAATCCATTGGGGTCCATCCGTCGAGCTCAGGGGTCAGGAGGAGGAGGATTCGGGACGCAGGCGGCCGCGTCTGGGTCGCACGTCTGGTCCATCGTGCAGGTCGTCGTGACGTAATGGCCGGTGCTGTCGCAGACGCGGAGCACGTTGGCCATGCACGAGACGTCGGGCGCGACGCAGTCGTCGCACTGCTTGTTGGGCTCGTCGCAGAGCATCGCGGACGCGCACGTCTCGAGCAGGTCGAAACCGGTCCGATCCATGTTGCACTTCTCGAGCTTGTTCATCGTGCAGCGGATCTGGCCCACGGCGCAGGCCGGCATGTCGCAGCGTCCCGCAGTCTCGTTGCAGAGGGCGGGCGTTGCGCAGGCTTCTTCGTCAACCCAGCCGTTGAACGTCGCGTTGCAGTGCTGGAGCTCTGCGCCGACGCACTGCTTCTCGTTCGCAGCGCACGTCGGCATCTGGCAGACGCCGTTCACGCACAGGGGAACGCTGGCGCAGGCGGCGCCGTTGTCCACGAAGGCCGTGCGGCCGGCGTTGCAGATCTGCGGCTGCTCCATGTCGCAAGTCTTTTGACCCACGTTGCACGCCGGCGAGTAGCACATGCCGTCCATGCACAGCTCGGCCGTGGCGCACGCCATGCCGTTGTCGGTCCAGCCGTTCTGATTGGCATTGCAGATCTGCGGCTGCTCCATGTCGCAGCGCTTCTGCATCGGCGTGCAGGTGGGGGTCGTGCACATGCCGGTCGCGGGGACGCACAGCGCGGCAGTGGCGCACGCGGGGCCCATGCTCATCCAGTTGGTCTGCGCGGCGTTGCACACCTCCGGCTGCGCGGCGTTGCAGCGCGTATCACCGGGCTGGCAGGCGGCCGGGTCGCACATGCCCGTATCCGAGTTGCAGAGCGCCGCCGTGGCGCAGGCGGAGCCGGCGTTCGACCAGCCGTTTCGCCCCGAGTTGCACGTCTGCGGCTGCGCGCCGTTGCAGCGGACGTCGCCCATCGCGCAGGTCGGCGCCGTGCAGACGCCAGCGCTGCACAGCGCGGCCGTGGCGCACGCGGGGCCGTCGTTCTGGAACGCGGTGCGATCGGTGTTGCAGATCTGCGGCTGCGCGCCCGAGCAGCGGAGCTCCATCGGGTCGCAGGCGGGAGTGCCGCAGCTGCCGTCGAGGTCATGGCAGAGCCCGGGCGTCGCGCAGGCGGCACCGAGGTTCTGGAAGCCGGTGAGATCGCCCTTGCAGATTTGAGGCTGGGCGCCCACGCATTGAGTCTCGTTGGCGGCGCAGGAGGG
>DATMCL010000389.1:0-4557 GCA_035558375.1 Polyangiaceae bacterium
GCTCGGCATGGCGGAACACGCACCGCGGGAACGAGCGCGCCTATTCCGCCACGCGCTCGACGCGAACGAAGCGCGCGGGATCGACCTCGCGGGCGGGCTCGAAGAGCGGATCGTCGCGGGTGCCCGTGTACTCGACGCAGAGCGGGTTGCCGTCGGCGTCCGAGCTCGGGATGTAGAAGGTTCCGGTGAAAGGCTCGGAGGCGAGCTCGAACACACGCGTAGAGGCCGGGTTCGGGCAGCCGATTTGGCGCACCGTGGGGGTCCACACGAGCCATGCTGGCTCGCTCTCGTCCCGCTTGCCGCCCGTCAGAGCCGCGAGCGGGGTCTCGCAGCGGTCGTCGGCGAAGAGGTTCGGTTGGTACGTGCCGTAGAGGAGCGGCACACAGCGGTGCGCGCCATCCGAGGCGACTGCGATCATGCAGTCCCTCTCGAGCTCCTGGTCGCGCAGCTGGAAGTAGCTGCGCAGCGGGTCGGGGACCACGCTGAGACCGTCGGCGGTCTCCGTCGTGCCCATGCGGACGCGACCCTCGCCGCGCTCGGTCGTCACGAGCTCCTCGAAGGCGCTCAGCGGAACGGCATCGGCGACCTCGAACCCCGGTCCTCCGCCGCTCTCCCAGCAGCGCGCTCCGTCGAAGTAATAGTCTGGCACCCGAGCGACCGCCTTACCGAGCCGATACAGAGCTTGCTCTTCCAGCGAGTACGCAACCCTGCGCCGGCACGCCCCTTCCGCATAGCGCCGGCCGGTTCCGGAGCACGTCTCCTCGTCGAAGTAGGTCGCCGCGTAGGCGATCGAGCTCGGCACGCAGCGCCGCGTGCCGTCGTCCGGGAGGTGGAAAGGCGCGCAGGGCTCGTCCTCTTCGGCGTCGTAGAAGCCGAGCAGGAGTGCCGAGCCGTCTTCGCCGCTCAGCTGCTGGACACCGAGCCGCGCTCCCGCCGGCGTGCTCGAGCTCGCGCTCGCGCGCACGAAGGCTTCGTTCGGGATGCGCGCGCCGATGCGGCGATAGCCGCCGCCGGCCTCGGTCTTGAGGGAAAACGAGCAGTCAGGCTTGATCTTGGGGTCGCCCTGGATCACATCGCCGAGCTCGTAGAGCGCGGGCGCGGAGCTACACGCCGTGCCGAGGTCGAGTCGCGCGTAGTCGTAGCAGGCCGAGAACACGGGCGTTCGACAGTCCGCGTCCACGATGTCGAAGCCGAGGTTCGGTCCCGCGGCGTCCGGCAAGCAGTGTTGCTCGCTCGCATTTGCCGGCTGGAAACTGCACTCCTCGTTCCGCTCGGTGTCGAAGAAGCGCCCCGTCGGCACAGAGAGCCCGTCCTCGGAGAGCCACGAGATCGCCCGCAGCCGCTCGCCGCTCTTGGCCGCCGCGCCCGCGAGCTCCACGGGAGCGATCGGCGTCGGGCCCGAGACATGCCGCACGCTCTCGCCGCAAGCCGTCGTCGCCGTGAGCGCGGCCACGGCGCACGCTGCGCGCGAATGAACGCCTGATCGCATCGTGGCCGAGCCGAGCCTACCGCGTTTCGCTGGTCCCCGAGGATCCGTCCCAAGCGGGAAGGCCGCCCGATCCGCTTCGATGCCTATGCTGGAAAGGGAACGGAATCTGCCGTGCACGCCAACTTGGCCGAGTTTCTCCAGGACCTGCTAGTCACTGGCTCTTGTCACTTGGAGGTGGGTGACAGGAGTTTTGTGTTCAGGGGCAGGCGCTCGCCCCCCAAGGTTCTGCGGTGATAGATTGTTCGTCGTGGTGGCGCGTTCGTGTCGGGTGTTCGCCAGCGTCCTGCTGCTCGAGGCCTGCGGGTCCAAGGGCCCGACGTACCCGACATACGAAGCGCCAGCTCTGCCGCCGGAACAGCTCGGGTTCGTGACCGTCGACGAGAGAGCCCAGCTTGTCTCGATCGATCGCCAAGAGCCCTCGAACGGGAGCCCTGGTGTCGAAATTGGCGTGGTGCCAGGGTGCCATGCGCTCGTGGCGAGCTATGAAGTTTCCTACATCGCAATTAATGACAAATCCAGGCGTGAGCGCACCGGCGAGTCCATCATGGCCGGCGGCGCGATCGCCAGGCAACGAAATGACTATGCAACCACCCGACCCGTCGAATTCTTCGTGCTCGCAAAAGCGGGGAACAAGTACTGGGTCACGGCGACTTTCACCGGAGACGAGTTCCTTCCCCGCGTTGTCGAGCTGAACCCCGCAGGAGACTCGACCGCGACCTTCTTGCCTGGAGCGCAGTGCTCCCGGTGAGCTTCTGACGGGCTCACGGAGTCACGGGGTGCACGAGCGGCGGGTCGATGCGGTCCGCGCGGTAGGCCCCGTAGAGGATCGGGAGCTGGAGCTCCCAGACGATCTCGCCCTCCGCCTTGGTGACCTCGACGATGCGGCCGTGCTCCGCGGTGTCGAGGATTCCGGCGGCGATGAGCACGTTGCCGTTCGCGAGGCGGTCGGCGTCGCCCCAGTACGGGGAATACCACTTGCTCGTGTAGAAGGTGTCGGGCACGGAGAAGTTGCCGGGCCACTCCCAGACGAGCTTGGCCGTTTTGTTGGCCTCATCCACCTGATACTCGACGACGCGCGTGTGGTACTCGCTCTTCATGCAGCGCGTGTTCCAGCCGCCGTTGTCGAAGAAGAGGATGGAGCCGTCCGAGTGGATCTCGGGATCGTGCGAGTCGGTGTACTGGGAGCCGTCGTACGTGATGTCGCCGAGGCCCTGACTTGCGCAAGACGCGGGCATGAGCCACTGCTTGGTCGGATTCTGATAGCTGGTCTTGAGTAGCCCGACCCAGCGACAGTTCGCGTAAACCTCGTTCTTTTCGATGTCGATGGTGATGGCGTTGCCGTGGCACCAGTCCGTGCGCGACCCCGACGGCGGCGGCACGAGCTTCGCCCAGTCGAGTGACCACACCTCGGTGCTGTCCGCCTTGAGCTCGCGGAAGACGGGCGACTGAACGCCGTCGCTCGTGGCGATGTACTCGATGATCACGTAGTCGCCGTTCGAAAGCTTGCCCGCGTGGTGCGACACGTTCTTACCCGCCCCGCACGACGCGTGTTTGCACTCCCACACGACGTTGCCGCCGAAGTCCACCTCGCGCGGCGGCGTGCCGTTCGTTTGCTGCGAGTTCCACGACGGGCCGATGAGGACGCCCTTGTCGGTGAGCATGGTCGAAACCGCACCGCCGATGTCCGGCACCGACCCGTCCACGTAGTACCAAACGGGCTGCCCTTCTTCGTCGAAGATCACGGCCTCTGGCGGGTGGGTGGAGTTCGGGATGACGACACCGCCGCTCGCCATCGTGCCGGGGTCGAGCATCTGGATGTTCATGAGCGTCCAGCCGGGCTGCGCGCGAGCCTTATCGTGAATCTTGACGCTGCCGACGGGGATGGTTTTCGGCAGTGCACCCGTCGTGAAGGTGCCCTCGGCGCTGGCCGCGCCGGAGATGGCTTTGACCATGTACATTTGCGCCGCGTGCATGCCGATGACCAGCACCTTGTGCTCGGTGACCGGCGTCGCGTCGGAGATCTCCCACTGGTATCCGCCCACTCCGAATTGCACCGTCGAGGTCGCTGCCGCGTCCGTCGTCCAGCTCACGTAACAGGAGAGCACGCTGTTCGGATTCGGCTCGATCTTGAGGCCGCTGAGCGCGACCGCAGCGCCACCGCCGCTTCCCCCTCCCGCTCCGGCTGCCCCGCCCGACAGCATCCCGCTCGTTCCCGCCGACATGCCGGCCGTGCCGCCGGACGCCGCACCTCCAAGCGCCGCCGCCCCGCCATTGCTCGAGGCCGCACCGGCCGACGGTGCACCGCCCTGTCCCACCGCGCCGGAGCCGGCGCCGCCGCCGCTCATCGCCAGCATGGCGCTACCTGCGTTACCACCCGTAGCACCGCTCGCGCCTCCCGCTGCGCCCGAGCCGCTGCCGCTACCGCCATTGCCGTGCGACGCGCTCGGTCCAGCACCGGTGCAGCCGAATAGCGCCGTCGTCAGGGCGCTCGCGACACATGTCCACCTCGTGAGCACAAAAGTCATGGGCGCAACCTCCAACGTCGAACCGCCCATGCCAAGGGTGTGTTTTTTCTCAGTCCCCGGGCGTTACGTCGAAGAAACGTTGCGATTTAGTCATTTCATCAATCGACGGGCGAACCCGCGACGCGCCTGCGGCAACGCCGGACGTCTGGCGCAAAGTGGTCACCGTTGGCGCGGAATGTCGATTGGTTGCTAGAGGGCCAGGATGTTATCGAGCCACTCGGAGCTTCGGCCAGCAATCCCACGCAAGCCGGATCCCGGACCATTTCATGAACACTCTGAATCGGTTGACTCTTCCAGGTTTGGCTTGTCTGGTTTCGCTTTCGATTTCCCCCCTCGCGACCGCAAAACCGAAATCCGTCGGATACGTCGTGGGAAAGCTCGCGCCAGAGTTGCAGATGGTGCGGGCCCAAGGAGGAACGCTCAGCTTGAGCTCGCTCAAGGGGCGTTACGTGGTCCTCGACCTCAGCACGATGTGGTGCTTCCCTTCGGAGCTGGCGGCGGCCGGCGTTCGGGACGCAGTTTCTCGCTTGAATGCGAACGCTG
>DATMCL010000390.1:0-2934 GCA_035558375.1 Polyangiaceae bacterium
GCGGCGTTCGCCCTCGAACCGAACGCCATCTCGGACATCGTGGAGACGCCGTTTGGCTTCCACGTGATTCAGCGCACGGAGTAGCGACGCTCGACGCTCGGATCGGAGAACAGGAAGGCGAGAAGGCGGGAAGATTTTTGGGGAGAGAATTGGGTGTTCGGCTATTCCCTGAGCAAATTCTTCGCGATCACCATTCTTTGCACCTGGCTCGTGCCTTCGCCGATCTCGCAGAGCTTCACGTCGCGCAGGTGCTTCTCGATCGCGAACTCGCGCGTGAAGCCGTAGCCGCCGTGGATCTGTAGCGCGTCGTTGCAGACCTTCGTTGCCGCTTCGCTCGCGAAGAGCTTCGCCATCGATGCTTGCTCCGTGTAGCGCTCGCCGCGATCGGCGAGCCACGCCGCCCGGTAGACGAGCAGCTCCGCCGCATCGAGCGCCGTCTTGCCGTCGGCGAGCATCCACTGCATCGCCTGGAAGTCGGCGATGGGCCGCCCGAACGCGCTTCGCTCCTTGGCGTACGACACGGCCATCTCGAGCGCGCCGCGCCCGAGCCCGAGTGCCATCGCCGCGATCGAGATGCGCCCGGTGTCGAGGATGCGCATCGTGTCGAGGAAGCCTTGATCGATTTCACCGAGCCGCTCGGCGTCGCTCACGCGCACCTGATCGAGCGTGATCTCGACGGTGTCGCTCCAGCGGCAGCCGTACTTCTTGAGTTTCTTGCTCGCGGAGTAGCCGGGGGCGCTCGTATCGACGATGAAAGCCGTGATGCCGCGTTGCGGCGGGGCCTCGGCGTTCGTGCGCGCGAGCACGACGCAGAAGCCGCCGACGGAGCCCTGCGTGATGAACATCTTCGTGCCGTCGATGATCCAGTCGTTGCCGTCACGACGCGCCGTCGTGCGGAGCGACGCGGCGTCCGAGCCCGAGCCCGGCTCGGTGAGCGCCCACGCCGCGAGCGCCTCTCCACTCGCCGCGCGCGGCAAGTAGCGGCCCTTCTGCTCCTCGTTGCCGAACGTCAGGATGTGCCCCGTGCCGAGGCCGTTGTGGCTCGCGATCGTGAGCGCGAGCGAGCCGTCGACGCGCGCGCACTCCTCGACGGCGATCGCGTACGCCGTGATGTCCATGCCCGCGCCGCCGTACGTCTCCGGCACGCGGATGCCGAGCAAGCCGAGCTCGGCCAGGCGCGGCACGATCTCGGTCGGGAAACGCTCCGCTTCGTCCCAGTCGCGCGCGTGCGGCCGGATCTCCCGCTCGCAGTAGTCCCGCACGCTCGTCCGCAATAGCCCGTGCTGCTCGGAAAACTCGAAGTCCACGCCTGAAAGCTACCACGGCCCCGCGCCGTGGAGCCCGTCGAGCAGCCGCTTCATCCGCAAGATGGCCGCGTCGCGCTCGGGAGGCGCGCCGCGTGGCGCTGCGCGCGGCGGCGCATCGAGCGACGCTCCGCCGACGAACACGCCCTTGTGACCGAACACCCACTCCTTGCCGGCTCCCGTCTTCGGCTCGAGCTCGACGACGCGCGTCGCATCGTAGGGCGCGTTCTTCAGCTTGCGCGAGCCCTCCAGCTTGCGCAGCGTGTGGAGCACGTCTTCGGCGGCGTCGGCGTCTTGCTTGACGAACAGCGCGAGTCGAAAATGCACGGCGCCGTCGTCGTACGTCGCGAGCGCACCCGGACCCACACCGTCGAATTCGAGCAGATCGAGCGCGTCGAATCGCCGCGACAGCGCCCGCCGCCCGCGTTCCGGTAACAGGCGCGCAGCGGGCGGCAGCTTGGCTTCACCCGGCAAACGCTCGGCTATCGCCTGAGCGAGCCCCGTGAGAACCGGCACCGCCGCAGCCGATTGCCGCTCGGGCGCGAGCCCGCGACTCGTGAAGTCGAGGCGCAGCACCGTCGCCGCGCGCACGACGAGCGCGGTCGTGTCACCGAGCGCGGCGTCCGCGCCCGCCGCGAGGGGATGGAACGCCGGGTGCCCGGCCTCGGCGGCGTCGGCGATGCGCTCACCGAAGAAACCGTACGCGCCTTCGGGCGAGCCGAAACGGAGCACGCTCGCCGCGACGCGCGATGGATCGTCCTTGTCCTCGACGTACGTGAGCGCGATCACCTCGACGAGCCCGAGCCGCTCGAGCTTCGCCGACTCGAGAGCCAAGAGCTCCGCGGCGTCGGCGAGAGGCAACGGAGCCTGGCCGCCGAACACGCGCTGGTCCGCGTTCGGATCGACGCAGTAGCCGCCGCTCGTCTGGGGAAACCACGAGGCGAAGCGCGCGTCCGTGACCGTTCCCCCACCCCCGGCACAGATTGACCGAGCGGTCGGGAGCGGCGCCGAGGCGCTCGGTCGGGGGCGTGGCCGGGGCTCGATTCTCCGACATCCGGAGCTCGTCGCGAGCAGCGTGAGCGCAATCGCCGAGACGGCGCGGAGGGGTGTCGGCAGACCCCTGCCCCGCAACCGTTTCATACGACCGCAATCGTTACCGAACACGCGCCCGACCCTACCGAAATATCTCTATTATTTTCAAGTAGTTGCAATATGGGGCTTCGGCATGCCCTTTGCTGAAAGGATTCCGAGCTCCCTTGCGCGCCAAAACCACAACCTCGCGAAAAGTACGCGGTTTCACGCTCATCGAGCTCATGGTGGTGGTCGTGATCATCGCCATCCTGGCGGTGATCGCCGTCCCGCTCTTTAGCGCGCGGTTCGTCGGGCGCCGTGTCTTCCAGTCGGCGGGGCGCATCGCGGACATCTATCGCGGCTCACGGAGCCGCGCGATCGGGCGTGGGTCCGCGGTGGTCGTCACGCTCAATACGAGCACGGACTCCTTCACCGTGCTCGAGGGCGTGTTGGGCACCCTCGCCGCGACGGCGGCCGGCGCGAGCCGAGCGGCCTGCGGCAACCTTCCGAGCCGGGGTTGCCTCACGAACGATTGGTCGAACACCGGCTCCGGCTCGAC
>DATMCL010000391.1:0-10540 GCA_035558375.1 Polyangiaceae bacterium
GGCAACCTCCCGCGTCTGGCGCCGCCGCTGCTTGCGAGCGTGGCGCAATCCGCGGCCCGCCCCGCGCCACCGCCGCCTGAGGGGGCTTGGGTCGAGGCGCTGCGCGCGGGCCGCTACGCCGAGGCCGCGAAGGCGCTCGACGCCGACCCCGCCGCTCTCACGCGCCGGGCGGAGCTCCGCCTGGCTCGCGCCAAAGCCGCCGTCGAGCTCGGCGATGCGGCCCGCGCGGTAGAGCTCCTCGACAAGCTCGACATGGAGCTTCCCGCCCTCGCGCCCCGAATCCGTCGCCTGCGCGCCGAAGCTCAGCTTTCGGCGGGTCCGTACGCGGAGGCCGCCGACTTCTTCGGGCAGCGCAGCGATCCCGATTCGATCGCCCGCGCCGCGTTGGCTCGTGAGCGCAACGCCGAGTACGCCGTGGCCCGCGCGCTCGCCGACCGCGTCGTGAAGGAGCTGAAGGGCAAGAAGCAGCACTCGGTCGAGGCGCTCGCTCGCGGGGTTCGCGCGCGCTCGGAGGCCAAGCTCGGCGCAAAGGCACAGGCGGCGACGGATCTGCGCTGGCTCGCGCTCGAAGACGCGCTCGGTTCGGCGGACGCGGATCTCCACCTCGCGACGCTCGACCCGTCGCGCGCCCTCACGAAGGAGGAGCGACTCGGCCGTGCGCTGACGTTCGGCCGTGCGGGCGCGGTGGAGCGCACCGAGCTCGAGCTCGACCGTTTGGCGAAGGCCCCTGGCACGCCGATCGCGCCCGCGCGGCTCGAGCGCGCGCGCGGCTTCGCCTACTACTACTCGCGTCGCGACTACCAGAAGGCGAGCGAGCTCTTCACACGCGCGGCACGCGGTGCGGGCGTCGACGCCGTGGAGAGCACATTTTATGCGGCACGCTCGCTCGCTCGCGCACAGGACGACGAGCGCGCCGTGCGCGGCTACCGGGACCTCCGGAGCCGCTACCCGCGCTCGGGCTTCGCCGAGCAGGCGAGCTACCTCGTCGCGCGCACGCACTATGCGGGGGGTCGCTTCGCCGATGCGGCCCGCGCCTACGACGCGTATCTTGGTGATTTCGCGCGCGGCAAGTCACGCGAGGATGCGCTCTACGAGCGCGCCGTGTGCTGGCTCGCGCTCGGCAAGCACGGCCCGGCCGCTGCCGCCTTCGAGCTGCTCGGCCGTACGGAGCACGATCCGCGCCGCTCTGCCCGCCTGCACCACCTCGAGGGGGTGGCGCGTGCGGCAGCCGGCGATACCGCGCGCGCGAAGGCGCTGTTCAGCGACGTGGCGCACGCGCAGCCGCTCGGATTTTCGGCGCTCGCCAGCGCCGAGCGCTTGGCGGCGCTCGAGGGCGTGGCGCCGGAGCTGATCCCGGCGGGCAAACCCGTGACGGGGGCGCCGGAGCTCGGCGTCGTGCTGCCGGATCCAGTAGCCGTCTTGCACGGGCTCGGCCTGGAGCGCGACGCGGAGCTCGAGCTCGCTCGCAACGAGGGCGCCCTCAAGCAGCGCTTCGGCTCCCGCTCGGGCGAAGGTCTCTGCACGACGTACGGCCTGCTCGACGTTGCAGCGCGCCGCTACCAAATCGCCCAGACGGAGGTGACCGCACGCACGCTGCTCACGGCGCCGTCGGCGACCACGCGCTGGCAATGGGACTGCGTGTATCCGCGTCCCTACGCCGGCGCGGTGCCGGACGCCGCGCGCGAGGCCGACATCCCCTCAGCGCTCCTCTACGCGGTGATGCGCCAAGAAAGCGCGTTCCGTCCCGACGTGGTCTCGGGCGCGGGCGCGCGCGGCCTCATGCAGCTCATGCCCGGCACGGCCGAGAAGCTCGCACAGGAGCTCGGCGAGCCCTTCGACGCCGAGGCACTCGCTCATCCCGCGCCGAGCCTGCGTCTGTCGGCGCGCTACCTGAAGAAGCTCCTCGACGCTTTCGGCGGCAGCGTTCCGCTCGCCGCCGCCGCCTACAACGCTGGCCCGGAAGCCGTGCGGCGCTGGCTCGCGGGTGGCAACGGTCTCGCCCTCGACGTGTTCGTCGCCCGCATCCCCTACGGCGAAACGCTCGAGTACGTCGAGCGCGTCGTCGGCAATTTCGCCCGCTACCGCTACCTCGAAGGCGGCTCGAGCGCGGTCCCGCGCTTGGCTCTCGATCTGCCAAGCGTAAGCCCGCCCTCAGGCCCTGAGTATTGACCGCGAGCGGAGCGAGCGCGCCGAAGGCGGCGGGGGGAGCGGTCGCGAAGCGAGCCGCGGGGGGCTAAGGCCCCCCGTTAGTAAACTCCCGGCAGTTCCGCCGTGTCGCGGAACAAGCTCTCGCCCGTGGGCCACGGTGGATCGGCAGCCCAGTGCGCGTGGAACGCGTCGCGCAGCACGAGCTCGGCGAGCTTGCCGCGCGGTGAGAAGCCCCATTCCGCTTCTTGCGACAGATCTTGGGGATCCGCGTAGAGCCGCCACACGAAGGCGCCGGCGAGCCACGGTTGCTCCATCAGTGGCGCGAGCAGGCCGACGTACGCGTCGGCCTGCGCCGCTTCATCGACGGTGACGTGCGTCATCCCGTCGGGCCACTCCCAGGGCTTGAGCGCCGGATCCTTGCGCGTCGTGTAGCCGAACTCCGTGAGCAGAATCGGTTTGCCCCAGTGCGTTGCAATCGCCTCGAGCCGCTCGGCGACGCGAGCGCCTCCCTGCATCAGCTCGGCGACGCTCGCGCCCTCCTTGTCGGTGAGCGGAAAGAAGGCGTTCACGCCGATGAGATCGAGCTCCCCGGTGAGCACGCTGTCGTCGACGTCGTCCCAATTCGAAGCGTACGTGAGGAGGCCGGGGTAAAGCGCGCGTACCTCGCGCGCGAGCGCCACGAAGCTCGGCGCGTGTGCGGTCGTCACCCAGGTGCGAAGCTCGACACCGAGCGCGAGCATCTCCGCATGGTGGTCCTTCGCCACGTGTGCCCAGGCGAGCAAGAACTCGCGGTAGCTCTTCGCCCAGCGCGCCCAATCGTCGTCGTTTCCGGGGTCGAGCTCGCCGCGCCAGCCGCCGCTCTCGACCCACAGGTGCGGCACGAGCAGCACGGAGAGCCCAGCCGCGTGCGCCTGGTCGATGGCGCGTCCGACGGCGACGCGGTTCTCCTCGAACGGCTGCTCGAAGGTGAGGGATACCCCGGTGGGTGAAAGATCCGCCACGCGGCCGAACGGCGTGAGGCTCACCCAGCGCCCGCCGAGGGCGCGCACCTCCCCGAGCGTCCGCTGGTAGGCGCTGCCCCCGTACCCCTTCCCCGGGTGAAGCCCGCTTTCGATCGGGCCAATCGTGATCCCGCGGATGGCGCCGAGTCCCGCATCGGCCCAAGCGCCGGATCCCGAACCGAGGGAAAGCTCAGCACCTCTGGCGCGCGCCGCTGGAAAAAGCGCGAGCAGGCAGACGAGGAGAATGCTCTTTCGGAGGCGGGCGCCTTGCCCGGCCCGCAGGGATATGTATTCTTCCGCCGGCAATTCGTATGCCTCAGTCAAGGTTCAGCGTTTAACACATGAGCAAGGGCGATCTGCTCGAAATGGAAGGCGTCATTCAAGACGCCCTCGGCGGCGGCCAGTACAACATCAAGGTCGACCAGGGCGGCGCGATCGTGCGCGCTCAGCTCTCGGGACGCATGCGCCGTCACCACATTCGAGTGCTCCCGGGCGATCGAGTGCGGGTGGCCGTTTCCCCGTACGATCTCAGCCACGGCCTCATCGTCTACCGCGGCAAGTGACGCGGCGCGCCCGCGTTGCGGCGCTCCTCTTCGGAAGCTTGTCGGCGCTCGCCTGCCGCGAGCGCAGCGAGGGTGATCGCACCGGAACGACCGGGCTCCTCTCCGCCGCGCCGCTGCCGACGCCGGCTCCGCCCGCGCTCCTCTACCTGCCGGATGGCGGCGACCACGCGCTCGAAGGCGAGCGCCCGCCCGCGTTGCTTCCCCCGACTCCCTCCGGGCGTTGCCCGCCCGACATGGTCGACGTCTCCGGTCGCTTCTGCATCGATCGCTACGAGGGGTCGCTCGTCGATGCTCGCCTCGGGCGCCCGCTCTCGCCCTACTTTTCGCCGCGAAAGAGCGAGGCGAAGCGCGCGCTCGAGGCCTTCACGGGAACAGCGCCGGTGCCGGGCGCTCCCGAGCTGCCGCGGCCTCCGGTGTGGGAGCTCGAGGAGAGCTTCGAGCCGAAGGCGCTCGCACTGCCTTCGGCCACGCCGAACGGTTACGTGAGCGGGCTCTTGGCGCGTGCGGCCTGCGAGCAGGCGGGCAAGCGCCTTTGCTCCGCGGAGGAATGGGTGACCGCCTGTCGCGGCGAGCAGAACCGCCGCTTCCCGTACGGCGAAGACTACGAAGCCGGCGCCTGCAACGTGTATCGCGACACGCATCCAGCTCGCGTGCTCTGGGGCGACGCGTCCAAGAACCACCTCGATCCGCGCCTCAATCTCGTGGCCGATGCGAGCGGTCCGCTCCTGCGCCACACGGGCGAGACGGCGCGCTGCCAGAGCCGGTGGGGCCCCGACGCTGCGTTCGACATGGTCGGCAACCTCGACGAATGGGTCGACGAACCAAGCGGCGCCTTCCTCGGCGGCTTCTACGCGCGCGCGACCACCAACGGCTGCGAGGCCCGCGTCACCGAGCACCCCGTCGAGTACTTTGATTACAGTACAGGCGTAAGGTGCTGTCGCTGAAGCGGGGCGACTGCAACAAATGTGGTTAGATGTAGGCGCGTATCTTACCATTCGATCCATGCCGTTTTCCTCGAGAAAGCACAGCGCACGCGCGCATTCTGGGGGTGCTCAGCCTGGCTTGCCTCGCCTCGGTCTGGGCGTCGCGCTGCTCTCCCTCCCTGCGCTCATCGCGTGCGGGAACCCGGTTCAGCGCCAGCTCGAGGGGCGTTGGCTCGGCGATTCGGTGGAGAGCTTCGAGCAGCGTGAGCTCTCGCGAGCGACCGGCTGGGCCAAAGGCGTCTCGTTCGAGTTCACGGGCGCGAAGGTCACCGTCACCATCCCCGCGGAAGAGCCGCGAAGCGCGCCCTACAAGGTAACCGGCGTCCACTCGAGCGACGTGCGCCTCGCCGTGCTGCGCCCCGACGGCAAATCCGATCCGCTCCACCTTCGCATCGACGACGAGCGCAGCGTGCGCTGGATGATCGACGACTCGCACGCGATCGTCCTCCGCCGCGACGAATAGCCGCGGAGCGGCGAGCTCGAGTTGGCGCGGGAGCGCGGACGATCATGCTCGGCGCAGAGGACAGGCCCTAGCGCTCGAGGTTGACGGTGCGCGAGACCTGGAAGCCGTAGCGCGTCGATTCGGTGTGGATGCTGCCCATGCCGATCTTCACGCAGGCTTGCACCCACGGCGAGAGCGGCGGCTCGAAGTCGACGCTTCTCACGCCGCCATCCGCGAGCGTCCGGAACGTGATGGTGGTCTGAGCGGTGACGCGGATGCCGTCGCTCGTGGCGGTGCGTTGCTTGAAGCAGGTGGCCGCGAGCTTCATGATGTCGGCGGTGGCGCTCTCGATTCCGGCGGGCGTTGCGTGGTCCGGACCGGTCGGCTCGTTGCTCGCCGTGGCCGAGGGCGCGGTCGTTCCTGCGACGGTTTCGGCGGCTGTTTTCGGCTTCGGTCCGCCCGCGGCGGCGCTGCTGCCCGAGCCCGGCGTCGTTCCGGGGGCGGTAGCGCCGGCGCCCCAGGCCTTCTCGGCGGGCGCTTCGGGGCTCGGAGCTGCCCCCGTGCGCGGGCGGCCGGGCCGCAGCGCGTCAAGTCCGGCGCTCTCGTCTGCTTCGACGGGCGCGCCGGCGAGCGTGAACTGTTTCGCGGAGGGGCTCAGGAGCAGCTGGCCTACGCCCGGCTGATCGCGCGGACCCACGAGCACCGTGCCTTCGGTGACGTTGACCGAAACACCGTCGGCGGCGAGCGTGACCACGAACTCGGTGCCGTGCGCGGCGACGCGCACGTCGGCCGCCTCCACGGCGAAGGTCTCGACGCGCGAGCTCTTCACGACGCGAGACGTGACGCTGCCGACCTCGAGGCGAATGACGAGCACGTCGCCCTGAGTGACGAGCACTCCCGTGCTTCGCGGCGCGAGCGTCCAGGAAGCGTGGCCGCGGTGGACGACGGTCTTCGCTGCGTCACCCGCGGTGATGCGCGCGCCGGGCGCGAGCGTGCTGCCGTCGATCTCCGTCGGGAGCGAGGGGCGCACCGCGGGCGCTGCGGCCGTAACGTCGGCAACGCTTCGGTTCGCGGCCGGCTCGCGCAGCCAGCCGACGAGGAGCGCCACGGCCGTGAGGCTGAGCGCCGCCGCGAGCAGGAGCGGTCCATAGCTCCGCGGGCGCGGGGGAATGGTCTTCACGCGCGTCATCGGCAGACGCTCTTCGAGAGCGTCCCAGTCGAGGTCGGGTGCGGACTCGATGCGGGCTTCGCGCGTGACCTCACGGAGGGCGCGCTCGATTCGTTCGGGGCTCATGCCGGCTCCTTGTGTGGCTCGGCCGCCGGCGCTGGCTCCGAGAGCGGCCCCAAGCTCTCGACCAACGCAGCGAGCGCCGGCTCTGCCGTCAACTCTGCCAAGAGGGTGCGTCGCGCGTAGAAAAGGCGGGTGCGTACCGTGAGCACCGGTGCGCCGACGACCTTGGCAATCTCGACGGGCGTCATGCCCTCGAGCTCGTGAAGTACGTACACGGTTCGCTTCTTCTCGCTCATGCGCTCGAGCAATCGGTAGAGCGCGGCGACGCGGCGACTCCGTGCGAGATGCTCGTCCGGTTGCTCGCCGTCGTCGGCGATGGTGCCGTCGGGCACCGCGGGCAACGAATACGGCCGGCTCTTTTGAGCGCGGCGGTGCATGAGCACGACGTTGACTGCGATGCGATAGATCCAGGTGCCGAGCTGTGCTTCGCGCCTGAACCCGCCGAGGCTCTTGTGCACCTGAACGAAGACCTCCTGCACGAGATCCTCGAGGTCGGCGCCGCCGCCCGTCATGCGATGGACGAGGCGGGTCACCTGCTGCCGATGCTCCCGGAAGAGCTGTCGGAATGCTGCAGCGTCCCCTGCCCGACACCGCGCCACCAAATCCGAGGCGTCGCTCACCACAGTCAGGATACCTCCTCCGCGGGCGACGCGCCCAGACACCGGTTCAGGCGGAACGCTCGAGTCGCGTGTCGGTCGACTCCCGTGAACCCACTCGGTTCGAGGGGAACTATGGAGGTCGGGAGCGGCCATTAGCTTCACCCAACACCCTTAGGTGCAAGGTGCCCCGGCTGCATTCATGCCCGGGGACCCCTTTTGTTTAGAAGACGGTGCGGAGGTCGACCGCCGCCTTCTTCTTCTGCTCGAGAATGCGATTCACGGCGCGAAGGAGCCGGGTCTTGGCGGCACCGGCCACCGGCTTGCCCTCCGTGGCCGCCGTCACGAGTCGCGGCGTCACTGGACGTCCGGAGCGGGGTTTCGCGGGGGCCTTCTTCTCGCCGTCGGCTGCTGCGGCCGGCGCGTCACCCTTCTTGGCGCGGGATTTCTCGAACTTGACCTTCCGGTCTGCCGGCTGCAGGCGCTCGATGCGCTTGGAGACGACCATGAGTCGCCGCGGGTCGATCTTGTTATCCTTGAGGAACTGCGCGAACTTGCTTGCCATGAGGGCTCCAAAAGCCCTCGATTCGTGAGGGCCGGCCAAAGGGGAGGCGTCCTATAGCATGACGACCGACCTCGACGCAGCCGCCCGCTCATGCCGCGTCAAAGTGTACAGGGTCACCCTGGCCGCGGGGCGTTTTTGTGGGCTTTTGCCCGACTTCGAACGTGCCGTCTACGCCATTGCTCCGATGCTTCGATCGCGTCACTCTGACGAAGGTGCCCGCTCGCGGGCCGAGCGAGCTCGACGTTCCGCCATCCCCCGACCATGACAGAGGCCGACGATCTCCGGCTCCGAGAGGAGCTCGCGCTTGGCTGAGCTCGATCCGGGTGCCCTGCGCCTGATCGACGCCGCGCGCGCCGTGCGCGAACGAGCGTACGCGCCGTACTCGGGCTTTCGCGTGGGCGCGGCGATCGAGACCGCGAGCGGAAACGTGTACCAGGGTGCCAACGTGGAGAACGCTTCGTACGGCGCGACCGTTTGTGCCGAGCGCGTCGCGGTCTTCGGAATGATCGCCGCGGGCGATCGCGGCATCACGCGCGTGGCCGTCTACGCCGAAGGGCCGGAGCTCAGCATGCCCTGCGGCATGTGCCGTCAGGTGCTCGTCGAGCACGGACCGAAAGCCGAGGTCTTCGTCGCCGGACCCAGTGGCTCGCGCAGCACGACGTTGCTCGCGCTCTTGCCGGAGCCGTTCGTCTTCGAGGGTCCGCGATGACGCGCTCCACTCCGGTCGTCCCGCCACGCATCATTCCGGGCACGCCGCCCGAAATCGTCGTGTACGACGAGCCGCACGATTGTCCGTACGTATCGGGGCGCGTCGCGGTGCTGCCGTTGCGCGTGCCGTCGCGAAGGCTCACGGGAACGGAGCTCGACGAGCGGCTCGCCGCGGGCGATCGCCGGCAAGGCATGTTCCTCTACCGCACGGCGTGCCCTTCGTGCCGTGCGTGCGAGCCCATCCGGCTCGATGTCGCGACCTACCGCCCCAATCGCTCGCAGCGTCGCACGCTCGCGCGCGGCGACGCACGGATCCGCTTGGAGATCGGGCCGCCCGCGCTCGACGAGCAGCGCGTCGAGCTCTATAACCGCCACAAGCGGCTGCGCGGGCTCGGCGACGGCGAGATCGATCTCGCCGGGTATCGCCAATTCTTGGTGATGACGTGCTGCGACAGCTTCGAGATCCGCTACGAAGTGGACGGGCGCCTGGTTGCCGTCGCGCTCGCCGATCGCAGCGTCAATGCGCTCTCGGCGGTGTATTGCTTTTACGATCCCGAGTTCGAGTCGCTCGGCCTCGGCACGTACTCGATCTTGAAGCAGATCGAGCTCTGCGATCGTTGGGGACTCAAGTACCTCTACCTCGGTCTCTACATCGGCGACTGCGAGCGCATGCGCTACAAGGCGCGCTTCACCCCGCACGAGCGCTTGCTCGACGGACACTGGGTGAGCGTCGACGCGGTCGCCGAAGAGCCCGAGCGTCTCTAGACGGAGGGCTCTCTCATCCCGTCCTGGCTCAACGACGCCGGCGGCTTGCGCTACCACCTGCGCGGGTTCCGCTACGCGGAGTCGCTCTGGCAGCCGTTCCGCTTCGCGCTCGCGGAGTGGCTCTACGGTTGGGAGCCGCCCGAGAAGCGTCTCATCGTCGTCGGGCCGAGCGGGGGCTGGTGCACTCAGCCTCTCTTCTTCGAGCGCTTCACCGAGGTGATCGGGCTCGAGCCGGATCCGGTGGCGCACGTCGTCTTTCGGCGCCGGCTCGCGCGGGCGCCGCTCGAGACGCGCCCGCGGGTGCGATTCCTCACCGAGGACCACTTAATCGACGACCCGGAGCGCCTGCCGCGCCTGGTGGAGCAAGAGGGGGATGTGGCAATTTTGTTTTCAAATGTGCTCGGCCAGCTCCGCGTGCTCACGGGTGCCGACGCGCCGGACGACCCGCGGCTCGTGCGCATTCGCGCGGCCATCGCGCGCGCCATCCGGGGCAGATCCTGGGCGAGTTTTCACGATCGGCTCTCGGGTTTGGTGGCGCCGGAGGTCGATCCCATGGTGTTGAGCGACGCACGCCTCGACGATGCCGCGATTATCCGGCGCTTCTACCCCTTGCTCACGGACGCTTCGAAGCCCATCGGCGAGGCCGCGGAGCTGCTCGATCACCTGACGGCCGGCTTCTTCCCGCCCGAGCGCCCGCACGCATACTTCTCATGGCCGCTCATGCCTGGTGTGTTTCACCTCATCGAGGCGACGCGGGCGATTCGGGACCAATGAAAATACTAAAAATACGGTAGCCAATATGGGGGAATATCCGACCATGGCACACGGTGTGGTCGGGTTTCATGGGTCTTGGGTACTAGCTCTCTCCGCAGCTCTCGGGCTTGCTTCGGCGTGCGGGGGCGACGACGACGATTCGACGCCCGCTCCGCACAAAGGTGGAAGCGCCGGCAAGTCGGGTGGTGCCGGCAGCAGCGGCACGGCAGGCAAAGCTGGTAACAGCACCGGTGGCAACAGCACCGGCGGCAGCAGCATGGGCGGCCAAGGTGATGAAGGCGGCACGGGCGCGACCGTAGGCGGCAGCGCCGGCACGGGCGGCACCGGCGGGTCGAGCGGCAAAGGTGGCAAGGGTGGTAAGGGCGGCACCAGTGGCACCGGCGGCACGAACGCACAGGGTGGCGCGGCGGGTGAAGGCGAAGGCGCCACCGCCAACAACGGTGGCATCGGCGGCGAGGGCAATAGCTCCGCGAACGGCGGCACCGGCGGCACCATCATCATCATCGGCGGCGCCGGCGAGAGCGGCCAGGGCGGCATCGGTGGTGAAGGCGCGGCCGCGGGCGCCGGTGCGACGGGCGGCACGGGTGGCACCGGTGGCACGGGCGGCACGGGCGGCACGAGCCTGGGCGGTCAGGCCGGCGAAGAAACAGGCGGCGCAGGTGCCGGCGGCGCGGGCCCCACTCCGCCCCCGAACCTGTATTTCA
>DATMCL010000392.1:0-2225 GCA_035558375.1 Polyangiaceae bacterium
CGACGTCAAACTCAGGCTCGGTGCCTCCGACGCCGAGCTCCACGAGGCTGCACGTGCCCACGCCGAGGTCCGCGTGTTTCGTTCCGGCGACGCAGAGGCTGAAGCTGACGCCGACGCCCCCGCCCCCGTATGAACCTCGACCTTTTCGATCTGTTGCGCATTACTGGCCGCGGAAGCGCGCTTCAGGATCGTCGGCAACGACTGCAGCGCGCTCGGCGCGGCTAGTACGAACGCAAGCAATCGCACCCACAAACGAAAGAACGCGGAGCCAGCTTGCGCCAACTCCGCGTTTTCCTTGTTTGTTGCGCGGGGAGGATTTGAACCTCCGACCTTCGGGTTATGAGCCCGACGAGCTACCAGGCTGCTCCACCGCGCGGCAGAGGCGGGTACCTTAGTCGCGGCGAGGTGGTTGTCAACCGCCGCGAGCAACGAAGATTTGCAAGAGAATTCAGGCCCTTGGCGATGGGTTCGGTGGGCCAGGCGGTCGAAGCCGCCCCGGACCGTCGCAAGTCCGCAGAAGGTGGCCCGCCTCGCTGAGGCCCGGCTCGCTTGTTCGAATTCGAAGCAGCAACGACGCGCGCCCTACCCGCCCAAGCACGGGTTCAACGGATCATGCGCGTCCCCCGTGCAGGGCGTCGGACGATGCGGTCCCGTGGGCGCAGTGGGACGCACCGGGCGACCGGGACGCGGCGTCGTCGGCGTCGCTGAGTGCACCGGTGCGGGCGCTAGCGCGGCGTCGTGCGCACGTGCCGCTAGCTGGGCTTCGAGGTCGCGACGACGCCGCTCGGCGTCGCTCAGCATGCCGCGGAGCTCCGCAGCGCGTGCGTCCTCGTTCGTGCGCGCTGCCGCAGCCGCCGCACGGAGTCGCTCGAGCTCCCCACGTGGACTCATGAGCGCAAACGCAACGGTGCCGGCGATGCCGAGCCCCGCGATAACCGCGACCCCGATGAGCACCGTGCGGATACGTTTCGCGCCCGTCGCGAGCGCCGCCGCTTGGAGCTCGCGTTCGTGCCGTTCCCGATTGGCCGCCACCTCGAGCTCGGCCTTGAGATGGGATTCGAAGCGGACGCGGTCGAGCTCGGCTTGGCGGATGGCTTCGAGGCGGGCTTGCTCTTCGCGCTGGCGACGATCTTCGAGCATCGCTCGTTCGCGGCCTTCCGCCGCTAAACGAGCGCGCTCGGCTTGGCGCTGGCGTTCGGCGTGGGCCTCGGCTTCGAGAGCCGCTTTTCGCTGCGCTTCTGCCTGTTTGCGCTCGAGCTCGATCTTGTCGCGCTCGAGGGCGAGCAGGGACTCGAGTGAGAACATGAGGGACGATTCGCGGAGCTCGGCCAAGGGAGCACTCCCGTGCGACGACGGACGTCGAGGTGTGGGCGACAGCCCGGCTGGTCGGAGGAGCCAGCGCGCGCAGCCGCGGTTATTGCTGTAACACCGTCCATCTACGTCCGCTTGGGTCGGAAGATCTCAAGCGAAACACGAAGGCTCACTTACATTGTCGCCACGCGGCGGCAGCGAGCTGCCTCGCCTCCGCGGCAGCCCTGGGTCCATGGCGACCCTATCCATGGGGCTCGATCTTTGGCATCAATCGGCCAACGCGGCCTGCATGCCCACCTCGCCGGATGCCTCCGAAGTTCGAGCGCACAGCGAGGCAGAGTCGTCCCCCACGCCCGAACGCGCACCCGGCCGACGCGCGCGCTCGCGCAGCATTCGCTTGCTGCGCGTCACGCGGCGCGAAGCGCGGAAAGCCGTCGAGCGCGCGCTCGAGCTCGAGGCGCAGATCGACGATCGGCCGCGCACGCGGCACGATTGCATCGAGGGGCCGCGGCCTTGCCCGCACGTGTCGTGCCGGCACCACCTCTACCTCGACGTGAATCCGCAGACCGGGACGATCAAGCTCAACTTCCCGGATCTCGAGGTGTGGGAGCTCGCGAACTCGTGCGCGCTCGATATCGCCGATCAGGGCGGCACGGCGATCGAGACGGTGGGCGAGTTTTTGAACGTGACGCGCGAGCGCATCCGGCAGATCGAGACGCAAGCGCTCTCGCGGCTGTCGACGAGCTCCGACAATCGCGCGCTGCGTGAGTTCAAGCTCGACTGAGCGCGACGCTCGACGCCGCACGCCGCGCGCGGGGCCGTAACGAGCGCTACGCGTGGAGCATCCGCGCGACCCACGAGAGCGCAGGCGCGGCGACGTAGCCGAAGACGCTCCACGCCGCGAGCAGGCCGAG
>DATMCL010000393.1:0-16153 GCA_035558375.1 Polyangiaceae bacterium
AAGGGGATCGCCGCGGCATCCGCCGAGCGCCAAGCGCTCGACTGGCTCGAGGTCGTCGGACTGCACGATGCGGCCGACAAATATCCGGGGCAGCTCTCGGGCGGCATGAAGCAGCGCGTCGCGATCGCGCGCGCGCTCGCGAACCAGCCGCGCATCCTGCTGATGGACGAGCCGTTCGGCGCGCTCGACGCCCAGACCCGCTGCGCCATGCAAGCGCACCTCTTGAAGATCTGGGACGCGGTCGACGTGACCGTCCTCTTCATCACCCACGATCTCGAGGAAGCCGTGTACCTCTCCGACCGCATCGTGGTGCTCGGCGCGAACCCAGGCCGCATCGTCGAGATCATCGACGTGCCCGTGGCGCGCCCGCGCGGTCCGGATCAGTTCCTCTCGGGGCATTTCCTCGCGACGAAGCAGCGGCTCGAGGAGCTCATTCACGGACCGCAGATGTTTCAGTCGCGCTCGCGAACGCGCGCGGCATGAACGGCGCTCGCTCGGCGCGCAGGGGGGTGTTCCGTACAAAATGAGCGATCCCGGCAGCTTGCCGTAGACCCACTTTCAACCCGACTAGAACCGCGCAAACGCCGCCGTCGCGTGATAATCTTTTCGGCTATCGACGCTGCACCTTGGTGGGCACGGCGTGTGTTCGAGCTATCTTGCGTGGCGCTCCTACGACCTCCTCGTGCCCTAATTCCTTGCTTCGGGCTGATTGCGCTCGTCACGCTGCATTGCTCCTCGAGTGGGAGCAGCGATGACGACGACGATGACGACGGCGGCAGTGGGAACGGAGGGCAATCCGGCGAACCGGCGCTGGGCGGAAGCTCCACCAGAGCGGGCGCTTCGATGGGAGCACGTTCAGGCAAGGGCGGCACTGGCGCGACCGGTGGCTCGGGCGGTGACGTCGGCGCGGGTGGTGCCGGTCTAGAAGGCGGAAGCGCCGGCGCTCACGACGGTGGTGCAGGTGCGGCGCCTGGCGACGCGGGCACAGCGGGCAGGTCAGGCCAAGGTCAGGCGGGAGAAGCGGCGGGCGGAACGCCGGGCAACGGCGGCAGCGACGGCGAGAGCGGCGCATTGGGTTGCGGCGCGAGCGACGGCTTCGAGATCGTGCCGGAGCCGGGCAACACCGCCGGCAGCGGTTGGGTCTCGGCGAGCACGAACTGCATGGATGTTTCGGGCCCCATCTCCGTCACGCACGACGCTGGCTCGAGCATCAGCCTCGACTCGGTGGACGGCCGCATCTGCGTGTCCGGCCACGTCGACCAGGGCCCGTCGGCGAGCGGCGATCGCTCGACGGGCGCGCGCATCTCGATTCAGCTCAATAACCCCGAGAACGCCGCGACGCCCCTGATGTACAACGCCCTTGACGCGGGCGTGCACGGCTACCGGTTCAACGTCTCGGGCGCGACGCCGCCCCCGGAGCTCCGACCGACGTTCCACATCTACGGTTTTCAAACCGATTACTGCAAGCGCATCTGTTCTGCGGGTCTCGAGTCGGCGCTCTTCAACGAGTCCGATGCGTACTGCTGGGATGGTACCGGCGCGCTGCAGACCGGTGTGGGCCTCGAGGCGCTCGAGTTCGCCATCCCGGCGCGCGAGTCGGCGGGCTTCGACTTCGACTTTTGCCTCGAAGACATCATCGGCATCACCGACAACCCGAGTGCCGGTGAGCCGGGCGCTTGCGAATGATTCACGAAATCTAGACTGAAAGGCTGCCTCATGCGTTCCGTTCGACTGCTCTTTCCCTGCTTACTCCTCACGGGCCTTCTCACGTCGCAATGCACGCTGTTCGATTCGAAGCACAACAGCGACGACGACGACGATGGCGGCGACGGCGGACAGTCCGGCGAGAGCACCAAGGGTGGCAGTGCCGGCAGCTCCGCGCGCGCCGGGAAGGGCGGCAAGGGAGGAACCGGCTCGGGGGCGGCAGCGGGCCAGAGCGCAGGCGGCGGCGGCAACCTCGGCGGCTCGAGCCCAGACGGCGGGACGAGCGCGCTCGGCGGAAACGCGACCGGCGGCGACGGCAACACGGGCGCGACGGGTGCCAATCCGGGAAGCGGCGGAGACACCGCGAGCGGTGGGACCGGTGGTGGCGTCGACGGCGGCGGCACCGGCGGTGCGCTCGGTGGAACGGGCGGTACCGGCGGCAGCAAGGGCGGTACGGGCGGCAGCGGTGGGACCGGCGGCAGCAAGGGCGGCACGGGCGGTACCGGCGGTACCGGCGGTACCGGCGGCGGACTCACGTGCGGCAGCGGCGAGGGTCTCGCGCTTCCGATCGTGGAGGGACAGGATCCGAACACCGCCTGGATCGACGGCAGCTCGAACTGCGTCGGCATTCAGGGCGCCATTGTCCTCACGAAGGATCCCGTCGGCTCGACCATCACGATGACGGAGGCGGACGGAAGGGTGTGCGTGTCCGGCACTGCAGTGCAGGTCGTGAACGCGAACTTTGCCGACTACTGGGGCGCGCGCGTCGTGATTGAGCTCAACAACGACGGCGCGGGCACGCTGCTTCCGTACAACGCCCAGAGCCACGACGTCACCGGCGTTTCGTTCACCCTCACGGGCTCGAGCGTGCCGGACGAGATCCGCCCGACCTTCTTCAACGCCGCCTCCGCGACGCCGTACTGTAAGAGGATCTGCGCGCCCGGCGGGCAATCCATCCTCCTCACGGAGGCATACGAGGACTGCTGGAACGAAAACGTCACCGCGACACCGACGGGCACGACGCTCGAGCGGCTCGAGTTCTCGATCCCATCGCGCGCCGACGAGGACGTGACGTTCGACTTCTGCATCGAAGACCTCACCGCGAGGCAATCGACCCTGAGCACCGGCGATCCCGGGATCTGCCCCCTGCTCACCGATCCAGACAGCTGCGCCGGCCTGTGCGGCTCCCTCGGCGACAACTGCTATTGCGACTCCTTTTGCCTCGAGGACCTGACGGGCTGCTGCGCCGATTTCGAGGCCGTTTGCCTGTGACGAGGGCGCGCAGCCGGTTCGGCGAAACCGACACGAAACAATCGCTCGGCTAGGTTCGATAGCGCCTGACCGGGACGACCCGGTCCGATTCGCCGCCCCGCTTGGTCGCGAGTCGAAAGGGCTAATGCCGGGACGACCCGGCACCGAGACTGCGGTTCATCCCGAAAGGGACGCGCCGCGGAGGTGTCAGTCGATGCCGACGGAATCGAACGCAGTGGAACCGAGGGCAGTCTCGTCGGAGACGTTGCGCGGCGGACAGATGTGGTCGCGCGTCGTCCGCCGCGGCGAGCTGCTGAAGCTCACCGACTTGGAAGGTGGCGCGAGCGTCGCGGCGCTGCTCTTCAACGCCGACCAGCCGCTCGAGCGTTACAACATGCCGGACACGCTCAAGGCG
Source organism: Polyangiaceae bacterium (assembly GCA_035558375.1). Lineage (GTDB taxonomy): Bacteria > Myxococcota_A > Polyangia > Polyangiales > Polyangiaceae > PMG-095. Next base: position 3,371 of record DATMCL010000393.1, read on the forward strand.
CAGCACATCGCGCGCCTCACGACGGGCAACGTCCTCTACTCGGACATGGGACGTGTCCTCTGCTCCGTCGTGAGCGACAGCGTCGGCTGGCACGACACCATCACCGGGCATCTGCGCGCCGAGGCCTCGCGCGCGAAGTACGGGGCCGGCAGCTACCAGGCGAAGCGCAACGATTTTTACCGGAATACTCGCGACAATTTCCTGATCGAGCTCGCCAAGCACGGCCTCTCGCGGCGCGATTTGCACGCGAACGTGAACTTCTTCGTGAAGGTGGCCGCCGACGCCGACGGCAACCTGCGCTGGGTTCCGCGCACGAGCCCGGGCGCTTTCGTCGAGCTCCGCGCGGAGCTCAACGTGCTGCTCGTCCTCTCGAACACGCCGCATCCACTCGACCCGTCTCCGGAGTACGCGCCGAAGCCGGTGCGCGTGGACATACGCCGCGGAACGGCGCCCGCGCCGAGCGATCCCTGCCGAACCTCGTGTCCCGAGAACGAGCGCGGCTTCACCCTCACCGAGCGCTACTTCGCCTGAGGCACGCCATGGCACTCAAAGAGAGCACCCTCGAGCCGAGCCGCGCGTCGTTCGACCAGATCGTCGACTCGGGCTCGGGCTTCAGCCGGACCATCCGCCGCGGCGAGACGCTGCGCATCATCGACCTGGAGGGCAACCAAGCGGTCGATACCCTGTTCTTCGACGCGCACGATCCGACCGATCGTTACAGCGCGCCCGACACGATTCGCGAGCAGGGAAACATCTACCTCACGACCGGAACGCGGCTGATTTCGAGCGAAGGGAACGTGCTTCTGACGATCGTGGCCGACACCTGCGGCCGGCACGACACGCTCGGCGGGGCCTGCGCCGCCGAGTCGAATCAGGTGCGCTACGCGCTCGACAAGAAGTACATGCACAACTGTCGCGACACGTTTCTGCTCGAGATCCAGGAACACCTTCAGCCGCTCACGAAGCGCGACATCCCGGCGAACATCAATTTCTTCATGAACGTCCCCGTAACGCCCGAGGGCGGGCTCACGTTCGAGGACGGCATCTCGGGGTCCGGGCGCTACGTCGAGCTTTTGGCCGAACGGGACGTGACCGTTCTGATCTCGAACTGCCCGCAGCTCAACAATCCTTGTAACGCGTACAACCCGACTCCCGTGCGAGTGCTGGTCTGGTCCGCGGCTTAGGCGAGAAAACCTTGTTCAAGAAAGTCCTCATCGCGAACCGGGGGGAAATCGCGGTTCGCATCGAGCGGACCCTGCAAAGGCTCGGTGTCGCTTCCGTCGCCGTCTACTCCGAAGCGGATCGCCACGCGCGCCACGTGCTCGAAGCGGACGAAGCCGTCTGCGTCGGGCCGCCCCCCGCCGCGGAGAGCTACCTGAACGTCCCCGCGATCCTCGCCGCCATCGAGCGCACCGGGGCGGAAGCGGTTCATCCCGGTTACGGGTTTTTGAGCGAAAACGCGGCATTCGCGGAGACGATCGAGCGGCGCGGCGTGGCGTTCGTCGGCCCCACGCCGGATCAGATCCGCGGCTTCGGCACGAAGCACGGTGCGCGCTCGATCGCGACCGAGCTCGGGGTGTCGCTCTTGCCCGGCACGGGTCTCCTGGCGAGCTCGAGCGAGGCAAAGCTGCAAGCCGAGCGCATCGGCTTTCCGGTGATCTTGAAAAGCACCGCGGGCGGCGGCGGCATCGGCATGCAGCTCTGCCGCGACTCGACCCGGCTCGTCGAGCAGTTCGAGTCGGTGCAGTCCCTCGCGCAGAAGAACTTCGGCGACGGCGGCGTGTTCCTCGAGCGCTACGTCGAGCGCGCGCGGCACGTCGAGGTGCAGATCTTCGGCGACGGGCGCGGTCGCGTGGTCGCGCTCGGCGAGCGTGACTGCTCGGCGCAGCGCCGACACCAGAAGGTGATCGAGGAGACACCCGCGCCGCGGCTGCGCCCAGCCATACGTCAAGCGCTGCTGGATGCGGCGGTGAAGCTCGGCTCCGCCGTCGGCTACCGCTCGGCGGGCACCGTCGAGTTCGTGTACGACGACGCCCAGGAAGCCTTCTACTTCCTGGAGGTGAACACGCGCCTGCAGGTCGAGCACCCCGTCACGGAAGCCGTCACGGGGCTTGATCTCGTGGAATGGATGCTGCGCGTCGCCGCGGGCGAAGGCCTGCCGTCCGGGCCCTTCGCGGCGAACGGCCACGCGATCGAGGTGCGCCTGTACGCCGAGGATCCGAAGCGCGGCTTTCGGCCGAGCGCGGGCCTGCTCACGGAAGCGGCGTTCCCGGCGGACGTGCGCGTCGACGGCTGGGTCGAGCGCGGCACGACCGTCCCCGCGTTTTACGACCCGATGATCGCCAAGGTGATCGCGCATGCGCCCACGCGGGACGAAGCGCTCGCGAAGCTCGGTCGCGCGCTCGCGGATACAGAGCTCGGCGGCATCGAGACCAACCTCGAGTACCTGCGCGCTCTCGTCGCGTCCGAGGTCGTGCGCGAGGGTGCGGTCACGACCAGCACGCTCGGGAGCTTCGAGTTCGCGAGCCACACGCTCGAGGTGCTCGTCCCCGGCACGCTCACGACGGTGCAGGATTATCCCGGACGCCTCGGCTACTGGGACATCGGCGTGCCGCCGTCGGGGCCGATGGATGCCCTGCATTTTCGGCTTGCGAATCGCGCCGTGGGCAATCCCGAAGGTGCGGCGGCGCTCGAGCTCACGGTCTCGGGCCCGACGCTCAAGTTCGCGTGCGACGCGGTGATCGCCCTCGCCGGAGCGCACATGACGGCGACGCTCGACGGCGAGCCGGTTCGATACCACCGCCCCATCGCCGTTCGCGCGGGTCAAACGCTCGCCGTGGGCAAGGTGAGCGGCCCCGGTTGCCGCGCTTACCTCGCCGTGCGGCACGGCATCGACTTGCCAGAGTACCTCGGCAGTCGTGCGACCTTCACGCTCGGCGGCTTCGGCGGCCATGGCGGTCGCGCGCTCCGCAAGGGCGACGTGCTTCACCTCGCCACGTCGGGTCCGACGGACGGAGAGCCCGCGGCGCTCGAGCCGGGGCTCCTCCCCGAGCTCAGTGACGAGTGGACGATCGGGGTGCTCTACGGTCCGCACGGAGCCCCCGATTTCTTCACGCCGAGCGACATCGAGACGTTCTTCGCGACGGCGTGGGAGGTGCACTACAACTCGGCGCGCACGGGCGTCCGGCTGATCGGGCCGAAGCCGACCTGGGCGCGACCGGACGGCGGGGAAGCCGGTCTTCACCCCTCGAACATCCACGACAACGCGTACGCGGTCGGCACCGTGGACTTCACGGGCGACATGCCGATCATCCTGGGTCCCGACGGGCCGAGCCTCGGCGGGTTCGTCTGCCCAGCGACCGTCGTGCGTGCGGAGCTCTGGAAGATCGGGCAGCTGAAGCCCGGGGCGCGCGTGCGGTTCGTCCCGGTGGCGCTCGACGACGCCGTGGGTCGTGACGCCGCGCAGACGGCTGAAGTCGCTACGCGCAAGGCGGCCCCGCGTCGCGCTCTTGAAAAGGCGCGCGTCGATTCCGCCGTCGTGCGCGAGCTACCGGCGGACGGCGAGCGGCCGCGTGTCGTCTACCGACCGTCGGGCGATCGCTACCTGCTCGTCGAGTACGGGCCGCTCGTCCTCGATCTCGCGCTCCGGTTTCGTGTGCATGCGCTCTGGGAGTGGCTCGGTCGCGAGCGCCAGCGCGGCATCGTGGACATCACGCCCGGGATCCGCTCCCTGCAGCTGCACTACGATTCGGCACAAATCACGCTGCCGCGCCTGCTAGCGCTGCTCGAGCGTGCCGAGTCCGAGCTACCGGCCGTGGGTGAGATGCGCGTGCCGACACGCATCGTGAGGATGCCGCTCTCCTGGGACGATCCGCAGACGCGCCTCGCCATCGAGAAGTACATGCAGGGCGTGCGGCGCGACGCGCCCTGGACGCCGAGCAACCTCGAGTTCATCCGGCGTATCAACGGCCTCGGTGACATCGAGGCCGTGAAGCGCGTCGTCTTCGACGCGAGCTATCTCGTGCTCGGGCTCGGGGACGTGTACCTCGGCGCACCGGTGGCGACGCCGGTCGATCCCCGCCACCGTCTGGTCACCACGAAATACAATCCCGCGCGCACCTGGACGCCCGAGAACGCGGTCGGCATCGGCGGCGCGTACCTCTGCATCTACGGCATGGAAGGCCCCGGCGGGTATCAGTTCGTCGGCCGCACGCTTCAGGTCTACAACCGCTTCCGCACGACGCGCGATTTCCCGGCCGGCAAGCCCTGGCTGTTGCGCTTCTTCGACCAAATTCGCTTCTTCCCCGTCGCGGCGGAAGAGCTCCTCGAGATGCGCGAAGCGTTCCCGCACGGGCGCTACGAGCTCGAGATCGGCGAGGAGACGTTCGGGCTCGGCGACTACCAGCGCTTCCTCGCGCGCGAGGAGAAGAGCATCGCGGCCTTCAAGGCGACGCAGCACGAGGCCTTCGAGGAGGAGCGTCGCCGTTGGGCCGAGCAGGGGGCTACGCTCGCGGAAGCGGACCTGGTCGCTCCCGCGGCGGCCGCGGCACAGCATGCCGGCTCGGAGCTCGTCGAGAGCCACGTGCACGGCAGCGTGTGGCAGCTGCGCGCGACGGCGGGCACGCGCGTCGCGCGGGGTGACGTGCTGCTCGTGCTCGAGTCGATGAAGATGGAGATTGCGATCGAGGCGCCCGCGTCGGGCACCATCGTCGAGTTCTTGGTCGCCGAGGGACGCGCGGTCTCGCCCGGCCAAGCGCTCGTGGCGTTGAGAGTGGGTGATTCATGAGGGACGTGCTGCGTTTGGACATCGGGACGCTCGAAGGCGCCTTCGCCTCGGGCACGCTGAATCCCGGCGATTTGCTGGATTTGGTGTATTCGCGCATCGCCGCGCGGGGCCAGCGACCGATCTGGATCGAGCTCCTTCCGAAGGAGACGGCGCGGCAGCACCTCGAGCTCGCTCGTGAGCGAAAGCAGCGCGGCGAATCGCTTCCCCTGTTCGGCATTCCTTTCGCCATCAAGGACAACATCGACCTGCGCGGCCTGCCGACGACGGCCGGCTGTCCCGCGTTCGCCCGCGTGCCGCGCGAGCACGCCGTGTCGGTGCAGCGTCTGCTCGACGCCGGAGCGGTCCCGGTCGGCAAGACGAACCTCGACCAGTTCGCGACCGGTCTCGTCGGAACGCGCACGCCCTACGGCATCCCCAGCTCGGCCTTCGACGAGCGTCACCTCTCCGGCGGCTCGAGCTCGGGCTCGGCGCTCGCGGTCGCGCACGGCCTCGTCAGCTTTTCGCTCGGCACGGACACGGCCGGGTCGGGCAGGGTTCCTGCCGCGTACAACAACCTCGTCGGCCTCAAGCCGACGCGCGGTCTCGTCAGCACGCGGGGCGTCGTGCCCGCCTGCCGCTCCCTCGACTGCGTGTCGGTCTTTGCGGCAACGGTGGGCGACGCGGCTCGCGTGCTCGAGGTGATGACTGCCCCCGACGAGCTCGACGCGTTCTCGCGCCCGAGCGCCGCGCGCGGGGGCGCCATCACGCGACTTGGCGTGCCCGAGCGGCTCGAGTTTTTCGGCGACGCGAGCTACGAGCGCGCTTTCGCCGAAGCCGTCGAGCGCGTCGCAGCGCTCGGCGTGCGCGTGGTGCGCTTCGACCTCGAGCCGTTCCTCGAAGCTGCGCGCCTGCTCTACGGTGGACCCTGGATCGCGGAGCGCTACGCGGCGGTCGGCGAGTTCATCGCCGCGCACACGACCGAGGTGCACCCGGTCGTGCGCGACATCGTGCTCGCGGGCGGCTCGGTGTCGGGAGCCGACGCATTCCGCGGCACGTACCGCTTGCGGGAGCTCGCGCGCGCCGCCGAGCGTGCCTTCGCCGAGATGGACGCCATGCTGCTGCCGACGGCGCCGACCCACCCGACGGTCGAAGCCGCGCTCGCCGATCCGTTCGAGCTCAACGCACGCGTCGGTCGCTACACGAACTTCGTGAACCTGCTCGACCTCGCTGGGGTCGCCGTGCCCGCGGGATTTACCGAGCAGAATCTGCCCTTCGGCGTCACGCTCCTCGGCCCGGCCTGGAGCGACGGACCGCTCGCCGAGCTCGGGGATCGCCTCCACCGCGCCTACGATCCGACCTTCGGAGCGACCGGTCTTTCGCTCTCGGACACGGCGCCCTACCGCCCGCCCACGCGCGAAGGCGACGTGCTCCTCGCGGTGGCTGGCGCGCACCTGAGCGGCCAACCGCTCAATCATCAGCTCACGAGCCGCGGAGCCCGCCTCCTCCGCGCGCAACGGAGCGCCGCCGACTACAAGCTCTACGCGCTCGCCGGAACCACCCCCCCGAAGCCGGGCCTCGTTCGGACACCAGGCCATTCCGGCGCCGGCATCGAGCTCGAGGTGTGGTCACTCACCACCGAAGCTTTCGGCTCCTTCGTCGCCGCAGTCCCGGCGCCCATGGTGATCGGCACCGTCGTCCTCGACGACGGCTCGAGCGTCAAAGGTTTCCTCTGCGAGCCAGCAGCGCTCACCGGCGCCCTCGACATCACCGCGCACGGCGGCTGGCGTGCGTTTCTCGACACGCGTTGAGCGGCGGTGCGTTTGAGGTGGCGAGCGGTGCGCGTTACGCACTCGGCGCTAGGCGAAGCATCGCAGGGGTGTCGAGCGGTGGCAGTGAGTTGGTTCCAGGGCGACCCTCTCTGTCGTCGCGCCCGTCGGCACTATAGAGGGGGTGAGTTGATGTCCCCCACGTGGGTCCCACATGGGCGCGGCGAGGCACGAAACGCGGCACTTTGTTAGCAACCGCCCCAATGCCCGAGCGGTAGTGCTTGGTGGTGCTGACGGGCTCGAGGCGTTTCCACCAGCATTTTTGTGGGAATGTGCTTGACGGCCTTCGGTGGGGTCGAGCGCCGAGGAACAATGCTAGCGCCGCGAATGCCGCGCCATCGCGTCAGGTTGAGCGGGCAGTCGCTTTCAGCGCTCGGACGACTTCGCCGCGGTCTTGCTGAATAGAACGAGGTTGGTCGCGCACCGGCGAGCACGAAAATATGCGTGTTAGAGAGAAAGCTGAGCAAGAGTCCGCGACGGCTGGGGCGCCGCGTGGTCGGGAGGTTTGAACATGTCATCAGCAATCGTTTTGAAGCGCGACGTCGCGTGGCGTCAGGCACACGAAGAGCTCGTTCGTCTCGCTGCCGAAAGGGCGGGGCTCGATTTCGAAGAAGGGCGCGCGCTCCTTCGAGCCTATCGCTCGGCTGTGCACGCGCGGTTGGGCTACGCGTCCTTCAACGAATATACCGAGCTCCTCTTCGGCTACGGACCGCGTCTCACGCAGGAAAAGCTCCGCGTTGCCGAGGCGCTCGAAGAGCTGCCTGAAACTGCCCGTGAGCTGCAAACGGGTGCCGTCAGTTTCTCGCACGCGCGCGAGCTCACGCGCGTCGTGACGCCGTCCACTGAAAAGGAGTGGCTAGAAACCGCCCGCGGGCGAACCGTGCGTGAAGTTGAACGGCTTGTGAGTGGGCATCGTCCCGGAAGCCTCCCGGGCGACGCTCCGGACTCGCGGCTGAAGCGCCACGTGGTCCGCCTCGAGCTCTCGGGCGAGGCGTTCGCGACGTTTCGCGAAGCCATGGCGAAAATCCGCCGCGATGCGGTGGAGCCTATCGACGAGGAGGCAGCCCTTCTGCTTCTCTGCCGTCAGGCACTCGGGGGTAACAGGGATCTGGGACGCTCAAGCTACCAAATCGCGCTCACGGTTTGTGAAAGCTGCCGTCGGGCAATGCAGCAAGGTCGCGGTGAGGCCATCGAAGTCGGGCCCGAAGTCGTCGAAATGGCAGAGTGCGATGCTCAGCACATCGGAAACGTGAACGTCCACGTGGGGTACGGTGAGGTACGCGGTCGCGCCTACGTAGGCGTCGGCGCCAACACCGAAGGTCGCGCATCCGACGGCGCAGACGCCTGCGCACACGTGGGCGCTGACGACGACGAATTTGCTCGCGCACACGTGGGGGCGGTCGACGCCTCAATCGGTCGCGCCCACGTGTGCGCAGCTTCGCTGCGCGCTACGCAGACCATCCCGCCGGCGACCCGTCGCCTCGTTCTTCGTCGCGATGGCGGGAAATGTCGCGTCCCCGGCTGCCGGCACGCGACCTTCACGGAGCCGCACCACATCCGGCTTCGGTCAGAGGGCGGCAATCACGATCCCGAAAATCTCGTTACGCTCTGCGGAGCTCATCACCTCGCCGTCCACGAGGGCAGGCTCATCGTCACGGGCACGGCTTCTTCGGCGCGTTTCACTCATGCCGATGGCACGCCCTACGGTGGCGTCGTCGCCCCAGCTGCTGCCGATGCGCGGGCGAAAGCCTTTCAAGCCCTCAGAGGCCTGGGCTTTCGCGAGGGTGATGCCAAGCGCGCTCTCGCCAAAATTCCGGTCGCCGTCTCGTCCCTCGAGCAGCTGATCAGGCAAGCGCTTCGCGAACTCGCTCCTCAGTAACAACCGCCCTTGCGCTCGGGCATCGGGGCGGTTGTTAACGGTGCGCGGCGTTGTCGTCTTCTTGCGCCCGATTCCGTCGTGCCTCCGCGCGGGCGGCGCCCGCGCTTGGGGGCACCCGCGCGCACAGGCCGAAGGCCGAGCACGCGGGCCGTTCTTCGCCGCACCCAGGCGCGGGGCATCAACTCATTGAGTCACGCACGACGACGGCGCGCGTCGGATCGCTGTCGCTTACGGACTGCTTCCAGCGCTCAGCTGCGCGGCGTTTCCGTCTGCTTACCGGCGCTCTTCCAGCCGCGGATGCCGGCGCGCATGACGCTCACGTCGGCGTAGCCGGCTTCGGAGGCGCGCTTGGCGGCGTTGTCGGAGGCGCGGCAGGCCGTGCCGCCGCAGTAGAAGACGAGTTTCGTGTCTTTGGCGGCGGGGAGCTCGCTGAGCGGGTACTGGCGTGAGCTCGAGAGGAGGACAGCGCCCGGGACCACGCCCTGCTCTTGGCGGGTTTCGGCGTCGTTGGCATCGACGACGGTGGCGCCCTTCGCCTGGACGAGGGCAGCAACATCGGGGACGGAGAGCTCGCGGATTGCCGCTTGGTTTTCCGCGGGCTTGGAATCGGTGTTTCGGGCCGGTTCGGCCTTCTGGCATGCGCCGAGCGAAAGGCCGAGGGCGAGGGTGAACAGGGCGCGCGTGAACATGGTTTGAGGTATACTCCAGAAAATCCAAGGCGGTATGGGCGCCAAGGCCAAGCAACCGACCCGCGTGCGGCGGAAAAAAAGCGCGTCTTCGAAGATCAGCGCCCGCAAGCAACACCACTACTACCCGGATTCTATTCCCCCGGGGATGACCGCGGAGGTGTTCGACGTCTCGCGCATCGACGAGGACGGTCTCGAGGTGCTCGACGACGAGGAGGTCGTCGCTGACGCGAGCAATGCACCACCCGCAGCGCACCGCCCGTTATCGCTCCGTCCTCCGGCGCCGGCTCCCCATCCCCCCCGTCCGAGCGTTCGCCCCGCGCCGCTCGCGCCGGACGACGTGCACATCGACACGCCGCTCTCGTACGCGAGCAATCCTGCCGCGGTCCTGATCGCCCCGCCCCTGGCTGCGGTCGTCGAGCCGCCCAAGGCGTCGGGCTCGGGTCGCACGCTGCTCGCCTTGGCCGCCGCGGCAGTCGTCGCGCTGCTCGGTGGGATGCTGCTCGGGCGGAGCGAGCTACGGCCCGCTGCCGCGCAGGCGAGCGAGACGTCGACGCATGCCTCGCCGGTCGTGACGGAGGCCACGAGCGACGGCGGCTTTTTGGCCGCACGCGCGCATGCCGCGATCGACGCCGCGGTGACTCGCGCCAAGGCGTGCCGTGACACGAACGCGCCGAGTGGTCCCGTCCGCGTGCGACTCACGTTTGCGCAAACCGGCCAGGTCGTCGGCGTCGACGTTCAGAAGCCGTTCGCTGGAACGACCGCCGGCGATTGCTTCGCGGCGAGCCTGCGTGACCTGCGCATACCTGCTTTCCACGGCGCGCTCGCGGTCGTCGAGCGCACGGTAGAGCTGCCGCTTCCTTAAGGCGCGACGCTGGCGTGGGGCGAGCATTCGCCTTTATACGAGACGCGGGCCGGCGGGGCGGCGCGCGAGCGACCGCGCTCGTGCACGTTTTGTTTTGAACGGTTCGCGAGCGGGCGGGCACGGAAGTTCGATTCTCGGTCGCTCGTCGCGGGCGCCGAGGCGAGGACGCCATGCGATTCACCGTTCACCGCTCCCTGCTCGTTGCACTCGGGTGTGCAGCCGCTCTGGGCACCTACGCGCCGCACGCGCTGGCACAGGCACCCGGATCCGAGAGCGCCGTCACGCCGCCGCGCTTGCTTCACGAGCCGAAGGTCGAGCTTCCCGCCGGTGAAACACCGGCCGAACCGGTCAACGTCGAGCTCGAGCTCACGATCGACGAGAGCGGCCACGTCGTTTCGGCCAACGTTCGAACGTCGGGTGGCGCCGCGTTCGACGAGCAAGCGCTCGCCGCGGTGAAGGGCTTCGAGTTCGAGCCGGCGCGGCGCGGCACCGAGCCGCTCGCCGTCACGATTGGCTACCGGTACGTCTTTCCGGCGGCGCCTGCCGCGCCTCCGCCCGTCGTTGCTCCCGTAGTGGCGCCCGCGGCAGCACCGGTCGCGAAGGCTCCCGCGCCACCGGCGCCTGCCGCCAAGGACGGCGACCTCGAGGACTTCGAGGCCACGGCCGAGGTCGAGGCGCCGCCGCGCGAGCCCACGAAGCACACCGTGAAGGAAGAGGAGCTCACGAAGATCCCTGGCACGCGTGGTGACGCGCTGCGCGCCATCGAGGTGCTACCCGGCGTCGCGCGCACCGGGGTGGGTGACGGCACGCCGATCCTCCGCGGTGCGGGCAGCGACGAGAGCATCACGTTCCTCGACGGGATCCCCGTGCCGTTCCTCTACCACTTCGGCGGCGTTACGAGCTTCTTCAACTCGCGCCTGCTCTCGCGCGTCGATCTCTATCCGGGGAACTTCTCGTCCCGCTTCGGGCGCGCGACGGGTGGCGTCATCGACGTGCGCACGCGCGATCCGAAGACGGATCGCTTCCACGGCGTCTTCGACCTGAGCTTCATCGATACGTCGCTCGAGGCCGAGATGCCGCTCGGCAAGGACACGGGCATCGCGCTCGCCGGACGTCGCTCGCTCATCGACGCCGTGTACTCGAGCATCGTGCCGAAAGACGCGTTCAGCGTCGTTTCGGCCCCGGTCTACTACGACTACCAGGGGCTCTTCTCGCACCGCTTCGGCCCGCACCACCGCCTGCGCGTGATGGCGTACGGGAGCCACGACGAGATCAACCTGGTGTTTTCGCACCCGAACGACAGCGACCCGGGGCTCGCGGGCAACGTGAACGGCGCCGTCGGCTTTCATCGCCTGCAGGCGTCGCTGCACTCGGAATTCTCGCCGGCGGTCACGCAGGAGCTCACCGTCGCCGCCGGGCGGCTCGACGCGGAGAACCACTTCGGCGAGCTCAAGCAGATCTTCGGTGGTTACGAGGTGTTCGGGCGCGGCGAGTGGAGCTTCGAGCTCGATCCGACGCTGCGCGCGACAGCGGGCTTCGATCTCAATGCCCAGTTCCTCGACGGCGAGTACCGCGGCCCCGTGCCGCAGCAGTTCGAGGGCAATCCTCGCGACCAGGATGCGCTCGCCGGCCAGCGGCTGATCTCGGCGAAGGCCGACGACTTGAACACATTTCGCCCAGCGGCCTACGCCGAGCTCGGCTACCGCCCCGTCAAGCCGTGGCTCCTCTCCCCCGGCGTGCGCGCCGACTATGCGGGCGAGTTCAAGAGCTGGTCGGTCGATCCGCGCCTCTCGACGCGCTTCGACCTCACGGAGAGCACGACGCTCAAGGGCGGTGTCGGGCGCTACTCGCAGCCGCCGCTCTTCTGGATGAGCTACCCGGGCATCGGTAACCCGGATCTCACGCAGTACCACGCCTGGCAGTTCAGCGCGGGGATCGAGCAGCGCTTCGGCAAGGCGCTCAAGCTCGGCGCCGAAGGCTTCTACAAGACGCTCGACGACATGGTCGTCGGATCCGCCGACGGCAGCGAACCGCACTTCGTCAACGACGGGCGCGGTCGCATCTACGGCGGCGAGTTTCTCGCCGAAGCGCGCCCCGATGCCGACACCTTCGCCTTCGTCGCGTACACGATCTCGCGCAGCGAGCGCAGCGATCACGGCGGCCCGTATCGCCTCTTCGATCACGACCAGACGCACATTCTGAGCGTCGTCGCGAGCCGTAAGCTCGGCAAAGGCTGGGAGCTCGGCGCCCGCTTCCGTCTCATCAGCGGCGAGCCGACGACGCCCGTGACCTCGAGCGTGTTCGACGCGCGCACCGGCGTGTACCTGCCGATCTACGGCGCGGTGAACAGCGATCGCGATCCGATGTTCCAGCAGCTCGACGTGCGGCTCGAGAAGGCCTTCAAGATCGGCTCCGTCTTCACGCTCGCGCCGTACCTCGACGTCCAGAACGTCTACAACGCGACGAACGCTCAGGGCTACACGTACAACTACGACTACTCGAAGAAAGAAGCAGCCGGCGGGTTGGGTCTCTTCCCGAACCTCGGCATCCGAGGTGAGCTATGAACGAACGGTTCCTTTCTCGTGTGCCGGCCGCGCTCGGCCTCGGCCTCACGCTCGTCGCGACGAGCGTCTGCGACGACCCGCTCTCCTCGGTCGAAGCGATCGACAAAACGCGCGTCGTCGGCGCGAAGATCGAGGTGGCGGGCGACCCGACGCGCGCCGCGCCGCTGCCCGGCGAGGACGTGGTCGTGCGTTTCCTCG
>DATMCL010000394.1:0-4209 GCA_035558375.1 Polyangiaceae bacterium
CGAATACAAGCGGCTCAATACGTTTTTCGCCGACTACACGAAGAACATCTCGCGCGGGGGGTCGTTCATCGGTACTGAAAAACCGCTCCCGGTCGGGACGGAGTTCGTGTTCGCGCTCGGCGTGCCGAACCTGCCCGAGCCGCTGCGCCTGCGCGGCAAGGTCATCTGGGTGACGTTGCCGGCGCTTGCGACGCGCGCCAACCCTGCCGGGATGGGCATCGAATTTCAGTACGACGAGCACGAACGGCGCGAGAAGGAGGCAGCCGTCGAGCGCCTCATGACCTCCGAGCTCGGCGAGCACCTCACGACCAAGCTCCTCGGCCGTAAGCCGCAGGAGTAGTCCCGCCGCGGCGCGCGGTTCGGCGCGATTTCGCGCCTTGCTATCCCCCGCTTCGGTCCAGCGCTATGGGCGCGCTCGGAGGCCAGATGGCGAAGAAGAAGAAGGTTCGACCGATTCCGAAGGGATATAACTCGGTGCAAGTCTCGCTCAACCTGAGCGACGCGAAGGGGGCGATGAATTTCGTGAAGAAGGCGTTCGGCGGCAAGGTGCGCGCCGTGATGCCCGGTGCGGACGGCAAGATCATGCACGCCGAGGTGAAGCTCGGCGACACGCTCCTCTTGTTCTCGGACTCGGTGCAGGAGCCCCCGCGCCCCGCGAACCTCTTCATGTACGTGTCGAGCGTCGACAAGACGTTCGCCAAGGCGGTGAAGGCGGGCGCGAAGGTGATCATGCCCGTCTCCGACATGTTCTGGGGCGATCGCTGGGGTCGCGTCGAGGATCCGTACGGCAACCGCTGGTCGATCGCGACGCACGTCGAGGACGTCTCGCCCAAAGAGATGAAGAAGCGGATGGCCGCGATGGCGAAGAAGTAAGTTTCCGTCAGGGCAGGCTCAAGCCGGCCGGCAGCTTGAGCCCTGCTTCTGCACCCGCCCGTAGCGCCAAGAGGTCGCGCGCGATGCCGATCTCGACGAGGTTCACGGCCTCGCTGCCGGCGACCTTTTCGAGCTCGCTGTCGGCGCTCGAATCGCCGCCGACGCGGCGGCGCATGGCCGTGTAGAAGAGCGCTTCGGTGCGTTGCGCGGGGTCGCGCGCGGCGGCGACGAGGTCGTTGTCCGGGAGCTTGCCGCGACCCCACGCGCGCAGCTTGCCGCTCCAGCCCGGCGCCTCGTCCATGGCCGCGAACGCGTCTTCGACGGCGCCGTCGGTGGGGACGGAGAGCTGCTTCTCGAGCAGACCGAGCCAGAGAGCGATGTACACGAGCTCGTCGGGCGGGAGGTTCGCGTCGACCGCGCGCGAGAGTGCCGTGCGCGCCGACGGGAGATCGCGACGGGTGAGGGCGCGGCGCGCGGCGTCCGTGATCGTGGCGCTGAGCTGCCCGGTGTCGGAGGCGGCGGCGTCGTAGGCGCGATCCGTGGCGCGCTTGACCGCGGCGGGCTCCCCGAAATGCTCGAGCACGCGCGCGAGCAATCGCTCGGCGCGCGCCTGGCTCGCGCCCGGACGCACCTGCCGCGTCGCGTCCACCGCCCGCGTGACCGCTTGCTCGAGCGCCTTGCTCGCGCCGGCGCGATCGCCGCCGTCACGCAGGACCTCGAACTCGCTGTGCAGGAGGTCGGCTTCTTCGACTGCGTTGCCGGCTTTTTCGGCGAGCTTTTGCGCGCGACCGAGCAGCCCGAGCGTGGTCTGCGCGTCGCGTGCCTGCCGCGTGATCGCCGCGAGCATGCGCAGCGCATCGATCGACGGCTCCTCGCGCACCGCAGCCTCGAGCAGCGGGCGTGCGCTCGCGAGCTGGCCGCGGCCGGCCTCGAGGGCGCCCATCACGTAGCGCAGCCGCGCGGGGCTCGGGCTCACCTTGCCGGCGAACTTCTGCGAGCTCGCCAGCTCGAGCAGTGGCGCCGCGGCCTCGAAGGTGCGGCGCGCCGCGTCGGGCTGCCCGCTGTCGGCTTCCCCGACCGTGGCGTTCAGCACGAGCGCGAGACCGGCTGCGAGCTCGTCGGGCGAAGCGCCGCGGGCCAGGCCGCTCGCGAGCACGAGCGGAGCGACCTCGGCCATGCCGTAATCGACGAGGCGCGTCGCGAGCGGCATCGCGCCGCGGTAGCTGCCGGGCTCCGCCTGGAACAGCGAGACCGCCGTGCCCCACGCCGCCCCTTCGAGCACGCGCGGATCGAGCTCGAGCGCTGCCGCTACCTCGCGCTGGACGGAGTCGTAGACGCGGTAGAGGTTCAGCCACGCGTCGGGGTTGTCGTCCTGCGCGCCGGCCTCGAGCCATGCGCGCATATCGGGCGGGACGGCGCGATCGAGGCCCGCGTCGCTGAGCGCCGTGAGCGCGCCCAGCGGATCCTGATGGCGGAGGTAGAGCGCGACGAGGGCGTAGCCGCCGCCGCGGGCCGCGCGGAACGCTTCGTCGCGATCGGCGAGCGTGCGCGGGCCGTCGGGCGTCAGAGCCGCGCCCGCCTTGCCGAGCCAGCTCAGCATGCGATCCGAGGCGTCGCGAATGCGCTCGTCGCTGCTGTCGAGCAGCGCGCGCTGCGAAGCCACGCGCGCGTCGGACCCGAGCGCCACGAGCTGCCCGGCGCTCCCGGTCATCGAGTGATACGCCGACATCGCCGTGAGGTGCGTCTGCACGTCGTCGCGCTGCGCTCCCGGAGCGAGCAGTCCGTCGAGCAGCGTGTAGAGCGCGAGCGCGTAACCTTCCTCACCACGGCGCGCGGCGGCCGCGGCACCTTGCTCGAGCGCCGGTGCCGCCTTCACGAGCGCCTCGCGACGGAACTCGCCGCGGCGCATGAGCAAGAACGCGCCCTGAAGGCTCGCGTAGCCGAGCTCCGCGTGATCGGATGCGAAGCGCACGCGCGAGCGCTCGAGCTGTCGCGCAACCACGCCGGCGACCAAGCTCGCCCGCGCCGGCCCCTTGTCCGCGCCGACCAGCACGCGGTAGGCCGCCTGGGCGAACCCGGCGTCGTCCACCGGCGTGGGGGTGATCGGACCCGTCGCCTGCGCCGCTCCGGTTGGAGGTTTGCCGGCCGGGTGCGTGCTGGCGCAGCCCGCCATCGCGAGCGCGAGCACTGGGACCCAAAAAAGGCTCATCCGAGCGCGGACTTCGCGGGCGCAGAGGACCATCGGCATCGGACGGGCGAGTCTACACCGGGCATGGATGTCGCGGTAACCTGCAGGCTCGCGCGAGCCCGAGCCCGCGCGGCCCTGATGACGGATTCGCCCACCCGGCCCACCCCGAAGCGGCTCGCCGACTTCGAGATCGTCCGCCGCCTCGGCGCCGGCGGGATGGCCGAGGTATTTCTGGCCAAGAAGCGCGGGGCCGAGGCGACCTTCAAGCTCCTCGTCCTCAAGCGCATCCTGCCGGCCTACGGCGCTTCGCGGCGTTTCCGCACCATGTTCGCGGAGGAGGCGCAGCTCGCCACCCGCCTCAACCATCCGAACATCGTCCAGGTTTACGACTTTCAGGACTACGGAGAGGAGGGGCAGCTCCTCAGTATGGAGTTCGTGGAGGGCCCCGACCTCAAGCGGCTGGTTCGGGTGGCGCAAGGCCGGAGCCAGCGCATCCCGCCCTTCGTCGCCGCGTACATCGTGGCCGAGGTCGCCAAGGGCCTTCACTACGCGCACGAGCGCAAGGACGAAGCCGGCCGTCCGCTCGACATCGTCCACCGCGACGTGTCTCCGCAGAACATCCTCCTGTCGATCGACGGCGGCGTGAAGATCGCCGACTTCGGCATCGCCTCGGCGAACCTCTTCCGCGAAGAGCCCGGAATCCTCAAGGGCAAGACGGCGTACATGTCGCCCGAGCAGGCGCGCGCCGAGCGCGTGACGCGCAAAACCGACATTTATTCGCTCGGCGTCGTGTTCCACGAGCTTCTCACGGGTCGCTCGCTGCACGGGGCGGCGGAAGGGCCGGAGCTGCTCGAGCTCGTGCGGGCGGGTGTCGTCGAGCCGCCCAGCACCTACGTGCGCGAGCTACCGAGCGAGCTCGAGGAAATCGTGATGCGCACGCTCGCGAGGAACCCCGACGAGCGCTTCGAGACGGCGCGCGATCTCGCGGGCGCGATCAGCCGCGCCCTGCTCGTCCGGCAGCAGCTCGTGGACGCGCACGTGCTCGAGGGCGTCATCGCCGACATCGTGGGGCGCGACCAGATGCTGCCGGTCGAGCCCTCGGGCGATCAGCCCGGCGAAAGTCAGATCGGCAGCGAAGCGAGCGCCGG
>DATMCL010000395.1:0-3711 GCA_035558375.1 Polyangiaceae bacterium
CCCGACCAAGCGCCGCCAGATTGGGTCGCCGCGATCGGCCGCATGGTGCAGGCGGGGCACGGGTAGCCGGGAGGGGTCGCACCCGGACTCGGCGTGGCGAGACCGGGCGAAACGTTGCGGAGAGGGCGGGATGCCACGACGCCTTCGGCGTCGCGGACCTTCGTGCGGAGCCGTGCGGATCCGCAGCTCGACATGCGTAGCGACCCGTCGGTGGGCCGACGGTTTCGAACCCGCGAACAGTGCAGCGCGGGGCGCGGCTTGGTCCGTCGCCGGGCCAACACGGTTCGAATCCCGCCCGCGGCAAGGTCTCGCACCGGGGCTCGACGCTGCGAGCCGGTGCGAACCTTTGCGGAGAGGGCGGGATTCGAACCCGCGGTGGGCTTTTGACCCACGCCCGCTTAGCAAGCGGGTACCTTCGACCACTCGGTCACCTCTCCGGTTTCCGCGGTGCGGCGGCCCGCAACCTAGCTTTATGATGCCCGCCGTCAAGGGGGCGCGCGTTTCAGGGGCGGGGTGCTCCCGGGCGGCGGGTCGGCTATGAGGGGCGCCCCGTGCTGGTCCCGAGCCTCGTTGCCGCTCTAGCCGTCGGACTCGGGTTGCTCCTCGGGCTGGGCTCGAGCCGCGCCTCGCCCGGGGTGGGGGCCCTCCGCACCTTCGCCTTCGCCGCCGCGCTCACCGTCGCGCTGACGCACCTGCTCCCCGAAGCGCTCGCCGAGCTCGGCGCGCCCGCCGTCCTCCTCTTCGCCGCAACGAGCGTCGCCCCAGCATGGGGACGCATCCTGGTCCGCTCGCGCACCCACGACCACGCCGACGGCGGGCACGCGGCGCTCAGCGCCGGCTACGCGGGCCTCGTCGTGCATCATGTGGGTGACGGACTCGGGCTCGGCGCATACAGCGAGCTCCCGGGAGGACCCGCCGCCCACGCCGACGTGCTTCTCGCTCTCGCTGTCCACACGGTGCCGCTCGTCGCCGTCGTCACGCTCGCGTTTCGCTCCCTCTCCGGAACGCGCGCCGCCGTCGGTCGCGCAGCGGGCCTCGCCGGCGCCAGCATCGGCGGCGTCGTCCTCTCGACTGCCGTCCCCGAGCACCTCGTGCATGCGCTGTCGGCGTGGATCGCCGCCGGCGTCGCCGGCCTGCTCATGCACGTCGTCACCCACGACCTCGGCCGCGACCTCCCGATCACGCCCACGGCGCGCGCCCTCGACATCACCGCCGCGATCGTCGGCATCGCCACCAGCATGCTCGGCGCCGACGCCGACCTCGTCGCCCTCCGCAGCGAGCTCACCCGCGTCCTGCGCGAGCTCCTCCTGCTCGGCGCCCCCGCGCTCGTCGCCGGCTGGGCCCTCGCGCTCCTCATCGGCCGCCTCGGCACCGACGGCATCGCCCGCTGGCTTCGCGTCCTCCCCGGCAGCGCGCGCGGCTTCGACGGCGCCCTCGTCGGCACGGCCATCGCAGGCCCTCGTTTCGGGATCTTATTTTGGGTGGGCACGGCCCTTTCCGCCCGCCTGATAGCCCTCCGTGCCCCAACTGACCCACCCGCTCACCCCCACGACCCCGAGCCCGCCTCGCACGCCCATCACGAGCACGCGCACGAGCACGAACACGCGGCAAACGCGCGCATCGAGCTCACGACGCCAGACGCTACCGGTGCGCCCACGCTCGCCGAATGCGTCCGAGAGTCGGCGCCGTGGATCGTCGCGGGTCTCGTCCTCGCGACGCTACTCATCGCGAGCCTGCGCGAGCAATCGCTCGGCGGCATTTCCGCGCCGCTCGCGCTCGCGGGAGCGGCAGCTTTTGCTCTTCCCCTCGAGCTCCCTCCCGTTGCGGCCGTGCTCGTCGCGCTGGGCCTCTGGGATCGCGGTCTGCGCGCCGAGGCCGCCCTCGCGTTCGCGCTCATGGCTTCAGCGCGCAAGGGCAACGCTCGCGCCCTTGGCTTCGCGCTAGTCGTCGGTCTGGGCGTCGGCTCGGTGAACCAACGGTCCTCCCTCTACGTCCAGATGCCTCACGCCCTCGGCATCGCGGGCATCGCGTTACTCGCGCTCGGGATCGCCTTCGCTACCTGGGAACGAGGCCTGCGAGGGCTTTTCACGGGGGTTTTTCATTCGCATGATAGTGCTTGAACGGGCGTTCCCCGAATCTCAGCGGACCGTCACGGCGTACGGCAGCGCGGCTACGACGCTTTCCCCGCGAAATAGCGGGCCGAGCGTCGCGGCGAAGGGGCGAAGCTCCGCGGGCAGCTGGTCGAGGGCGAGCATCGGGCGCGACTGGTAGCGTGCCAGTGCTGCGGCAACGTGCGATTCCTCCGTGTCCCCGTCGCCGAGCGAGAGCATGTCGAGGATGCTTTCGGCGGCGCCTTCGACGGTGACGGCGCTCTTCGGGTCGACGCCGCCGGCTTTGCGTGCGTCGGCGATCGCTTCGAGCAGGCCGCCGAGCTTGTCGACGAGGCCGCGGTCGAGACCTTGTGGCCCGCTCCAGATGCGGCCTTCGGCGACGGGAAGGATCTTGTCGGCGCCGAGCTTTCGGCCCTCGGCGACGCGCGCGATGAAAAGGTCGTAAATCCCCTGCATGAGCGAGCGCACGCGGTCGCGCGTCGGGTCGTCCCAGGCGACGAGCGGCGAGAGGTAGCCGGCGCGCTCGGCGGCGCCTTCGGCTTTGCTCGCGGGGAACGTGAAGCTCGTGATGCCGATCTCTTTGAGTGCCGGCGACACGACGATCTTGCCGCCGAAGACGCCGATGGATCCGACGATGCTCGCCGGCTCGGCGTAGATGCGATCGGCCGCGGAAGCGATGTAGTAGCCGCCGCTCGCCGCCATGCCGCCGACGGAGGCGATGACGGTCTTCTTCTTTCGCATCTTCATGAGCTCGTGCCAGATGAGATCGCTGGCGAGCGGGGAGCCGCCGGGGGAATCGATGCGGATGACGACGGCTTTGACGTTGTCGTTGCGCGCTAGCTTCGCGAGCACCTTCACCATCGCGGTCGAGCTGATGCCCCCGCCACCGAACGGGCCGCCGGCATCGGTCGCGATGGCGCCCTGCATCGGCACGACGGCGACGTGCGGATGGGACGCCGCATCGTCACTGCTGCCCGTGAGGGCTTTCATGATCTCGCCGAGATCGAGGCCGCGTCGACCGGTTGCGCGCGGGCCGAAGGAGGGCTCGAGGTTCGTCGTTTTCCCGAGCTTGCGGAGCTCGTCACGCGCGTCCGACTCGTAACCGATCTCCTGGACGAGCCCGCGATTCTTCGCTTCGGGCGGGCTGAACGGTCCGGCTTCGAGCGCGGCTTTCGCCTCGGGCGTGGGAGCGAGCGCGAGCCAGCCGTCGCGGATCGAGCCGAGCGCGAAATCCAACGCTTCCTTCGCCTCGGGGCTTGGACCGTCTTGCAGCAGCGGCTCGGGACCGCTCTTGAACTTCCCGACGTGCAGGAAATCGACCTCGATCTTCAGGCGATCGAGGATGCTGCGCATGTACACGATTTGCGCGGCGAGCCCGACCGTCTCCGCCTCGCCCGCCGGACCGAGGTAGCGGCGCGTGCAGCCGCGCAGGAAGAGCGCGGCCGTCGCGTTCGAGAGTCCGTCGCCCTGACACACGACGGGCACGCCCTTCTTCGCGTAGCGCTCGAGGAGCGAGCTCAGCTCCTGGACCTGCGCCATGTCGAAGCCGGCACCACCGAGACGCACGAGCACCCCGGCCGTCGTGTCGGCAGCGAGGCCC
>DATMCL010000396.1:0-10204 GCA_035558375.1 Polyangiaceae bacterium
ATCGTGCTCTGAATGTTCGCGCCGAGCATCGACTCGGAGCTGAACGACTCGTTCGGCGCGTCGACCGCGAGGACCGCCGCTCGCTCGCGCACGACCTTCTGCATGACGCTACGCGTGAGCGGGAGCTGACCGCTCGGAGCCGCCGGCCGCCCACCCTCGCCGCGCACGCGCGTTGCCACCGTCACGAGCGCCGCGGGCCGCTCCGTCCCCCCCTCCGCGAGCGCGACCGTGGCGTGCGTCGCGCGCGGTACGAGCGCGAGCGCCACGTCGCCGAGCACCGTGACGACGCTCTCGAGATCGGCGCACCCCCCGAGGGCTCGCTGCGCCTCCAAAAGGGCGCGGAGCCGGCTCGAGGCCTCGTCCGCGCCGCCGAGCGGCTTGCCGAGCTCACCGAGCGGGCGAACCTCGACGTACTCGACCGAGCTCTGCTCCGCCGTCGCCGGCACGTCGATACGGCTCTCGGCGTCGCCGTCGCGGCCGACCTCGAGAACCTCGCCGCCTTCGAGCGTGAGCTTGGCCATAGGTGACGGACCGTGTCCGCCACCTCAGCATATCCCAACCGGTACGGAGCCCGCTCGCACGGGCGCTCGGCTCAGCCGCCGCGCGCGTAGAGCCGGAACATCACTTCCTTCAACGAGGAATCGCCCTGCGCCTTGTCGCGGTCCGGGCTCTTCGCGTTGTTGGTGACGATGGTGTTGATCTTGTCTGCTGCGCTCTTCGAGCCCTTCGGCGACAGCTTGTCGATGGCTTGCGACGCCACGAAGCGGAGGCCCGCGTTCGAGATCTGGCCGAGCCCGTCCACGAGCTTGTCGCGCGCCGCCTCGTTGCCGAGGATCGCGACCATGTAGCCGGCTTTGATGCCGACGAACTGGTTCTCGATCTTCTGGTTCTCGGGCTTCTGCATCAGGCCGATGTAGCAGCTCACGTCGTCCTTACAGGCGCCGACGGCGGCCTCGACCTGCTTGGCGAGACCCTTCTCGAGATCGGTGCCGTACTTGCTGACGGCTTCCTTCACGGTCGGGAGATCCTCCGCCTTGGCGAGCTTGAGCGCCGTGACGGTCATGGCGGCCTGCGCGCTCTTGCGATCGTCGGCGTCGCCCTTGAGCTTGCCCGCCGTTTCGATGAGCCAAGACGCGAGGCTGGGATCGCAGAAGCGACCCGCCGCTTCGGACAAGGAGTCGATGGCGCCGCCGCCGCTCGGCAGCTCCGCGCTGAGCGGGAGGGAGGTGAAGGTCTCTTTGAACGCCTCGATCGAGTCCGGCGTGGCCGGGATCTTCGTGAGCTCGCGCGCGATGATCGCCTTCGTCGGATCGTCCTTCTCGTTCTTCATCGCCTCGACCATCGCGGGGATCGAATCCTGCCGGCCGATGGTGCCGATGATGATCGCGGCGGTCTGGACCCAGGGCTTGCCCTTCTCGTCCGAGCCCGTGACCTCACGGATGCGCGTGCGCTGGAACGTCTGGAGCTTCTCGTAGTCGCTCTTCAGGAGCTTCGCGGCGGCGTCCGCGGCGGGCTTCCCGATCTTCACGAGCGCGAGCACGCTCGTGATCTGCACGGTCGTGAACTCGGTCGTGCCCTTCGCGGGGTCGAGCATCACCTGCATGAGCGGTTCCGTTGCCGCCGGATCGCCGATCTTGCCGAGCACCTTCGCGGCGGTGTCCTGCCAGACGATCTGATCCTTCCAGTCGTCGAAGGAGGTCTTGTCCTTCTCGTTGGGCGGCACGGCAGGCGCCTTGATCATCTCGATGAGCGGGCCGACGAGCGCCTTGTTGGGCGGCTGCGCAACGAGCGCTTCGGCCATGTCGCGGTAGGCCACGCCACCGAGCATCGAGCTCGTGCGGAGCTTGCGGAACGCCTCCAGCATCGGGAGGCTCAGGCTGTCGAGCTTCAGGTCCTCATTCGCGCGTGAGGCCCATTTGATGTCCGTTTCGTCGCGGCTGGTTTTCGGCAGTTTGACGAACTGGTCGAAAGCTTTTTTCAAAGCCGGCTCGGTACGCTTGTCGCGGAAGTCGGCGAGGAGCTTGATCAGCGCGACGCGCGACTTCGAGTCGATGTTGTCGTACTGGTCGACGTAGAGCTTCGTGAGCGGCTCGACGGTCTTGTTGACCAGCTCGACGACCTCGGGAGCTTTGAGGTCGTTGTTCTTGCGGCTCAGCATGTCCTCGTAGAACTGAACGAGGCGCGTGACCGCGCGCGCACGCCAGGACGGATCGTCGAGCTTCTCAACCCAGTACTCGGGCTGCCCCTCGTCCTTGCAGCCCACGAGGGCCGGGGTCACGAGGACCGCCGTGGTGAGGCTCACGGGCAGCATGAGCGAGCTGATGAGCGACGCGATGGCGCGCGAGGTTCGCATGAGAGCTCCTTCTAGAACCCTGCGGAAAAACCCTGCTTTTCCGCGGGCCACAGAAGCTAGGCTGCCCGCCTTCGGGCTGTCAACGAGTGTCCCAGAAGCCGCCGTCGCGCTCGGCTTGGGTACGGGGTAGGTGAATGTGGGCGGAAGTCGGTGCTGACGATCAGGCTTCACCGCGGTGCTGCCGCAGCCGGGCGAGGATCGCGTCGTGAACGAGGCCGTTGCTCGCTACGAGCCCGCGATCGTTCGCGAGGCTCTCTGCCCGGTAATCGATGGGATCGCCCCAAGCGTCGGTGACGCGACCCCCCGCCGCCGCAACGAGCGCGTCCGCGGCACACACGTCCCAGCGCTTGCCGGCGTAGTGGGGTGCCACGTGCGCTTCGACCGCCCCGCGCGCGACCTCCGCCCCTTTTAGCCCCGCGCTACCCATCGAAGTGATGGCTTTCACGCCGAGGGCCTCGAGGGCTCGCTCGAGCTTCGGGCTCCGGTGCGAGCGGGAAGACACGACCGTCGCCGCTTCGAGCGCGCCGATCTTGGTGACGTGAATCGGCTCGCGTGCGCCGCCGAGCTCGAGCTTGAGCGCGCCGCGGCCGACCGTTCCGGCCCACGCCGTACCGATGACGGGAGCGTGAATCACCGCACGCGTCGCGACGTTGCCCTCGATCATCCCGATCATCACGACGAACTCCGGATGGCGCTCGATGAACTCGTTCGTGCCGTCGACGGGGTCGACGAAGAAGACGTCGCTCGACTCCCGGAAGTGCGCGAAGGACTCGGGGGGGCTCTCTTCGGCCACGATCGGCACGCCGGGGAAGGTGCGCTCGAGCCGCTCGCAGATGAGCTCGTTCGCGCGCCGGTCGGCGAGCGTCACGGGATCGCGCGGGCCCTTGTACTCGACGGTGAACGGCGTCGCGTACACCTCCGCCACGACACGCGCCGCCTCGGCAGCGATGTCGATCAGTACGTCCAGCGTCGAGTCATTCAAGTCTTCACTCCGGCCACGCGCACCCGGACGTCGATCGCGTCGCGCACGCCCCCGGGGAAGTAGTTGCCGTCTTTGCCTGCGTCGCGCACCAGCTGGTCGAGCTGCACGACCTTGCGCGGGCCGAGCACGGCGCTCGACACGAGCGGCTCGGCGAGCACGTAGCGAAGCGCCACCATGCGCATGCTCGTGAAGTCACCGAGCACGCTCGGGCGGAGCGCATTGAGCTGCATCACGCGGCGCCGGAGCTCGTGATCGTCCCAGCGCTCCGCGCGGTGATCCCCCGATTCGAACGAGTGATTCGTCGGCCAGCTACCGCAGAGGAGCCCGTACGAAAGCACGGAGCGCGCGAGGATCCCGATGTTCTTCTCTTTCACGTCGGCCGAGACGCGCGAGAGCTCGCGCAGGTGAAAAGCGTTGAAGGCGAGCTCGATGACGGGGGCACCGACTGCCACGGCTTCGGCCGCGCCGTCCGCGGATCCGACGCTCACGCCCCAGGTCTTGGCGATGCCTTTTTCGCAGAGCTCGGCGAGCGCCTGGGTTGCCTCCCCGCGCTTGATGGCCTCGGTGCTCGGGTTGTGGAGCAGGAGCACGTCGATCGCGTCGCGCCCGAGACGCTCGCGCGAGCGTTCCGCCGCCGCTTTGAGCGATTCCGCCTCGAAGCGCTTGCGAGCGGGCGTGCTCGCCGTGTCGGTGCCGATCTTCGTGGCGACGCGCACGGTCTCGTCCTTGGGGAGGAGCCGGCCGAGGCGCTTCTCCATCTCGCCGCCGCCGTAGCTGTCGGCCGTCTCGAACAGGGTGACGCCGAGCGCGAGGGCGCGTGTGATCACGGCGTCCTGGTCCTTCTCCTCGACGGGGCCGTAGCCGTCGCCGGACAATCCCCAGGTGCCGAGCGCGACCTCGCTCACTTCGATTCCGGTGGCGCCGAGCGTCCGTTTGCGCATCGAGAGCCGGCGTATACCACGGCGCGTCCGCCGTGCCGCTCAGGGCGCCGGTCGGTACGACCAGTAATGCAGGGCCGTGAACGCGCCGTCCTTGGCGTCGAGCTCGACCGCCACGGGGCGCGACGCATCGAGCGTTGCAGGCACGGAGATTTCCACCTCGCGCCACGCATCGGGGACGAGCTCGACGGCACCGAGCGAGGTGCCGGCGGCGCGGACCTCGACGCGCAGCGCGGCGTTGCTCTCGAGGCGTGCGACGAGACTCCCGCGCGGGGCGAGCCTGAGCTCGAAATGCTCGAGCCGGCGATTTTTGCGCCCGCCGTCCAACACGCCGTCCTCGTCGAGCGCCACGTCATCGAGCGCCACGGCGTCGAAGAGCGCGTAGCGGTGGTCGTGCTCGCTCTCGAGATCGGCCACGTCGAGCTCGTCGAGGAGCGCTCGCTCGTCGCGCAATCGCAGGGTCGGTCGCGCTCCCGTGCCGAGCCGCGAGTAGTCGGCGTCGTAGGCGACCATGGTCTCGCCGCCGAGAATCGTCGCGCCGGTGACGCGCCGATCCGTGCGGTACTCGCCGAGCAGCGACGGCAGCCCAAACCATTCGGGGTACACGATGAACGTCGCGGGCAGTCGCGCTTTGCCGAGGCGCTCGTAGTGCTCGAGCCGCGACCCCGTGCCCGCGACCCAGTAGCGCGCTTCGCCCGGCGTCGTGAGGCCGACGACGTCGAACACGCGGCGCCCGGAGAAATACGCGATCGCGCCCGTATCGTTCACGCCGATGGTGGTTCCGCTCGGCAGGGCTTCCGCCGCCCACTTCCCGAGCGACGCTTGCTGCCTGCGAATCGCGTCCGAGCTCGTCGCGAGATCGTCGACCGTCCAGCCGAGGTGGCTCAAGAAGCCGCCGAGCGCGACACCCGACACGAGCAGTCGCAGTCGCTCGAGCCGCGGCTCGAACCACGCGAGCGCGACGCCCACCCAATCGGCGAGCGCGGCGACGCCGATGAGCCACCCCGCCGCGAACGGCCACAGGTAGCGGAGGCGATTCCAGAGAAAGCTGTCGTACGTCGTCGGCAGCAGCATGCCCGCGCAGAGCCCCGCGAGCAGCAACGCGCGCGCTCGCGTGCCGTTGCGAAATCCGAGCGCGACGAGTGCCGGCACCGCGAGCCACAGGAACAGTCCGGAGCCGTTCGGCAAGAACACCGCGCTCCAGATCTCTCCGTTCAAAAGCGTGCCGAACAGGAGCTCGACGTTTGCGAGCACGGCGCGCCACAGCTTGCCGAAATCAGCGCAATACGGGCTTAGCGGCAGCCATTTCACGAGCGCCGTCGTCGTCGTGGCGCTCCCGGTCGCGAGCATATTCACGAGCGCAGGTGCCCCGGCGCCGAGCAACGCGGGCAGCGCGAGCGCTCGCTTTCGTCCGCTGGTCCCGGCGAGGATCGCCACCGTACACGCGAGCGTCGCGAGCAACCCTTCGGGGCGCATGAGCGGGCCGAGCCACGCGAGCAGCACGAGCTCGCGCGGGACCGGCCGCGAGCGCACCGGCGTCTCGAGCCAGTCGGCGCTCTTCCGCGCCGCGCGCATCAAGAGCCACGCGAGCGGCACCACCTCCATGCCGCTCGCCGCGAACCATACGTGCCCGCCGAAGCCGAGCACGAGCGCCTCCGCCGCGAGCGCCCCGTCGGGGCTCAGGAGCTTCTTGCTCGCTTGCCGCGTCTCGTGTCCGAGCAGGCCGAGCGCCACCCACCCGAGCGCCCACGCGGCCCACACGATGCGCTCGGCGCGCAGGCCGAGCCCGTACGGCACCGCGAGGAGCAGTGGCCAGAGCAGGCTCGTCGCGCCCGCGACCGGGGGCGACCCCGGGCTGAACCCGAAGCCGCGCCCCTCCCAGAACGACCGCGCGTACTGGAAATGGATGAACGAGTCGTCGAGCGGCACGGCGGGCACGCCCCCGGTCGTTTTGAGGACAGCACGCGTCGTGACGACCGCAAGGCCGAGCACGACGGCCGCGCGAACGCCATGCGTTCGGGCCCACGAGCGGGCCCGCGCGCGAAGCTCGGCGAGGAGCGGCGCGTCCAGGGCCGTCGGCGTCACGCGCCTCTGTATACTCGCTCCCCCCCGTGGAACCCAGCGACCGCGTTCGTCCTTATTCCGATGCGCCACGCCTGCCCGAGAGCGAGGCCATCGACCCGCGCTCGCTCGTCGGCGCCGGCACCGATCCGATCGAGCTCGAGCTCGGACCGGGGCGCGGCGGCTTCATCTTCGAGCGCCTGACGGCCGAGCCGAGCGCACGCATGGTGGGCCTCGAGATCCGTCGCAAATGGGCGACGATCGTGGATCGCCGCATCGGTGCGTCCCCGCATGCCGGTCGCGCGCGCGTCTTCGCCGAGGACGCGAAGGTCGTGCTGCCGCGCTTCACGCCCGCGTCGGTGCGGCGCGTGTTCGTTCATTTTCCGGACCCGTGGTGGAAGAAGCGGCACGCGAAGCGCCTCTTGCTCGGCGGCCCTTTGCTCTCCGAGCTCGTGCGCGTGCTCGTGCCCGGGGGCGAGCTCTTCATCCAGACCGACGTGGAGGAGCGCGCCGCGGGCTACGAAGCGCTCTGCCTTGCGACGAGCGGGCTCGCTCCCGTCGGATCCGGGCCGCGTCTCGACGAAAACCCTTTCGGCGCAAAAAGCCCGCGCGAGCACCGCGCGGTCGCGGACGGCTTGCCCGTGTTCCGGCTCTTGTTCCGGAAAAACGGGTAGGGTAGCGTCAAGGTCGTCTCATGCGCCTCGCCGCCCTTGCCGCGCTCGCCCTGGTCGCCTGCACGACCTACCGCGAGGACTTGAATCGCGGCCAGCGGCTCTACGAGGAGAACCAGTACGAGCACGCGCTCGCGATCTGGCGCTTGCTCGAGGCGGACATGAGCTCGCTCAGCGTGAACGACCAGGCGCGCTACGCGTACCTGCGCGGCATGACGGACTACCGTCTCGGCTTCCGCCCTTATGCGCGCCACTGGCTCGGCATCGCGCACTCGATCGACAAAGAGCACCCGGGCGGTCTGAACCAAGAATGGCGCGACCGCCTCGACAAGTCCCTCGCTGATCTGAACAACGACGTTTACGGTGGGTCGGAGCGCTTCGACAAAGGCGCCGCCGGTTTCGTCGAGCAGCCTGCGGACGGCACGGCACCAGCCCCGGCGCCGACCGACAACACGCCGCCCTCGCCCCCGCGCTAAGTCGCTTACCGACTTGGCGGAGGTTCGGAACGTCGCAAGACCGTGATGCGATCCTTCGTCAGGAGTCGTTCTTTCTTCAGGTCCGACACGGTGCGTTGCTCACTGGGAGTGAGGTAGGCGCGACGCCCGAGTCGTGCCACGGCTTCGTCCAGATCGCGATGCCGGGCTTCCAGATGGTCCAGGTGAAATTCCGCCGTTCCCTGCTTCATCGGTTTCGACCTCCTTCGCTGAGTGAGCGCACGCTCGCCGCTTGCTTCCTCGTGGACAGCTCGAGAGCCCTCGTGATTCCCCTGCCGGCGAGACCTGCAGTCACTGACAACAAGGTATGCCTCTCCCTCGGGCCGTCAACGATTTACGGTTGTGGCGGGCGAGGCTCGAAAGATGCCGGTTCGCGGCCCTTTCGCGCGCCCGAGCTGAAACATGGCGGTCACACCGAAACCGCACTTCACGAAACGCAGGGGAGGGGCTCATGCCGGATTAGACCCGACGCGCTACGCTCTTCGGCATGCACCGGGTCGTCGTGGCGCTCGTCGCTGCAGCGTGCGGTGGGCTGGTAGCCTGCGGTAATTCCTCGACCCTCGCGCGCTCGGCGTCCGCCCCCGTCCCGACGACGGACGTTTCCCGCATCGTCGTGACGCCCACCGAGACGGCGAGCCTGGACGAGATTTTCGAGGCGGGGCACCAGGCGGCCGCGCGCGAAGACTACCGGCAGGCGGCGGTCTATTTCGACCGCGTAGCCAAGCTCGAGCCGGGCGGGCCCCTGGCCGCGGACGCGCTGTTTCTCGCGGGGGAAGCCCACGACCTGCTCCACGAGCACGCCGCCGCGCTCGAGCGCTACGAGGGCGTCGTCGATCATTTCCCGGGGCACGCTCGCGCACCCGAAGCGGCGACGCGCGGCGTGCGGCTCTCGCTCTACGAGGAAGAGTGGGCGTGGGCCGGGCGCTTCGCGGACCGCGCGCTCGAGCGCCTGAACGAGCTCACTGCGCTGCAGCAAATTGCCGTCTACTCGGGCAAGGCGCTCGCGAGCGTGAGCCAAGGGGACGACGTGCACGCGAGCGGCTTCGTCGAACGCGGGCGCAACGTCGTCGAGCAGCGCGGTCTCGATCTCGCGGGGCGCCTACCGATCGAGCTCGCGCCGCTCTACTACGCGCTCGGCGAGATCCGGCGCGTGCGCGCGGAAAGAATCCACTTCGACGGAACGGAGACGTTCGCCGGGCGCATGGAGGCGCGCTGCCAACTCATCCTCGACGCGCAGAGCGCTTACTCGGACAGCTGGCGCGCGTACGACCCGCACTGGTCGCTCCTCTCCGGCGTTCGCGTCGGCGAGCTGTACGACAACCTGCATCGCGAGCTCATGGGCACGATGAAGCCTCCCGCCTCGGCCGACAGCGACGATCGCCGGCTGCTCTATTACGGGGCGACGCGGCTCCTCTACTCGGTGCTGCTCGAGAAGGCGCACGGCATGCTCGACCACACCCTCGCGATGGCGGCGCGCGAGCACGAGCGGTCGCCCTGGGTCGAGCGAGCGCGCACGACGCTGGCCGGCATCCGGGAGGCCGAGCAAGCCGAGGCGGAGAGCCTCGCGCGCCTGCCGTACACCCGGTCCGAGCTCGAGGAGGCGCTCACCCGCATCCGCGCCGAGCTCCGGGGCAAGGCGGCGAACCCCCGCGCGGCGACTCCCCGGCGGCCCTCCGGCGCCTCGATAGCGCCCTGAAGGTGTTTCAGTCAAGGTGCTGAAATTGCTGGTTATTTTTTGATCTGTTCGCGCATGGCTGGAGCGGCCCCGGGCTCGGTATGAATTATGCTTGACAGTACCCATACCCAGCGCTACGAGGCCCCCGTTCCGTCGACCCCCGCCCCACCTTCTCCCCGCGACGTGATGCTGGAGGGGGGAATGAAGGGTGGGGTGCCTCTTTTTTTTGGTGCGCGCGTGGTTCGGTCTAGAAGACCGCGCCGGCCCACCGTCGGACCTGCCGATGCACGCTCGACGCCTCCTTTCTCCGCCGCCCGCCTCCACGCGCCGCTTCATGCGACGTGCGGGCCGGCGTGTGCTCCCGGCTGGCGTAGCTCAACTGGCAGAGCACCTGTTTTGTAAACAGGTGGTTGGGGGTTCGAGTCCCCCCGCTAGCTCGACGATCAGCGTTTTCCCCGGAGGGTTGCCCGAGCGGCCAAAGGGAGCAGGCTGTAAACCTGCCGGCATTGCCTACGTTGGTTCGAATCCAACACCCTCCACTCGTAACGGTTCCGTAAGTCGACTTGGGGAGCCGTTCGCACCACTGAACAATAAGTCAGCGATTGCGCGCGGGGGGATCGTCGATCACAACTCCCGGCCCTCGGTTCTCCGCGGGAGTAGCTCAACTGGTAGAGCATCAGCCTTCCAAGCTGAACGTCGAGGGTTCGAATCCCTTCTCCCGCTCTACGGCGCGCACGCTGCGCAAAGGATTGGTTGGCCCACATAGCTCAGTTGGCAGAGCGCGTCCTTGGTAAGGACGAGGTCACCAGTTCAACTCTGGTTGTGGGCTCGAAGCGGAACCCCTCGGTAGAGAAGTCGGCAAGTAGGAAGGAAGTCGGAAGGTAGTCATCATGGCCAAAGAGAAGTTCAACAGGACGAAGCCGCACGTGAACGTGGGAACGATCGGACACATCGACCACGGCAAGACCACGCTGACGGCGTCTTTGGTGAAGGTGCAGTCGAAGAAGGGTCTCGCGAAGGAGATCAAGTA
>DATMCL010000397.1:0-10447 GCA_035558375.1 Polyangiaceae bacterium
AACGACATCGAAGCCATCCAAACCCCGAAAGCCAGGTACCGCTCAACCTGCCGCAGCAGGGCGGCATTTGCAGAGCAGGCCAGCGACATCAGCACTCGAGCCCAACGAACCCGTCAAGCACATTCCGAATAAAATGCTCACGGAGCGCGCGACCTCCTCAGCACCACGAAGCCCCAACGGCTCCAGGCGTCGGGGCGGTTGTTTTCGGCGCGCCACATGTCCGTTCGTACGAGCCCATAGCCCCGAGGCCGAGCACCGCGCCGCCCACCAGCTCAGCAGTCGTCACGGCGTCTCCGCGGCGTGGCTCGCTACGACCTCGCTTCCACGCCGGTCAACGGCTCCGCTACGGCGCACCTCTCTCGCGGCGTTCCCGCGGCGTGGCGCGCCACGGCCTCGCCCCCACGCCGTTCAACGGGCTCCGCTAGGTCATGACCCTCTCGAGGCACGCCGGCGGCGTGCTCCCCAGCCGGTACGACGCCGTCCAGCACCTCACAGTCCGGCGCCGCCCGTCACCGCCCGACTTCGTCGTGCCCCCACGCTGGCAACGCCAGCGTAAGGGGGCACCCGCGAGCGCAGGCCGCAGGCCGAGCACGCGGGCCGTGCCACGCCGCACCACGTGGGGGCATCAACTCAATCATCGCCTCGCGCGTCGGACCGTGCGCGGCGACGCGCGGCGAGGTCCGCGGATGGACTCTAGCGCAGCGCTTCCGGAAGCCGCCTGAGCGCGCTTCGGACCGCGGCGCGCAAGGCGTCGTCGCGCGTTTCGCCGAGGGTCGAGTCGGCGGCTTCGGCGGTCGCGTTGCCTTTGATCACGGCGTAGAGCGTTTGTTGGCGCGCGCGGCGGAGCACGAGGGAGACCTCGGCGCTGGCGCGGGCGCCGCGGCCGAGCTGCTCGGCGTCGAGTCGGAGGAGCGTGGCACTCAGGACGAAGCGGTCGCGCGGCGCGGTGACGGTAAGGTCGGCGACACCTTCGTTGAGGGCGCTGCGGAGGGGGATGGAGAATTCGCCGCTCGGCGTGCTTCCGCTCACTTCGCCGACGGCGACGGGCGGCTCGCCGGCGAGGGTCGTCGAGCTGGCGGTGACGGCAAGGCAGAGCGTGGTGAGAAGCGGAACGTGGACGCGACGAAGCGCCTTGGGCGCGTGCGCCGCCCGTGCGAAGAGTGCTCGCATCGGGGACCTCCTTGAGGGGGAGTGCGGCTCGACGGTGTCGAGCGCAGGAACCGTCGCGTCCAGCGCGGGCGGTATTCTCCCCTGCTATCAGGGGCGCGTCGGCGGGGCCAAGTTCGGGAGGCTCGCGAAGCCGAGGCCGGCGAGGAGCGCCACGAGCAGCCATGCCACGACGACGGCTTCGGGTCCGATGCTCGCGCCGAGGCCCAGAATGCCGAGCGTGCCGACCATGATCATCCAGCCGTCGAGGCGCCATGGCTCGTGAGTGGCTGCGGCGTTGCGCTCGCCTCGATCGAGGAGCTCGCACGCGACCACGCCGAGGACGCCCGCGGGCGCGCAGGCGGCGAGCGCGAACGGGGCCGGCGCGAACACGAGCGAAAGCGCGAGCAGGGCGGCGTCGAGCGCGAAGATCACGGTAGAGGGGCGCATTTCAATAGCCGAGGCGGTAGAGCATCACGTAGACCACGACGCCCGTCACCGACACATAGAGCCAGATGGGGAGCGTGATTTTGGCGAGTGGCCGGTGGAGCGCGATGCGCCCCGCAAGACCGCGGCGAATCGTGACGATCGCGAGGGGGAGCACCGTGACGGCGAGGAGTACGTGCGGGACGAGGATCACGAAGTAGAGCGTGCGCACGAAGCCGTGGCCGCGAAAGCGCACGTCGCCGACCGTCGCATGATGCAAAAGGTACGTGAGGAGGAACACCGCGGAGATGCCGAACGCGGTCAGCATGGCGCGGCGATGCGCGGCGACGTTCTTCTTGCGAATGAAGACGTAGCCGGTGACGAGGGACACGGTGGCCGCGGTGTTGAGGCAGGCCATGATCGTCGGCAGCGGGCCTTCGTCCGTCACGCCAAAAACCTCACGGCGCGCTCCACGCTCGTCTCCTCGGAGCCGAGCGCTCCGGATTCGGCCTGCTTGAGCAGGCGCCAGATGTGCGGGCCGATCAGATCGAGCTCGGTGGACATGTATTGCTCGCCGCCGAACGCTCGCACGGTTTTGGACTGCGCGGCGAGCACGGCTTTGTCTTGCCGGAAGATCGAGAGCGCGACGGGCTCGAGGAACGGGCGCACGAGCCAATTCGGCAGCGGCGAGCGGAAATCGACGACCGCGTAGAGGCGCGTCACGAAGTCGGAGACGGGCGTGCCGAACGCGGTCACCGTGAGGTGGCTCTCGCGGCCGAGCCGGTACTCGACCTGTGCGATCGACGGCAGGATGAAGCGATCCCAGTGCTCGACCATGCCGCCGCTCGGCGACAGGATCGTCCCGACGAGGCCGCTCGGGCGCGGCTCGCCCTGGTACTCGACCTCCACGCGATCGACCGAGCGCCGCACGGTGGCGAGGATCTCGTTCTTCTTGCCGGCGCCGCGGAAGAGACCGCGGTGGAGGAACGCCGTGTGCGGCACGTCGAGCGCATTCTCGAGCGTCGCGTGGAGCGTGCCCTCCGCTTCGACGCTGCGCATGACGCGGGCGTACCCGCGCTCGAGCGCCGGCAGGGCGAAGGGCTCGCTGGTCGGCTCTTCGCCGAGCTCCGCCCACGCCCAGATCAGGCCATGCGCCTCGCGCACCGCGGCTGCTGGCGCGCGTCGCTCGCGCGCTTCGCTGCCGCTCGTGAGTCCCGGCACGAGCGCGCAGCGGCCCGAGGTTTCGAATTGCCAGCCGTGGTAGGCGCATTCGAGCCTGCCGCCGCCGACGACGCGCCCGAGCGAGAGCGGCACGTTGCGATGCGGGCAGCGATCGAGCAGGCACCCGGCCTTGCCCGCGTCGTCACGAAATAGGACGAGCGGAACGCCGAGGAGCTCGCGCAGGAGCGGCCCGCGCTCGAGCTCGCGCGACTCGCACACCACGTACCAAGCGCGCGTGACCCGCGCGATCGACAAGTGGCCCTTCGTGGGTGGCGGTGCCAAGCGGGCAGGCGGGTCGGGCAAGGCGTGACCTTTCTAGTGCGGCTCCATCTGCGCGGCCAGCGTGTTAGGGTTTCTCGCATGGTCGACCGCAAGACGGCGAGCTTCATGCGCTCGCTCTGCCTGGGGCAAATCGAAGAGGACATCGTGCTGCCGTTCCCCGAGCTCAGCGCGGCGGACAAGGAGACGCTCGAGGGCGTTTTCGGCACGGTCTCGCAGCTTCTCGGTTCGCGCGAAGCGGAGCTCAAAAAGTGGGATCGCGCGGGCGAGCTGCCGAAGGAGTTCGTCGATCAGCTGCGCGAGGCGGGGCTCTTCAGCTTCGTGATTCCGGAGGAGCA
Organism: Polyangiaceae bacterium; assembly: GCA_035558375.1. Taxonomy (GTDB): domain Bacteria; phylum Myxococcota_A; class Polyangia; order Polyangiales; family Polyangiaceae; genus PMG-095. The sequence goes on from DATMCL010000397.1 coordinate 3,411, forward strand.
CGGCGGCCTCGGCTTCGGCAGCCGGGCCTACTCGCGCGCCCTGCAGGAGGTGGCGAAGTACGACGCCTCGGTCGCGGTGACGGTCGGCGCGCACAGCTCGATCGGTATGCGCGGTTTGCTCTTGTTCGGCACGGACGAGCAGAAGGCGCGCTATTACCCGAAGCTCGCGACCGGCGAGATGATCGCCGCGTTCTGCTTGACCGAGCCGAGCTCGGGCTCCGACGCGGCGTCGATCAAGACCTCCGCCGTCAGAGAAGGCGACACGTGGTTGCTGAACGGCACGAAGATCTGGATCACGAACGGCGGCATCGCGGATTTCTTCACCGTGTTCGCGAAGACGACCGCGCCCGATCAGAGGAAGGGTCTCTCCGCGTTCATCGTCACGCGCGACATGGCGGGCGTCAGCACCGGCCCGCACGAGGACAAGCTCGGCATCCGCGCGAGCTCCACCACGACCGTCAACCTCGACAACGTGCGCGTGCCCCACGAAAACCTGCTCGGCGAGGAGGGCAAGGGCTTCAAGATCGCCATGAACATCCTGAACTCGGGCCGCACCGGTCTCGGGGGCGGCGCGGTCGGCGGCATGAAGAAGCTCATCTCGCTCGCGACGCAGCAGGCGAACCAGCGCATCCAGTTCGACAAGCCGATCCGCGAGTTCGGCCTCGTCAAGCAGAAGGTCGGTCAGATGATCATCGACTGCTATGCGACGGAGTCGGCGGTCACGATGGTCGCCGGCCTCACCGACGGGGGCTACGGCGACTACGCGGTCGAAGCCGCCATCAGCAAGGTGTTCGCGAGCGAGGCCCTCTGGCGCACGGCGGACGAGGCGCTGCAGATCGCGGCCGGCAACGGCTTCATGACGGAGTTTCCGTACGAGAGGTTGCTCCGCGACTCGCGCATCAATCGCATCTTCGAGGGTACGAACGACATCTTGCGGCTCTTCATCGCCCTCACGGCGATGAACGACGTGGGCCAGAACCTACGCGACGTCTCGAAGGGTCTCGAAGGCGTGTTCAACGACCCGATCAAGGGGTTCGGCGTGCTCTCGGAGTACGCGCTCCGGCGCGCGGCGCTCGCGACGGGCATCGGGCGCGAGGGCACGACGTTCACCAAGCTCGACCCCGCGCTCAAGGGGCCGCAAGCGGTGTTCGAAGAGGGCACGCGCGATCTCGCGGCCGCCTCCGATCGCATCCTCCGGAAACACGGCCGCTCCATCATCGACAAGCAGTTCGCCACGCGCCGGCTCGCGGACATCATGATCGATCTGTTCGTGCTCGCCTGCGTGCTGAGTCGCGTCGATGCGAGCATTCGGCGCTCGGGCGCGGCGGGCGCAGCGCGCGAGATCGACATCGCGACGGCGTTTGCCGGCCAAGCGCGCCGTCGCGTCAAGCACACGGTGAGCGAGATCGACGACAACCAGGACGAGCACGTGAAAATGCTGGCCGATCTGGCCTTCGAGAGCGAACGCTACGCCTGGGACATCCTCTAGAGCTCATCTCAAAACCCGCTTCGCAGGTTTTGAGGCGCGGCTATCGCCGCGCGTCGCTACTTCGCAGCGACCGCTCTAGCTCCTTCGTGGGGGGCGTCGCCGCCCCCCGCACCGGCTTCGCCGGTTGCGCCCCCCTCGCTCGCTTCGCGAGCGCTAGAAGCCGGGCCGAGCGTCGTGGTAGCCTGGCATCAGGACTAGCTTCATGACGACGCGGCTCTCTCGATTGGGGACCCTGCTGGTGGGCGGTGCACTGCTTGGGGCGTGCGCTCAGCTCATCGGGTTGAGCGACTACGACGAGCAGGGCGCGGCTGGCGAAAGCGGCGAAGGCTCGGGCGCCAAGGGTGGCTCGGCAGGCAAGGGCGGCTCGGCGGGCAAAGGCGGGATGGGCGGCACGGGCGGCACGGGCATGGGCGGCACGGGCGCGCGCGGCGGCGACGCCGGGTCGTCGAGCGGTCGCGGCGGCGCAGCCGGTCGCGGCGGCGCGGGCGCGCAGGGCGGCGACAGCGGTCAGGGTGGCGTGGGCGACACGGGCGGTGAGCCTCCCGTGATCGTTCCGGTCGCGGGCGCCGGTGGAGAAGACACCGCGAACTACGATTGCGTGAGCACGACCACCATCACGAAGGTGGTGCTCCTTCCGCGCGACGTGGATGACGCCATCTATCCCGCGAACAACACGCTCGCCGTCGTCACCCCGCAAATCGGCGATTTCGCGGACGATGAGCTCTGGATCGACTTCTACAAGTCGGCGAAATACGACGGCGACGCCACGGGGACGTTCGATCTCGGCGCGTTCCCCAACAACAACTACGCGACGTGCGCGCGCTGCGTGTGGCTCGGCATGGACCTCGGCGAGGTGAGCGCCCCGCAGGCGTACTTCTACGTCAAATCCGGCACGATGACGATCGATGCGGATTCGCTCCAGATGGATGGCTTCCCGAACCTCACGCTCGACAAGGTGACGCTGATCGAGAGCTCCATCGACGTGGAGGACACGCACGTCTCGAAGCCGGTGAAGGATCCGCGCTGCCTCTACCTCGAGCACGCCGAGATCGTGATGCCGCCGCCACCCTCGTCGTGGAAGTGCGAGCCGACCTACTACGGAACCGGCGACGGTTGCGACTGCGGCTGCGGTGCCGCGGACCCGGATTGCAACGGCGACAAGCACGGCGGCGCGTGCGACCCGAACGCCTGCGGCGAAGAGGGCTCGTGCGCAACCAGCGTCTATTGCGACGGCATCGACCCCGAAGACAACTCGAAGTGCGACGCGACGCCGGATTGGATCTGCTCGCCGCTCTACTACGGCGACCCCGACGAGATTTGCGACTGCGCGTGCGGCATCGTCGACATCGATTGCGCTTCGAGCGAGCCTGCGGTTTGCGTCAGCTGCGCGGACGCGGCGTCGTGCGACCCGGAAGGCGATTGCGCGACGCTCGATCCGGCCGACAACAGCAAGTGCATCCTTCCCTGACGCGGTAGTGGCGCCTTCGTCGAGCGGCCGGCTCCTCGTTCGCGCCACCGTCGACGGCGTGCGCGTTCAAGGAAACTTTCGGCGCGAAGGCGGCGCTCCAAGAACCTTTTGCTTCTGCTGTGAGTCGGAACGCTCGCCGGACCGCTCCGTCGCAAATCTCTGTCGGCACTGAACGTTCGGCTTGCGGCGGGCGAATGGGGTGGCCGCGAAGGTCCGGTTCGGCTCACGCCCGGCAGCAGAAATAATCACGCGCGCGACCTTGCACCGCACGCGGAGCGGTCGGAGAATTGAACGGCAAACATGTCCTTTCGAGCCAGTCTCTTTTTCTGTGCGTCTCTCGCCGTCGTGGCCGGTGCTTGTTCCGCTAACGCTCCCGGATCGGGCGCGCTGCAAGACTCGGGTGGCAGCAGCGGCAACAATTCGTCGGGCGGATCTGGAAACGGTTCCGCTAACAGTCCCAATGGTGGAACCGGTAACGTGCACGTGAACCCGCCGATGCCCGGCGCGTCGTGCGGCAACAACCAGCACGAAGACGGCGAAGAGTGCGACGACGGTAACAAGGAAGGCAAGGACGGTTGCACCGCGGGCTGTCAGGTCGAGACCGATTGGTCGTGTCCGCAAGTTGGTCCGTGCACCAACAACGCGGTGTGCGGCAACGGCACCCTCTCGAGCTCCGAGGTGTGCGACGACGGCAACACGAGCGACGGCGACGGCTGCAACGCGTCGTGCTCGGGCGTCGAGCCCGGCTGGCAGTGCCGCGTGCCTGGCAAGAAGTGCGTCCCGCTCTGCGGCGACGGCGTGATCATTCAGACGGCGTTCGCGACCGAGGGTTGCGACGACATGAACACGAACAACGACGACGGCTGCTCGAGCACCTGCCAGATCGAGCCCCGCTGGTCGTGCATGGGAATGCCCAGCACCTGCAGCAAGGCCATGTGCGGCAACAGCATGGTGGAGACCGGCGAGACCTGCGACAAGGGCGAGGACAACGGTCTCTTCTACGGCGACGGCACGGGCTGCTCGAAGACCTGCACGGCGGAGCCGAAGTGCCGCGACGCTAACGGCGTGACGGGCGCGTGCGAAACCCACTGCGGCGACGGAAACATCGACACGAGCTCGGGCGAGGAATGCGACGACGGCAACCAGCTCGGCAACGACGGCTGCTCGGCGGAGTGCAAGGCGGAGCAGGGCTTCACCTGCCAGGTGCTCGACACGCCGGACACGCAGGATTGCCCGAGCGCGCCCGGCACGCAGTGCCTCGTGCTCCCGATGATCTTCCGGGACTTCGACCCGACCACGAACCCGGACTTCTTCTACCTCGGCAAGAACAGCGTCACGTGCGTCCCCGACGCGAGCGGCACCGCGCCGCCCGCGTTCGCGGCGGGCAGCGCCTGCCCTGCCGACGACCACGCCGGTGCCTGCCTCGGGCTAGCCAGCGACACGCTCGACAAGGACGGCACGCCCGCGGCCGGCAAGACCACGATGTGCCGCTGCATCTTCACCGACCATGACGATACGGGCGTCGTCACGGGTGGGACCACGTGCTCGAGGACCGACGGCAGCAACCGTCCTCACATCGACACGATGATCAAGGCGATCAGCGACATCAAGAAGTGGTACGCCGGTGACGGCCTGCACGGAAAGCTCGAGCTCGCGCAGAGCGGCACGGGCTTCCAGTTTTCGAGCAGCGTGATGGGTGCGCCGGCCGGCTCGGCGGGCACCACCGTTCAGGACGACATCCACGCGAACTGCCTGACGCCCGGTGCGCGACCGCTCCAGAGCGGCTTCTTCCCGTTCGACGCGACGAGCACGGGCTCGGGCGCCGGCACGAAGTACTGTAACCTCTGGCCGTACTGGCACCTCGGTACGTCGGAGGCCAAGTGCGCCACGGGCTCGGGCGCGACGGACATCAAGGGTCAGTGGGACCCGACGGCGGCCTGGGACAACTGCCCGATGAGCGGCACGGACGGCAGCATCGTGCCGAAGTCCGACGGCACCGGCACGCCCCTTACGGGCGTGAAGCACGACTTCTATTACACGAGCGTCGCGCGGTACCTCTTCCGGTACTCCGGGACGCCCTCCACACTAGAGTTCTTCGGCGACGACGACGTGTGGGTGTACGTCAACGGCAAGCTGAAGCTCGACCTCGGTGCGCCCCATCAGCAGCTTCGGGGCACCGCGGCCATCGGTGACGGTCTCGAGACCGGCAAGATCTACGAGATTGCCGTGTTCCACGCCGACCGCCACCCGCGTGACGCGAACTACCAGCTCACGCTCTCGAGCTTCTCCACCTCGCTCTCCAACTGCAAGCCGACGTGCGGCGACGGCGTCGCGACGGCGACGGAGGAGTGCGATCTCGGCACGGCGATGAACACCGGCGCCTACGGCGGCTGCACGGCCGACTGCCACTACGGCGGCTGGTGCGGTGACGCCATCCCGCAAGCCGACGGCGGCGAGGAGTGCGACAACGGCGTGGCGGCCAACGGCGTGAACTACATCGGCACGCCGCCGAGCGACGGCACCATCCCGTGCACCGTTGGCTGCAAGCGGGCGCACTACTGCGGCGACAAGAACATCGACGCGGCCAACGGCGAGCAGTGCGACCAGGGCGACATGAACGGCAAGTCGTCCTGCAAGTCGAACTGCCTGCTCGACATCAAGTAAGCGGCCCCTCGGCCCGGCTCGGAACCGGCGACCCCGGTTCCGAGCGGCCCGCTCCGGTTTCGGCCGGTGGCTTTCTCGTCGCGCGCTTCGCGCATGCCCTTGACGCAGGCAGCTTCGCGCGTATTCTCCGCGCCGTTCGCGCCGCCGTTGTAGCTCAGTGGTAGAGCAGTGCTTTCGTAAAGCACAGGTCGTCAGTTCAATCCTGACCAACGGCTCCGAGAAGACTCATGGTGCTACCGATTCAGGGCTTTCGGTTCGCCGCGGTCTCGTCCGGCATCCGCAAGGATGGCCGCATCGACACGGCGCTCGCCGTGGCCGACGGCGCCGTGACGGCGGCTGGCGTCGTCACGCGCAACCTGGTGAAGGCTGCCCCGATCCTCATCGCTTCGGAGCGGCTGCGCGGCGGCTCGCTTCGCGCCGTGCTCGTCAACAGCGGCTGCGCCAACGCCTGCACGGGTGAGCTCGGGCTCGCGGCAGCGCGCCGAGCCACGGGGGCCGTCGCCTCCGAGCTCGGGGTCGCGGAAGAGCTCGTGGTGCCAGCGTCGACCGGCGTGATCGGCGTCGTGCTCCCCGGCGAGAAGATCGCGGCACGTGCTCGGGACCTCGTGGGCGCGCTCTCGCCGACCGGCATCGACGACTTCGCGCTCGCGATCTGCACGACCGATCGCTGGCCCAAGGTGGCTGAAGCGACGGTCGACGCGCCGGGCGGCCCCGTGCGCGTGCTCGGCATCGGCAAGGGTGCCGGCATGATCCATCCCGACGTGGGGCCTCCCCAGGCGACGATGCTCGTCTTCCTGTTCACCGACGCGCAGGTGGGGCAGCCCGAGCTCCAGGCGCTGCTCGGCACGGCAACCGACCGCACCTTCAACGCCGTCACCGTCGACGGCGATACGAGCACGAACGACCTCGTCCTCGCGCTCGCGTCGGGGGCTTCCGGCGTGACGCCCCCGCCCGCGGCGCTCGGTGCGGCGATCGAGCAGGTTTGCCGCGAGCTTTCGCGCTCGATGGTCAAGGACGGCGAGGGCGCGAAGCACTTCGTCGACATCACCGTGAGCGGTCTCGCGACGGAGGCGGACGCGCGCACCGTGGCGCGCACCGTGGCGACCTCGCTGCTCGTGAAGACGGCGCTCTTCGGCAACGACGCGAACTGGGGCCGGCTCCTCGCGGCAGCGGGCCGCGCCGGCGTGGCGTTCGACCCGCGCGAGGCGGGCGTGAGCATTGCCGGCGTCGAGATCGTGCGCGCCGGCGTGACGCTCGGCGCCGAGCTCGAGGCCGAAGCGCAAAAGCGGATGGCGGCCGAAACCTACGCGGTCGAGCTCCGGCTCGGGCGCGGGCCGGGGCGTTTCACCTACGTCACGAGCGACCTCGGGCACGGCTACGTCGACGTGAACGCCGGCTACCGCTCGTGACGTGCGG
>DATMCL010000398.1:0-13856 GCA_035558375.1 Polyangiaceae bacterium
CGCGCTCGAGCGATCGATGCCGAAGCGCCCCGTCACGGTGTTCACGAGCGCCTTGAAGTGGTCGAACACCGCCGCCTCCCAGCCGACGGCCGACCCGAGGGGAACCACGAGTGTCTTGGCGCTGTAGATGCCGTCGCTACCGAGCACGATGCGCCCCGCGTCCACGAGCCGTCCGAGCGCCGCGCGGAGCTCCTGCGCGTCGATGGGCTGCCGCGACAGCTCGGCGAAGGACAGCGGCCCCTCGCGATAGACGAGTGCCCACAGGAGCTCGTCGAGGCCCTCGTTCTTCTGAGTCTGCCGCAGGCGCGCCAGCTCCTCTTCGGGCGTCACCCGATACGTGATCCCGCTCCCGGTGCCCGAGATCGTGACGAGGCCACTCTCGCAGAGGTCGTGGAGCACGGCTCGGACCTGACTGTCGTCGTCGCCCGCGAAATACACGAGAAGATCGGCACGGGTGACCGACTCGCGCGCCCCGATGTGGTCGAGCACGGCGACCCACAACGAGCGCCCCTTGTCCGTCGCGCTCTCCGTGAAGCGCTGGATCTTGCGCTGGTAGGTCCGGAGGCCGAGGCCGAACATATCGGCGCTCACCTTGCGGCTCACCCCCTGGCGCTCGAGCTCGCGCACCAAATCGAGGAAGACCTGGTGGGCCACCGAAGCGAGCGGCGCGCGCGTCCCACCGGCCGTTGCGAGCTGCGCAATCAGGATCGTCGTCTGGCGGACGATGGCTTGGATGAGCAGCTCGACGGTCATGCGTGCGCCCGTCTCACGACGCGAGAGCGGATCACTTATTCGAATGACATGCCAAGGACGGAGAAGCGACCCGTTTGCCGCTCCCCGCGGGTAAAATTCCTCCCGCGGCACAAATGAGCAAACAAAAGACAGGGACGACCTTCGCCGGCTTGACACCGCGCGCCGAACGATGCCGAGGGAGCGGACGATCGTGGACCGGGAGCGTCGTACGCGGGGAGACGCCCAAGCACCGCACCAGCGTCCAATTCCCGCTTCGAGGCATTCCTGCAACTCGGGGCGCAGCATTTCGCGCCGATGTCGGCGTCACCTCGAGTTCGCCGTAGGTATTTGCGCGCGCGCTCGTTCTCTCATTTGTGAACGAATGCGCGCTCTTTTGCGCAGTATGTCCGTAAGATCTCTCTCTTGCTAAGCGGCGAAGAAACGACATAGGGTCCCGACCGATCGCGAACAAGAGTGGGCTTCTAACCGCCTTCTCATGCGACTGAGAGCCAGCGGGCCGCGTGCTCCTGCGCCGCAAAGAAAGACGAAGCGACATGGTCAACATGGCTGCCATCGGCGAAGCCGCCCAGGACGATTCGAAGGACAAGCAGCGCGTCATCTTCGCGTCGTCGCTCGGCACCGTATTCGAGTGGTACGACTTCTACCTCTACGCGACGCTGGCGCCGTTTTTCGCCGCCCTATTCTTCCCGAAGGGCAACGCGACGGCAGCGCTCCTCGCGAGCTTCGCGACCTACGCCGCCGGCTTCTTGGTGCGTCCCTTCGGCGCCCTGGTGTTCGGCCGCATCGGCGACATCGTCGGGCGTAAGTACACCTTCCTCGTGACGATCCTCGTCATGGGCCTTTCGACGGCCATCGTCGGCCTCCTGCCCACCTACGACAGCATCGGCATGCTGTCCCCGCTGATCCTCGTGTTCCTGCGGCTCGCGCAGGGCCTCGCGCTCGGCGGCGAGTACGGCGGCGCCGCGACGTACGTGGCCGAGCACGCCCCGCACGAAAAGCGCGGACTTCACACGAGCTGGATTCAAACCACCGCCACGCTCGGCTTCTTCCTCTCGCTGATCGTCATCGGCATCTGCCGGAGCCTGTTCGACGAGGCGTCGTTCAAGACCTGGGGCTGGCGCGTGCCGTTCCTCGTCTCGCTGGCCCTCCTCGGCGTCTCCGTCTACATCCGGTTGAAGCTCAACGAGTCACCGCTCTTCGCGAAGATGAAAGCGGAGGGCAAGACGAGCAAGGCACCGCTCGCCGAGAGCTTCGGCAACTGGGCGAACTTGAAGATCGTGCTCCTCTCCCTCTTCGGCGCGACCGCGGGTCAGGGCGTCGTCTGGTACACCGGCCAGTTCTACGCGCTGTTCTTCCTCACGGGCACGCTCAAGGTCGACTGGACGACGGCGTACAAGGTCATGACGGTCGCGCTCCTGCTCGGAACCGGCCTGTTCGTGTTCTTCGGCTGGCTCTCGGATCGCATCGGCAGAAAGAAGATCATGATGGCGGGCTGCCTCCTCGGTGCGCTCACCTACTTCCCGATCTTCAAGGCGATGACGCACTTCGCGAACCCCGCGCTCGAGGAGTTCTCGGACAAGACCGCGATCCAGATCACGGCGAACGATTGCCAGGTCCACCTCTTCCCGAACCCGAAGACGGTCTACAGCACCTGCGACAAGGTGCAGGACTTCTTCGCGAAGCGGAGCCTGTCGTTCGAGACCCTCCCGGCGCTGCCGGGTCAGGAGCCGACCACCAAGATCAACGACAAGGCCTTCAACGGCTTCGACGAGAAGGCGTTCGCCGCCGAGCTCAAGACGCTCGGCTATCCCGAGAAGGCGAACCCCGAGCAGGTGAACTCGTTCATGCTCGTGCTCCTGGTGCTGATCCAGGTGGTGTTCGTCACCATGGTGTACGGCCCGATCGCCGCATTCCTGGTGGAGCTCTTCCCGACGCGTATTCGCTACACGTCGATGTCGCTCCCGTATCACATCGGCAACGGCTGGTTCGGCGGCATGCTTCCGCTCACCACCGCTGCCGTCGTGGCCGCGACCGGCAACATCTACGCGGGTCTCTGGTACCCGGTGATCATCGCCGGGATCACCGGCATCGTCGGCATGATTTTCATCCGCGAAACCAAGGATCACCAGCTTCACACCCTGTGAGGCGCACGGCCCGAGCCCGCGCGTTTCACGGCGCGCGGGCTTCGTTTTTTTGTGCTCGGGGCGGGCTCGTGGCACCAGAAACGAAAAACGTGCTACCGAACGCTCGTGACGCTCCTCGCGGTTCTCGCCCTCGGCTTCATGCTCGGCTTGCGCCACGCGACCGACGCGGACCACGTGATGGCCATGAGCGCGCTCGTGAGCCGCGAGCGCTCGTCGCGTGCAGCGATCGCGCTCGGTGCGTTCTGGGGGCTCGGCCATACGCTCACGCTCGTGCTCGTGGGCGGGGCCATCGCCGTATTCGGGCTCGCCGTGTCGCCGTGGCTCGGGCTGTCGATGGAGATGTCGGTCGCCGTCATGCTCATCCTGCTCGGCGCGCTGAACCTGACGAGCGGAGCGAGCGCGCACCACCAAAGCGCGCACGCACACGTGATCGACGACTCCGGCTCCGGCTCGCGGACACTGGCGGCGACGCTGCGGCGCGGCGGGCGCTCCCTGGTCGTGGGGGGCGTGCACGGCCTGGCGGGCTCGGCGGCAGTCGCGCTGCTGGTGCTCACGAGCATCGGCGAGGCGCGCTGGGCGCCGCTCTACCTCGGCGTGTTCGGCTGCGGCACGGTGCTCGGCATGATGCTCATCACCGCGACGATGGCGGTTCCGCTCAAGCTCGCGACGCTGCGCTTCGAGTCGGCGGAGCGCTTCATGGCCCGCATGACCGGCGCGCTGAACCTCGCGTTCGGGCTGTTCTTGGCCTACCGCATCGGCATCGTGCAGGGGCTTTTGACGGGCAACCCCACCTGGACCCCGGAATAGACGGCGCTACCGGCGCGGGGGCTCCGCGACGAGGAGCTCGCGAGCACGCGTGAAGAGCGTCGCGAACTCGCCGCGCGGACCGCTCGTCACCTCCGGATCCGACTGCACGATGGTCTCGATCGTATCGAGCTCTGCGGGCTTTGCGTACGGGCTCTGCTTCAGGATCTCGGCGAACGTGGCGATCGCGACGGCCCAGCGGAAGTCGGCGTCGAGCTCCTCGTACGAGGCCGCCGCGGCGCTCGCCGGGAGTGAGGACGCGACCTCCTTCGCGGCATCGCTTTCGCTCGCGCCGGGTTGCTTATAGCGGACCTTCACGAGCACGAGGTCCTTCGCATTCACCTCGACCGGGCCGTCGTACTCGCTGCCGTCGACGAGCGCCGGCGCACCGTCCGGGCTCGGCACCGCCCCGTCGACGGGCACGACCTCGTAGAGCGCGGTCACGCGATGCCCGACACCGATCTCGCCCGCGTCGACGGCGTCGTTGCGGAAGTCCTGGTCGGCGATGGCGCGATCCTCGTAGCCGAGGAGCCGATAGGCGAGCACCTCTTTCGCGTTGAACTCGACCTGGATCTTCATGTCCTTCGCGATGTGCAGCATGGTCGAGAGCATGCGCTCGTTGGCGTAGGCAATGGCCTGATCCTCGCTCGAGATGACCGAGTACATGCCGTTGCCGGCGTTGCTCACCTTCTCCATCATCTCGTCGTTCAGGTTGCCGGAGCCGAAGCCGAGCGTCGTGAGCGTGACGCCCGAGGTCCGCTCGCTCTTGATCAGGTCGAGCAGAGCGTTGGTGTCCGAGATGCCGACGTTGAAGTCGCCGTCGGTGCACATCACGACGTGATTGATGCCGCCCTCGACGAAGCCGGCTCTCGCCTGATCGTAGGCGAGCTCGATTCCCGCGCCGCCCGCGGTGCTGCCCCCCGCATTGAGACCGTCGATCACGCTCTCGATCTTCGCCCTTTCGGAGACCGGCGTCGGGCTGAGCGCCACCGTCGTAAAGCCCGCGTACGTAACGATGGCGATCTTGTCGTCCGGACGGAGAATGTCGAGTGAATCGCCCAGCACGACTTTGACCAGCGGGAGCTTGTTCGCGTCCGACATGCTGCCGGAGACGTCCACCAGGAAGACGAGGTTCGCCGGACCTCGCTCGGCGGGGGCCTGCTTGCCCTGGATGCCGACGCGGAGCAGCAGCGTCCCCGTGTCGTAGAGGCTCGGCGACGCGGCGAGGTGAATCGCGAACGGATCCTCCGCATCCTCGGCCGGGGCCGGGTAGTGATAGGCGAAGGCGTTGACGTATTCCTCGAGCCGCACGCTCGCGGGATCCGGCAGCACGCCGCCGGTCACGTCGCGCCGGAAGATGTCGTAGCTCGCCGTGTCCGCATCGACGGCGAAGGTCGAGAGCGGGTCGACACCGGTGAGCGTGAAGGGATTCGTGCCGACCGGCTCGTATTGGTCGCCGGGCACGGGCTCCGGCGTCGCTACGGAGCCGTCTCCGGCCGAAGCGTTCGACGTGCCGGAAACAGCGCCGCTGCCGCCGCTGCCGCCTGCGCTCGTGCCCGGATACGCGGCGCCACCCGCCTTGCCTGAGGGCGCGTTAACGTTCGAGCTCGAGCCCCCGCTGCCCGAACCCTTTTTCGCGCTGTCGTTTGCCGGACCCGAGTCGTCATCGTCCCCGGCGCTCGCCGAGCAGCCGACGACCGCGAACCCCAGCGCCAACACCCCAAACCAAGTTAAATGCTTCGCCATTCGGCCGCACCTCCGAAAAGTCCGCCGCCCACCACGGGCCAGCCGCCGCTATCCAGCAAGGGGTGTGCCGCAGGGGCACATCTGCCGGAAATCTCGCAGACTCGCCTGAATAAAGTGACGACTCGCTCGTTGTCAGTGCGTGCCAATGCGAGCCGAGCACGACATTCGTGTCGCGCTCGGCGACCCCGACCCCGAACGAACGCGCTACCCTAAGCGCGTGCTGCTCGGTCGTCCCGACGTGCCTCGCCCTACCTCCACCGCGCGCGAAAAGGCGCGGCGATTGCTCGATCAGGCGCTCGGTCCGTCGAAGGTCGTCACGGGGGAGGAGGCCTGTCTAGCGTTCGCCAACGACGAATCCGAGGCCGAGGGGGTACCCCCCGATGCCGTCGTGCTCGCCGAGACGGCCGAGGATATCCTCGCGGCGCTGCGGGTCGCGCGTGAAGCCGGGGTTCCCATCACGCCCCGCGCGGCGGGGACGGGACGGACGGGCGGCGCGGTGCCGGTAGCGGGCGGCATCGTGCTCTCGACCTTCGGCATGAAGGGCATCAAGGAGATCGACCGGCGTGACGGCGTCGCGGTGGTCGAGCCGGGGGTCGTGCTCGGCGAGCTGCACGCGGCAGTCGAGGCCGAGGGCTGGTTTTATCCTCCCGATCCGAACTCGCTCGCCGATTGCTGCCTCGGCGGCAACGTGGCGGAGAACGCCGGCGGCCCCCGCGCACTCAAGTACGGCGTCACGCGCGACTGGGTGCTCGGCGTCGAAGCGTTCCTGATCGGGGGCGAGCGCCTCCGGACCGGCCGTCGCACGACGAAGGGCGTCACCGGCTACGACGTGACGAGTCTCCTCGTCGGCAGCGAAGGCACGCTCGCGGTGTTCGGCGACATCACGCTGCAGCTCATGCCGAAGCCGGCGCACGTCCTCACGATCATGGTGCTGTTCAGCGACGTGCGCGCCGCGGGCGCCGCAGTCGAGTCGGCCGTCGCGGCAGGCGTGACGCCGCGCTGCATCGAGCTCCTCGACGCGCCCACGCTCGAGGCGATGCGCCGCGCCGGCAATCCCATCGATGCCCGCGCGGGGGCGATGCTGCTCGTTGAGTTCGACGGCCACGAGTCCGCCTGTGAAAGCGACGCGGAGCGCTTCGGCGAAGCCGCGACCAACGCCGGCGCGTTCGAGGTGCTCGTCGCGCAGGACGCCGCGCAGCGCGCGCGCCTCTGGTCAGCGCGCCGCGACATGAGCCGCGCCGTCCGCAAGCTCACGAAGAAGAAGCTCAGCGAGGACGTCGTGGTGCCCCGTCACGCCATCGGCGCGCTGCTCGAGCACGTAGCGGAGGTGGGCGAGCGCGAGCACGTGCGCCACCTCACGTACGGCCACGCCGGCGACGGCAACCTGCACGTCAATTTCCTGTGGGACGAGGACGACGAGGTGCCCGCCGTCAGCCGCGCGATCGAGGCGCTGTTTCGCGAGGTCGTGCGCCTCGGCGGCACGCTGAGCGGCGAGCACGGGATCGGCGTGCTCAAGGCTCCGTACCTCGCGCTCGAGCAGTCGAGCGAGCTCATCCTGCTGCAGGAGCGGCTGAAGGCCGTCTTCGATCCGCAAGGACTACTCAATCCCGGCAAGATCTTCCCGGCGGCAGGCCACCGCGCGTGCTGAGATGGCACGCCGTCCCCGCCCAGTCCTGCTTCCGCCGGGTGCACCGCTCGCCTTTCCCGATCCGGAGGAGAGCGACGCCGAAGGCTTGGTCGCCGTGGGCGGCGATCTGACGCCCGAGCGGCTGCTCTACGCGTACGAGAACGGCATCTTCCCCTGGTACGCCGAAGGGCTGCCGCCGATGTGGTGGAGCCCCGACCCGCGCGCCGTCGTGGATCCGAGCTCGCTCCACGTCTCGAAGAGCCTCGCGCGCGAGCTCAAGAAGACTCGCTTCACCGTGACGTTCAATCGCGCCTTCGAGGACGTGATGCTCGAGTGTGGGCGCGAGCGGGAGGGCGGCACGTGGATCTTGCCCGAGATGGTGGACGCGTACCTCCGCCTGCACGAGCTCGGCCATGCGCGCAGCGTCGAGGTGTGGCTTGGTGCGCGGCTCGTGGGCGGGCTCTACGGCGTGCAGCGCGGCGCGCTGTTCGCGGCGGAGAGCATGTTCCATCGCGAGACGAATGCGTCGAAGGTTGCGCTGGTAGCGGCCGTCCGCACGCTCTTCGGGGCGGGCATCGAGCTCTTCGACGTGCAGTTCACGACGCCGCACCTCGTGTCGATGGGCGTGTACGACCTGCCGCGGCCTGCCTATCTGGCCCGGGCCCGCGCGGCGGCCGGCAAAAGCGTATCGCTCGACGGGCTGACGATCTCGCTCTAAAACCCCCCTTCAGTATGTCCCGACTTCTCCCTCTCGCTTTCGCCCTCGTCACCCTCTCGGCTTGCAGCTCCGACGACGCCCCGTCCAACGAGACGGGTGGCGCCGGTGGCACGTCCGGCACGACTGCAGCCGGCACGGGCGGCGGCGGCAGCGCGGGAACGACCGGCGGTACGAGCGGCGGCGGCAGCGGGGGAGCAACGGGCGGTGCCGGCGCGGGTGCAACGGGCGGCGCAGCCGGCACGGCGGCAACGAAGGACTTCCCGGCCGACACCACGGCTGAGGGCATCAAGGCTTTCCTCGACGCCGGCGACTACAAGAGCGCGACTTGGGCATCGAGCATGACGGCACCGACCGAGCCGCCACCCGAAGAGATCTCGCCGCATGGTCTCGTACAGATTTGGTACAACAAGGCGCTTCGGACGTCGCAAGCCGCGGGTCACAGCGGCTCGATGACCGATCCGACGAGCATGGTGGTAAAGGAGCTCTACTCGGGTACCTCCGTCGTCGGCCACCTCGCGATGGTCCGCACCACGGACCCGAAGTGGATCTATTACTGCACCTCGACCGAAATGAACCGCTGCTACTCGGGGGCTCCGGCGAACACGCCCGTCTACCAGACGAGCGTCACCAACTGCGCGTGCCACAGCAGCGGCACGATCATCACGGCCTCGAAAATCCCGCCGCCCTGAGCCGTTCGGGTGCGCTGGGGGCCGAAAAAGCGCGCCCGGACAATCCTGACATACTCCTGTCATCAGCCTCCGATAGGTTCCCTCTCGCTCGTCGGGCACCGGTACGGCGCCCCCGAAGCCAGGAGGACCTCATGCAACACACTATCGACTGGTTCGAAATCTGCGTTTCCGATCTCGAGCGCGCCAAGCGCTTCTACGAGCTCACGCTCGGCATCACGCTAAAGCCGAGCGACTACGCGCGCGTCCCGTGCGCCGTCTTCACGCGCGAGGGCGGACGTGACGGCGTCGGCGGAAGCCTCGTGCAGGATCCGAAGCGCGCGCCCGGCGCCGGCGGCTCGCTCGTCTACCTGAGCGCGACCGGAAAGCTCGACGCTTGCCTCGGCCGCGTGAAGGACGCGGGCGGCAGCGTGATGATGCCGAAGACGGACATCGGTGAGCCGGGGTTCATCGCGATCCTGAAGGACACGGAAGGCAACCTCGTCGGGCTGCACAGCGAGCGCTGAAACGAGACGCTCGTGGCGGGCGCTTGCATCCGGCAAGCGCCGGAGACCTCTTGGGCTGGCACCGCGAGCGAGCGCGGCTCAGCGCCGGCAGAGCTCGGCGTACACGCCCTGCAAGCCCGAAACCTCGCATTTTCCCGAGCGGCATTCGGTGCCGGCGATGCAAGCGGTCGCCGCTTCGTCGCAGGCTTCGCCTTCGCCGACCCGCTGCATGCAGACGCCGTCGTTGCAATCCTCGCCGGCGTCGCACACGCAGAAGAGACCGTCGTCGCAGTTCCCGTGAGGGTCGGTGAGGTTCGGCCGATCGAAGCAGCTCTCCCCGCGCCCGGCGAGCGGGACGCACATCAGCGGCATCGTGCGCGTGTCGCACAAACTCGCCGCGTCGCAGGCGCCGATGCCCTGACCGGCGCACGGCATGCCCGCGCTCGGACTCGGCGTGCAAACCTGGGTCGTACCGTCGCAGTAATTGTAGGAGACGCAGTCGTAGCTGCTCGCACAGGCGCCGCCGGGGGGGACCGAAGGGAGGCACTTCGGGTTGCCGGCGTCGTCGACGCGACACACCGTGCCGGTCTCGCAGTTGATGTAGTTGAGCTCACAGTCGTCCCCCGCGTTGATGACGACGGGGCGGCGTGGCGCACAAACGGCGCCGTCGCACGTCGTGCCGTAGTCGCACTCGCCGGTGACGCCCGCGCACGGGGCGCCGGCTGCGATCACCGGCACGCAGGAGCCGCAGAGCGTTTCGGACCCGCTGCACACGCCCGACTGACACTGCGAGGAGTAGATGCAGGGTTCGCCGTTCTCGAATTGCCCGGGCGCGTAGTTGCAGACCGCCGTGAAGGTCTGAAGCACGCTGCAGGGCGCGTCCTTCCAATCGTCGGCGCAGCCGGAAATCAGCTCGGTCGTGTTGTTCGAGCCCGGACCGAAGACGTAGTCGGGGCAGAGATCGAGCTCGTACGTCGTGCAGTCGTAGCTCTCGCCGCACTCGGAAAGGCGCTGGCAACGCGCCTTCACGTACGCGGCGCAGGCGCGGTATTCAGCGGTGGCTTCATCCGGAGCTCCGGCACTCGCGCCCGCGGCGCCGCTGGTCGAGCCGCCGGCGCCGCTGGTCGAGCCGCCGGCGCCGCCGTGCGAGCCGCCGGTACCTGCCCGTGAGCCGCCCATGCCCGAACCGCCGCCGCTCGTTCCGCCGGTGCCCGCGCCGCCGGCCGTGGTTCCACCGCTGCCCGCACCGCCGGCTCCGCTCGCCGCTCCGGCCGAGCCCGCCGCCGCGTGACCCGCGTTTCCGCTCGTTCCCGCCGCTGCCGAGAATCCCCCGCGCGCGCCGGAACCGCGGCCGTCACCGTCACCGTCGTGAGAGCTTCCGCCGCAGGCCCCCGCGAGGCCAACGCCGAGCGCCAGAAAGAGCAGCCGTTCCCACGGAGCCACGGCGCGCGTCACGCTTCGACCTTACGCAAACTCGCCCGAGCAATCTTCCCCGCGACGCGCATTCGATCGAGCTCGCGGGGCCGCGGGCCCTCACTTCGCGGCGGGGACGGCGTCCTTCGGCGGCCGAGTGCGCACGGCGCCGCGCACGGCGGCGAGGAGCGGGTTGTCGCTCGAGCGCGCTTCCGTCGCCTTGGGACCGGGCGGCGGAGCGGGTTTTGCCGCGACGGGCTTCGGCTCGGGTTTCGGTTCGGGGGGTGGTGCGGCGCGCGACGGAGCCGGAATCGAGCGCGCGGTCGCCGCGTGAGCAGCAGGCGTTTCGTCGAGGGAAACCTTGATGGCCTTGCCGTTCCCTCGCGTCGCGGGGGCGGGCGCGGGGCGTGCTGGCGCCGCGTGAGCGACGGGGGCCGGCGCCGGAGCGCGAGCGGGTGCCGCGGCAGCGTGCGCCGACGGGAGATCGTTGAACGACACGGCACGCGGAGCTTGCTGACCGACGAGCGGCAGCGACTCGAACTTCACGGGCGCGAGCGGATCGATCGGCGCAGCGGCGACCGGTGCGGGCGCAGGCGCGGGCGCGGGCGCGACGGGCGTCGGGGCAACGGCGACGGGCGTCGGCGGGGCGGCGACGGGCGTTGGCGCGGCGGCGACGGTCGTTGCGGAAGCGGGTTCCGTCGTAGGCGGAGGGATTGGAGCGGCAGCGGCAGCCGGCGCTTCGGTGGGCGGCGTGGCGGCTACGGCCGGCTCGGGGAGCGGAGTGGTCAGGGGTGCTGCCGCCGTCGCCGAGCCGTCCTGCGCGAGCACGGGCTCCATCGAGCGCGGCGTCCCCCAACCGGGAGTGCCGACCAAGAACTGCTCGGCTGCGAGGTAGCGCGGCTCCATCCCGACGCGACGCGACAGATCGCGCAACACGTCGTTGCGATAGAGCGCGACGAACCCACCACACAGCGCACCGACGATGAGGAGGTTGCGAACGACGTGGTACCCAGTCGAGAGCGTCTTCCTCTGATACGAGTACGGAGCGTACGCGTCGTAGATGTCGGGGATGGAGCTCGCGAAGGGGTTTCGTGCCGCCATGATCCTCGTCCGGGCTAACGCCGGCCGCCCTCACACGCGAGGTCGCCGGGACTCATGAGTCTAGCACGGCTCCTCGCGCGGCGGCCCAAGGAGCGGCTCTTCGATGAGCCCGGCTCGTCCCCTCACACCAAAAAAAATTGCTCTCGCTGACGCAGCGAGTCGCAGCAAAACGCAGTTCGTCGGTAGATTTGGAGCGAATGCCGACTCGGCTTCGGGAGCGGATCGGGGCGGGCGTGGATCCGGAATCGTTACTGATTCGCGGTGATCTCGACCTTGGAGCCCGGCTTGAGCTTCTCCGTCGGCTTCGGCTTCTGGTTCAAGACGATGAAGGTCGGGGTCTCCGCGAGCGAGACCCAGCGGACCTCGGCGACGAGACCCACCTTCTCGAGCGCCGCCTTCGCGTTGTTGATCGAGAGGCCCATGACCTTCGGCACGGCCACCTCGGCCGCACCGGCGGACACCTGAACGGTCACGACTTTGCCCTTCTCGGAGGGCGCATCCGCGGCCGGGTTCTGGCTGACGATCTGACCTTCGGGCACCGTGGCGTGTGCGACGGGCGGAGCCGCCGCTTGCAGCTTGAAGCCCTTCTCCTCGAGACGCTTGGTGGCGTCGACGACGGACATGCCCGTGACGCTCGGCACCTTCGGCAGCTCGTCCGCGAGCACGATGCTGACGGGATGATTTTGCGGCACGTGCTGGCCCGCGGGGATCGATTGCCGCACGACGCTGCCGGGCTTCACGTCCGTGGCTGCCTCGTGCGAGGCGACCATCAGCGTGATGTGCGACGCCTGCGCGTTCGCTCGCGCGTCGGCCTCGGTGAAACCGCGCAGGTCGGGAACGATGGCTTCCGGGGCGGCTGCCGCCACTTGCTTGTGAAACACGTCGAAGCGCTCGATCGTGTAGACGGTGCCCGCCGCCGTCGCGATCGCCGTGAAGAACGCAATCAGAAAGACCGTGGATCCGTGCATGCCCGTCCTCGTCCTCGCACTACGGTAGTGGTCGTCCCAGTCTTCGTAGGCCACGACGTCCGAGTGTAGTCGCGCCTCCCGCCGCACTACCAGCCTCGAGATCACGCTCATTTCCCGGGCGCGGAAGGTTGCGCACCTCTGACCACAACCGCGCGGGGTGGCGACGGCCGCCCCCGGGAGACCCCGCGTCCGGCCGAGCCGGGCGCGGGCGTGCTATCGACTCCGCGTGCCAGAGCCGGCCATCGCGCTCCAAGGCGTCACGCCGGAAGAGCTATCGTCACTCGTCCCCGCCATCAGCGTGGAGGACGCGCGGCGCATCGTTTCGACGGTGCACCGCGACGGTGACGTAAGCGAGCCGAGCTCCGTGGTGCGCCGCGTCGCGCGCGAAGCGGTCGTCGCGCGCGGCCACGTGCCGACGCTCGAGGTCGCGAGCCGCGAGGCGAGCGCGCTCGATCCGTTCGTCAAGCTCGCGCTCCGAACGCGCGACGGCAAAATGATCGAGACCGTGCGCATCCCGCTCGAGCGCCCCGGTCGCTTCAGCGTTTGCGTGAGCTCTCAGGTCGGCTGCGCGCTGGCCTGCGCGTTCTGCGCGACCGGCCGCCTCGGCCTCGGGCGCAACCTCGAGACTTGGGAGATCGTCGAGCAAGTGCGCATCGTGCGCCGTACGCTCGCGCGCGAGCGGAGCGAACGCGTTCACGGCATCGTCTTTCAAGGCATGGGCGAGCCGCTCGCCAACCTCGAAAACGTCCTCGGCGCTCTGCGCGTCCTCACCGACCCGAGCGCCTGCGCCATCGATGCCCGCAAGATCACCGTCTGCACCTCGGGCCTCCCCGGCGGCATCCGAAGACTCGCCCTCGAAGCGCCGCGCGTCCGTCTCGGCTGGTCGATCGGCACCGCCCTCACGGCGCGCCGCCGCTCGCTCATGCCCATCGACGCCGCCCACCCTCTCGAAGAGGTGTACGCCGCCGCCGTCGAGCACGCCCGCGCGACCGGCCTCTCCCCACTCTGGGCGGTAACGCTTCTCGACGGCGTCAACGACAGCGACGACGACGCCCGCGCCCTCTCGGCCCTCGCCCAGCGTTTCCAACGCGACACGGGCCGCATTCCACGCCTCAGCGTCATCCCTTACAACCGCATCGCCGACGACGCTTCCGACCCTTTCCGTCGCAGCCCCGACCCCTCCGAGCGCCGCTTCCGCGACACCCTCCACGCCACGGGCACCTTCACCCACAAGCGTTACAGCGGCGGCTCCGACATCGCCGCCGCCTGCGGCCAGCTAGCGGCACGAACGTAAGCCGCGCGGGCGCGCCCGCATGCGCACCAACAGGCGGCGCCGCATTGCGCCCTCGACGCGCGCGCGGCGGGTTCGCGTCGTGCGGCGGGTTCGCGTCGTGCGGCGGGTTCGCGTCGT
>DATMCL010000399.1:0-17522 GCA_035558375.1 Polyangiaceae bacterium
CCGCGGCTCACGGCCGCACTCGAACGGCGCCGCGGGCGCGATCGCGGCCGGTCGCGGGCAACCGTGCGCATCTAAGGCGGAATCGGCGACCGGTCCGCGCGGCAGGGCGATTGAATTGCCCACGCTGTGCTGTCGCTGAGCGGCGCTTCTACCTCCGGGGCGTTCCCGTGTAGAATGAAGAGATGTGGGGTCGCTCGTCGAGATTCGCCGCGGCGTTGCTGGTCGCGAGCGCGTGCGGTGGGCAATCCGCGCGCCACGAGGGGTCGCGGCCGGAGCACGAGGGGGTTCCGCCCGAGACGGCGCTGCCCGAGCTCTCTTCGCGTCTGTACGTTTTGAACTACGGCTCGAACGATCTCTCGGGGTTCGACATCGATTCCGATTCCGGCTCGCTCGCTCCCCTGCCCGGCTCCCCGTTTCGCGACATCTGGGGAAGCGGGCTCGCGGCGTCATCGACGCACGCGGAGCTCTACGTCGGCGCACCGGGCGTCACGACTTATTCGCTCGACGGAGCGAGCGGGGAAGTTAAGCTCGTCGGCGATACGTCTTTGGAAGAAACGGGGTTCTACGTCGAGGCTCTCGGCGTGCATCCAAGCGGTAGGTTCCTCTACACGGCCGACTACGGCTTGGATTCCGTCGGAGCGGTTTCCGCATACACGCTCGATCCGGAGAGCGGACTCGCCACAGTGAGAGGCGCTTCGCTCCCGACGCCCTTTTCCCCGAACGGCATCGTCGTGCACCCGTCGGGCCGCTTCGTCTACCTCTCGTCCCAATACGCCTACGAGGGAGATCTGCGGGGGTTCGCGATCGACCAGAGCTCCGGCGCTCTTAGTCCCTTGGCTGGCTCACCGTTCGACTCGTTCCTCGCGGTCGCGATCGTCGTCGCTCCGAGCGGCAAATACCTCTACGTCAGCGATCAGGACGGCTACGTCCGCACCTACGCCATCGACACGAACACGGGCGTGCTGCTCGAACGCGAGACACGCGCTACGACGGGTGGAAACCCTTTCAGCATGGTCGTGAACCGCGACGGAACGCGCCTCTTCGTCGGGAATTGGAGCGACGGGACGCTCTCCTCCTACGCGATCGACGCGTCGGGTGTCCCGCGGGAAGTCCCCGGCTCGCCGTATTCGACGAGCAAGTATCCCCATGTGAACGCCGTGGATGCCTCGAATCGATTCTTGTTCACCACGAATCAGGCGAGCACGCTCGAAACGAATTGGGTCCGCGTGTTCGAGATTACTGCTTCGGGTGCGCTCGGCGAGGTGTCGAGCTCGCCGTTCACGGCGGGCTCGGAGCCGATCGCGGTCGTCAGCGTGCCATGAGCGACGCGAACGACGGCGCAGCGCCGTCAGCAGCCGCCTAGAACTGATTGAAGAACGTCCAGATCGCGTTCGGCCCGAAGCTCGCGGGCATGTGGCCGCCCGAGAACTCGCAGTAGACGACCGGGTAGCCCTCCATGCAGCCTTCGTACGACACGCACGGGCTCGGATCCGTCGGGGTGGTGGTCGAGCCGCAGCCGTTGCGGGCGAGGAACTTGTCGCGCGCTTCCTGGCCGTTGGCGAGGGGGACCACGGTGTCGTTGTCGCCATGCGCCAGCCAGAGCGCGATGGGGTTCATGTTGGGCTCCTTGCAGCCGCTGTAGAAGGCCCCTGACATGGGTGCGATGGCGCGGAAGACGTCCGCCATCTCGCACCCGATGGCGTCGGACATCATGCCGCCGAAGCTGAAGCCGGTAGAGAAGATCCGCCCCTGATCGATGCAGAGGTTCGAATTGAAACGGTCGAGCATTGCCCGCAGGAAGGCGATGTCACGGCCGCCGGTGTTGGCCCAGCCCATGTCGATACCTTCCGGCGCAACGAAAATGGCCGAGCCGTTCGCGCGCGATTCGAGGCCGTAATAGGGCCCGCCGATGATTTGTCCGCTGACGACGTCGTCGGCGACACCGCCACGCCAATGCCACGTGAAAATGAGCTTGTAGGGCTTACTCGGATCGTAGTCGTCCGGAAGCTTCAGCACGTACTCGCGCATCGTGCCGTCGACGTCGATGCTCGTGCGCTCGCTCTTGAGCGTCGTCGGCGTGCCGCAACCCGCGGAGAGCTCGCCGCCGCCCGTCCCAGCGGTGCCGCCCGCAGCGCCGGCCGTTCCCGCAGCGCCGCCCGCTCCCGCTCCGCCGCTCGTCGTGCCGCCGTTGCTTCGACCCGCCCCGCTGCCTGCCTGACCCGATCCGCTACTGCCGCCCTTTGCCATGGCACCGGCAGTCGCGCCGCCAGCTCCTGACGCCGCGCCCGCCGCACCACCGTTGCCGGACGCGCCGCCAGTCGCGGAAGCGCCGCTCGTCGCGCCGACACCGCCGGTGCCACTCCCGCCCGCGCCGCCGACGCCTTGACCTGATCCACCAGTCCCGGTGCCGCTGCTGGGTTCCGTTCCGCCACACGCAGCAAGCGAGACGATCGATACGAAGGGCCAGGCAAGGCGCAAGGGGCGCGTGGTCGTCATGAGCAATCTCCCGGGTTAACTTGCCGCCGAATTTCTCGGTATGGAACTAGTACCGGAAGGCCGACCAATCAGGCAGCCTGATATTTTGGGGCAACCCAGCGCGGAGACGCTTTACAGTTTTCTCATGCCTGTCTTTTCGAATCGCCGCGAGGTGAGGCGCGATAGAGCGGTTCTGTTCGCGCTCGCGGTCGGTGCGGCTGGATCCGGAGGCGTGGGCTGCGGGACGACGTCTTCGAGCGCTTCGACGAGCGGCTCGGGAGGCGGAGTGCAGCGTGGGGGCGGTGCCTCGTCGAATACCGTCGCGGGGACCGGTGGTGTGGGCGGCAGCGCGATGAACGCCAGCGGAGGCTCGAGCGAGAGCGGAGGCTCGACCGCGAACGGCGGAGCGGGCGCACCGATGGCCGGTAGCGCCGGGACGTCACCGAACGCGGCGAAGGCGCCCGTCGTGTCGGGACTTCTCGTCGAGCCCAATCCGAACAACGTGCTTTCGTGCTTCGTCAGCTGGACGACGGACGTGGCCGCAAGCTCCGAGGTTCGGTTCGGCGTCGACGGGTACCAGTTCCACATCGTTCAGACGGAGTCGGTCAGCGCGCATCGCGTGCTGGTGATCGGCATGCACGCGCAAACGAGCTATTCGATCAAAGCCGTGTCGGCCAACTCAGCCGGCAGCGCCGATGCCGAGGGAACGTTCACCACGGGCGCGCTGCCGGCGGCCTTGCCGGTCGCGACCCAGACGGTGGCGGACCCGAGCGGCGCTCAGAACGGATGGACGTTGATCAACGTCATGCCGCAAGCCGGCCGCGGCTTCGTCGGCACGGAGCCCGGCATCATGGCGATGTACGACATGCAGGGGCAACCCGTCTGGTACTTCGTCAACGGAACGACGCCCGACGTGCGCGGTGACGTGTCGTTGCGCGTGCTCGCGAACCACGACGTGCTGCTCGGTCCTTCGTCGGGGGAGCCGGCCAAGGAGATCGACCTCGCGGGCAACGTGGTGTGGCAGGGACCCCCGTCGACACCGAGCGGCTCGTCCGCGGATCCAGCGACCGCGCCGATGTCCCATTACGCGGGCAAGCTGGAGAACGGCAACTACGTCGTCTTTCGGAATCTCACCAACGCCGACGGCATCATCGGGGCGCTCGTTCAGGAGCTGTCACCCGAGAACGAGGTGGTCTGGTCGTGGAACCTGTTCGACCACATGGAACCGCCGGCGGACGCAGACATGGACTTTTGTCACCCGAACTCGCTGACCATCGATCTCGCGAACGACGTCTTCTACTTGAGCTGTCGCTATCAAGGCGTCATCAAGGCCAAACGCTCGGGCGATCAGGCCGTGCTCTGGCAACTCGGCGGCGAGAAGGGCGGAAATTTCGCATTCGATCCGCCGGATTCCGCCGTGTTCGACCAACACGATCCCGAGATCCACGCGGACGGCACCGTCTTGGTTTTCGACAATCACTACGGGTACGAGGCGCCTCCCGAGGGCACCACGTCGCGGGTGATCGAGTTCAAGCTCGACGAGTCGGCGATGGTGGCGACGCCCACCTTCGAGTTCCCGGGCAGTTACGAAAACGTCGACGATTGGTACAGAAGCTCGTGGCTCACGCCTTATTGGGGCGACGCCGATCGCTTGGCCAACGGCAACGTCTTGGTGTGCGCGGGGCTACGCAGCACCGCGGGCCAAACGCACGTGTTCGAGGTCCGGCCCTCGGACGGGGCGGTCGTATGGCAACTCACGCTGCCGGAAGGAAATGGCTCGTACCAAGCCGAGCGCCTCTCGCCACCGCCGCTGGTCGAGCCGATGGTCGTAGAGTAGCCTCCTCGGGTGACGCGGACGGTACTCCGGCCGAGCGCGGCGAGCCGGGCGGCTTTGACAGCGACCCTCGTGCTGAGCCTCGCGGCGTGCGGAGGTCGATCGCGCACGAACGAAGGCACGCGCGGGGCGGGCGGCGCGAGCGGCACCGACGCGACGAGCGTCGCCGGACAAGCACCGCGCCTTTGTGGCGACGCAGGAGAGTCCGTCCAAGAGCCCCGAGCCGGCGGAACGATCTCGACCAACGCTCTCACGTCGTGCGCCGTGGTCGGCGGCAAGATCGCGTGCTTTGGACGGGGTGACGCTGGCCAGCTCGGCGACGGGACGGTGCATGCCGAGGGAACGGATACGACCGGCGTCGTCTGGGTCAGCGGGGTCGACGACGCCGTGGAGGTGCATCTCGGCTCGGCATTCGGCTGTGCGCGACTCGAAAGCGGGGGCGCCGTGTGCTGGGGTCGTGACTACAGCGGTCAGCTGGGCGACGGGACGGTGCACTCCGGCGCTCCGTTCATCGCGGGACCCGAGCCCGTCGTCGGTATCGCCGACGCGGAAGGGCTCGCCGTAGGCGCCGCGCATTCCTGTGCTCGGTTGGCGGCCGGCTCCGCGCGCTGTTGGGGTGAAGGGCACCTCGGTCAGCTCGGCGACGGTGTCGCGCACGGCTACCCGGATCCGACGGGAGTCGCCGTTCCGGTCGACGTGCTCGACGCCGATGGGTCGCCGCGCCTCGCCATCACCGCGGTCACGAACGGAGCACAACATAGCTGCGCGCTGATGTCGGACCACAGCGTCTGGTGCTGGGGCATGGGGCTCAGCGGTCAGCTCGGCGACGGGAGCTTCCATCCCGGTTTCGAGGGCGCAGGCGTGGTCATCGAGCTCACGCGCGTGCTCGCGCTCGACGACGCGACGCAAATCAGCGCCGGTGGCTCGCAGACGTGTGCTCTACGCGCGAGCGGGCGTGTCGCATGCTGGGGACACAGCGGGCTCGACCCCGATACGGCCATCCCCGTGGACGTCTGCGGCAGTGAGGGGGCGATCCAGATTTCGACCGGCAGCGACCACGTCTGCGCGCTGCTCGCCTCGGGCAGCGTGATCTGCTGGGGATACGGCGGCGCCGGCAACCTCGGGGACGGGGTCGACTACGACGACCAGCTGCAAGGGTCGACGAGCCCCGTCGCCGTCGTCGGCCTGACGGGGGTCGTCGAGATTGCCGCCGGCGCGCGCAACAGCTGCGCCAAGACCCGCACCGGCAAGCTCTACTGCTGGGGCGACGGACGCGACGGCGCGCTCGGCGACTCGGCAATCACGAGCTCGAACGTGCCTGTCGAGATCGCGGGCCTCGAGCTCTGAACCTCTACCCACGGTGCCGGACCTTTAGGCGCGCCCCTACCCGAGCGAACGTCGGTACGCTCCCGCGCTCTGGTGCCGGTAGCGGCGAAAGACCTTACCGAAGTGGTTGGCGTTGGCGAACCCGCAGTCATCCGCGATGCGGGCGAGCGGCAAGCGCGTCGTGACGAGCAAGCGCGCGGCCGCCTGCACCCGCACCTCCGTCATGAAGTGCGCGGGTGTCGCGCCCGTTCGCGCGTGAAAGTAGTGACCGAAGGCGCTGCGGCTCATGCCATGCTCCGCGGCGAGCGTCGCGACGTCGAGGCGCGCTTCTGGTTGCGCGAGAACCCGGGCGCGCACCTGGTCGAGGAGTCGATCGGCTTCCGGGTCATAGCCCGGCTGCCGCAGCCGCTCGAACGCGTGCGTGAAAGCGAAGAGCTCCGCCTCCACCTCGAATCGATCGCGAAAGTCCTTGAGAAACGCGCCGCGAACCAAGCGCGAGAGCCGCGCCACGAGCGGGCTTCGCGGCGTTGCGCGCACGACCGGTCCCACGGTCGCGACGTGCCGCTCGATGCGGCGCACCAGGTAGCGGTGGTAAATGCCGATCCACACGAAAGTCCAACCGGGCGACGCCTCCGGCAAGTAGTAGCGATGGCGAGACGGAACGACCGCGAAGAACCCCGTGCCGGGCGTGATGCGCTGCGCGGGGCGCCCGTAGAGCTCGAAATGGCCGAAACCGGCGAGGGTGAATTGGAAGAACACGAGCGGGAGGTCGCGCCGCCCGATGCGTTTCATCCCGTCCCAGTAGTAGCTGTGCGGATCGGTGCGGGTTTCGACGCTGCCGAAGTAGGCGTTGAGCGGCGTCCACCACGATGGCCCTTCTTCGGCTCGCCGCGACGCATCGATGAAGGCGTTCAACCGCGGAGACCAAATGCGCGGCGGCTCCGGTCCCTCGAGATGGCGCGCGACGGCTTCGGAGCGCTGAACGTCGAACGAGCGCCGGCGCCAGAGCGCCGCTTCCGCAGGCGTCGGTTTCTTGTGTCTCACGAATAGACCCTCACCGCTGCAGCTTGCCCCATCGACGGGGTGAAGTCCCAATCATGGCCGACTTCATGGGTGGATTGCGGTCCGAGCCTACGCAACCGTTGCCTCACAGATAGACCCTCATGCGGGTTTTGCGCTGAACGGCAAAAGCGCCCAGCGCATACTCCACACATTCGGACCATGGGAGTCTTTTCGATGCAGCGGCGCGCGTTAGGAAGGTCCCACACGGGCCGAGCACCCGTGGCACTGCTGCTCGCCATCGTGTTCGGCTGCTCCGAGGATGGATCCCCAGCCACGGGAGATCCCAAGGCCGGTGGTACCACCTCGTTCAGCGGACGCGGCGGAAACGTCGAGCTGGGCGGCTCCGCCGGTACGTCGATGTCAGCGGGGGTCGCGGGAGCCGCCCCCGCGGGTTCAGGCGGCGTGCCCGCGAGCGCTGGCGCGGGAGGCAGTTCGCACGGCGGTGCTGCGACCGGCGGAAACGGCGGCGTCGTCGATGGCGGACGAGCCGGCGCATCGCCGGCGGGCGGCGCGGGCACTGGGGGCCGCGGCGTCGCGGGGAGCGGCGGCAGCGAGGGCGGCGCAGCAGGCACGCTCGGCAGCGCGGGTCGTGCTTCCGCAGGCGAGGCAGGGACGGGCACCGGCGGCGGCGGAGTGGGAGGCATGGCCGGAGCAGCTGGAACGAGCTCCGGCCCGCCCATGGGTTGGGCCTCCTGGAACACGTTCGCCGCCAAGATCGACTACACGGTGATCAAGAAGCAGGCGGATGCGATGGTCTCGAGCGGCCTCAAGGCTGCCGGCTATCAGTACGTGAATATCGACGAAGGCTGGTGGCAAGGGACCCGCGACGGCGCGGGCAACATCACCGTCGATATGTCCGAGTGGCCCGGCGGCATGGCCGCGATCGCCGACACCATTCACGGTCTCGGGCTCAAAGCGGGGATCTATACGGATGCCGGCAAGGACGGCTGCGGCTACTACTACCCGACGGGACGTCCGGCGGCGCCGGGGTCGGGCAGCGAGGGACACTACGACCAGGACTTTCTCGCGTTCTCCGAGTGGGGTTTCGACTTCGTCAAAGTCGATTGGTGCGGCGGCGACAAAGAGGGCCTCGACGCCAAGACCGCGTACCAGGGCATCAGCGATGCGATCGCGAAGGCGACGGCCAAGACGGGGCGCTCCATGGTCCTTTCGGTCTGCAACTGGGGCAAGCAGAACCCGTGGAGTTGGGGGCCAGCAATCTCCACGATGTGGCGAACGAGCGGCGACATCATCTACTACGGCGAGTCGGCGGACATGAGCCGCGTGCTCGCCAATTTCGATTCGGCGCAACACGCTTCTGCCCAAACGCCGGGGCACTACAACGACCCGGACATGCTCATCGTCGGCATGCCGAGCTTCTCGCTGGCGCAGAACCGAGCGCACCTCGCGCTCTGGGCCATCTCGGGCGCACCGCTCCTGGCCGGCAACGACCTCGCGACCATGAGCGCCGACACGAAGGGAGTGCTCACGAACGCCGAGGTGCTCGCGATCGATCAGGATCCTCTCGCCAAGCAGGGCACGCGCGTCGCCGACGATGCGGGCCACCAGATCTATAGCAAGGTGCTTTCAGGCACCGGACGACGCGCCGTGCTGCTCCTGAACCGGAGCGGATCGGCCGCCATGATGACGGTGCGCTTCGCGGACATCGGCCTCGCTGCCACCGCTAAAGTCCGTAACGTTTGGACGGCCACCGACCTGGGCGCCCAGACGACGAGCTACTTGGCCAACGTTCCCGCGCAGGATTCCGTGTTGCTCCTCGTGACCGAAGGCACGTGAGCCGTACGGCACGTTACGGCCACGAGCCGCGGGTTGCGGCTATGCCGTCGCCGGTTCGCTGGCCCAGGTCCAGTGCAGATTGCACACCTGGTACGCCGTGAACGACGTCACGCCTTCGGGCAACGTGAACTCACTCGCGGCGGTCTCGCCCGGCTTGAGGTCGAATGTCTTCCACGCGAAGACGAGGCCCGACTTCGTGTCGCGGAGATAGTGGTGCGTGATGTGATGGCCCTTGGGCTTCTTGTCGCTCGGGGCTTCGGTCGGGTGCGTCGTGGTGAGGGCGACCTTCTTGCCGGTGAGCGCGACCTTCGGCACGTGCGTGCCGTCCTTGCCGGGTTGGTCCTTCGGATCCTTCGCCGTATAGAGACCTTTGCCGCCGGCCTCCAAGGTCTTCGCTTCGGCTTCCCATTCCGCGTTCGCCGTGATCGCCGCCGCGTTCGCGGGCGCGTCAGCCTTCGCTTCCGGGGCGGGCTCGGACGGGGACGCGGCTTCGGCGGTGGGTTCCTTGGCGGGAGGAGCGCCGCCGCAGCCGGGGACGAAGAAGACGGCGCCGACCGCGCCGAGGCCGGCCACGAAAACGCGACGCGGGAGGAGCTCTTGGGTGTCACTCGGGAGAGTTACGTCAGCCATGGCCGCTCCCTACTACGATCGGGCCGCGTCGAGGGTTTCGCCGCGTGTCATGGAACGACGCGGGAGCGAGCGAACGAACACGCCCCCGATCGCTCCGCTTCGGAAGATGTCGCGCCGAGCACGAAGAAATCTTGCAGACGCGCGGCGTTTTCAGGGGTGTGCGGAACGCTCCTTGCACCGCCGTCACAATCGGCCGATAGCGACGAGCAGGTATCCATGTCGACGAAAGCGCAACGATTCAAGGCCGAGGAAGTGCAGGAGAAGCGCGCCAAGGCAAAAGTGAAAGCGGGAGCGAAAGCCAAGGCACCGAAGTCCGCCGCTTCGGCAACGCCCAAGAAGCCGCACAACTTGAGCGAGCGTGCAGGGCGAGCCGCGCGGGTCGCCTACGAGGCCTCGAGCGGGCGCCCCTCGCGACGGTCGACACGCAAGAGCGCGCACCACCAGCGCGCGGCGAGCCAGCTCGAGCGCACCCAGAAGCTCGCGCAAGGAACCTCCGACTCGCGAGCCGCACGAGCTCAGGCGCGCACGGTGAAGGTTCGCGGCAAGCGCTGAGCCGGCGCCGAAAACGTCGGTCGCCGCCCTGGGGTCGCGGCAGCGGAGCCGGTCTGGTAGACGGGTGGACCATGCACCAGCGCCGAACCGTTCCTCGTGTCCGAGCCCGCGCTTTCCGCATGCTGGCGAGCGTCGCCGCGCTCGCGTGCTTCACGGCTTGCGCCGAGCAGCCCGCCCAACCGCCGGCCACCGGCGCATCGCCGCAGGCAACCGCAGCCGGGGCCTCCACCGATCCGGCCGTCTACGGGATCGTCGACCGGCGCGGCAAAGAGGGCGCGAGCGTGTTCGCCGCGCACATGGTGACCGACTTCGACGCCTTCAAGAAGTTCTTCGACGAAGGGACCGCCGAGCGCGAGAAGGCAGGCATCAAAGGGCACGTCCTCACGAAGCTCGACGACGGGCGCGTCGTCATTCATCTCTTCGCCGAGAGCCTCGACGCGATCAAGATGACGCTCGATTCGCCCAAGCTTCAGGAGTACCTCGACCGCAAGGGGTCTCCGGATGCGACGCTCGTCTGGCTCGCGTACGACGAGCTCGTGAAGCTGCCGGCGAAGCCGCCCACCGGGCAGACCTTCAGTCTGTTCGTCAAGATGCGGATGGTCGATCTGCCGTCGCTCCGCAAGGGCTTCGTCGAGCGCCAGCCGCTCTTCAACCAGAAAGACGTGATCGCAAGCGGCCTGCACCACAGCGTCGACGTAGCGGATCTCGCCTTCCTCCATTTCGTGGGCACCGATCGCGCGAAGCTCGAAGCGCTCGCGAAAAGCCCGGAATTTCAAGACTGGCTCCGCGCGGCGGGCACGGCCGAGGCGCCGACCGTCCTGATGGGCGAAGACGTGTCGCGGAGCCGCTCGTACTACGCCGACTTCAAGTGACGAAACGGCCGTCGCGCCGGCGGCCGTTCACGCGAGCACCGCGGTGAGCTGCCCCGGCGTCCCCTCGCCGAAGTCCTCCACCGTGTCGCCGGTGTCCCGGATGGCCGTGCTGATGAGCGTATTGAGCATTTGGTTGTTCGCGACGTTGCCCGCGTCCACGTACTCACCCTGCCGCAGGTAGCCACCGCCGTTGCCGTAGAGGATGTGCGGCACGTTGCGCCACGAGTGACTCGGTCCGTCGGAAAATTGATTGACCCAGAGGACGAACGATTGGTCAGCGAGACCCCGCGCCTTGAAATGGTCGAGGCCTGCAGCCAAGGTCTTCATCCGAACGATGTCGATCTCCGCGTGCGACTGAGCGGCGATCTCGTCCATACCGACCTGGCCGTCGCTCTGCGCGCGATGGCTGATGTAGCTGAACGGCCACTGCCTATCCAGGTTCGAGGGCACCTGATAAAGGGAATGATCATTCCCGTCGCCCCACTGCAGGGTCGCCGTGCGGTTGTAGTTACAGGCGAAGGCCAAGGCGACGAGGCTCATGTGGAGCCTGGCCATGTCCTCGACTCCGCCGTTTTTGTCGTACTTCAAGCTCTGGTACGCGTCGATCTTGTCGAGCTCGAGGCCGTCCGCGTTGCAGCGCTTCATGAGCTCGTCTCCCATGTCGTCCATCGTGACCTCGAGATCGCGGATGGAGTCGAAGTGCTGCTGTAGACGCTGCCGATCCGCACTGCTCAGTCGCGTGTTGCCCATCAAGGTCGTGAGCTCGTCGCGCACCAGGTCGTGCACGCTGTTGCGGCTCTCGGCGAGGAGCCGGGCCGCGGCCTCGCCTTCCGGCGTCATCGTTCCGCCCGGTCCGAGCAGACCGACGAGCTGCTGGTAAAACTTGTACGGATTGTCGGTGGCCGCCGTCACTTCGCCCGCTTTGCTGAAGGAGAGGCGCTCCTCGATGTAGCCGTTGTTGATGTTCCCCGCGTAAAGCGTGAGCGGCGGCGTGCCCGGCTGCACCTTCTCGGCGATGATCCAGTCCGCCGAGGGGCCCGTGCTCACGGATTTCGAGCCCGTCGTCGGCGTTCTGGCCGTGAACGCCTCGACCAGGGTTTCCGCGTGCGGCTCGGCGATACCACCGGTAACCCAGTTGATCCCTTTGACGAAGAGAAGGTGCTCGGCGTGGCGGGAGAGCTCGCTCGTCGCCTTTCCCGCTGCTGCGAGATCCTTCGCCGTGAGCACACCGAGCTCGTTCGGAAAGAAGGCAGTCGGAACGATGCCTTCGACGGCGCAGATGAAGAGACTGAACACGGGCTTCTGGTCGGCGGCCCAGGCCGAGCGATCCGGCAGGCTTTCCAGAAACGGCAGACCGACGCTGGCGCCGAAAAGCCCGCGCAACACCGCGCGCCGA
Source organism: Polyangiaceae bacterium (assembly GCA_035558375.1). Taxonomy (GTDB): domain Bacteria; phylum Myxococcota_A; class Polyangia; order Polyangiales; family Polyangiaceae; genus PMG-095. Next base: position 11,945 of record DATMCL010000399.1, read on the forward strand.
TTCATGCGCGGGCGCACCGAGGGAAGGGTCAGCCGGCTCACGGCGCCACCTCCGTGCGTGAGCGGAACGCCGGATCGCGAACCAGAGCGAGCGCGAGCTCCCGGAGCGACTCGGAAAGGCTCACCTGTCCCAGCGCCTCGAGCAGCGGGCGATCGTCCGGAGCCATGTCGCGCCCGAGCGCGTATCCCGTCACGCTCTTCGAGTAGCAAGTATGGGCGGCGTTGCTCTCTGCCATGGTGCTCAAAAGTTCGTTGCCGTCGCCGAATTGCCGAACGCCCTCGGCGAAGGGATAGCTGCTCGCGGTGCTCACCGGTCGGCCGCCGACCTCCTCGCGCTCGCGACCGAGGCCGTCGAAGTTCTCGAGTGCGACGCCGAGCTCGGCCGCGTGGCTCGACGCGAGCGGCGCGCACAGCATGCGCTCGAGCTCTTGCCCGCGCTTCGTGGGATCCGAGTCAGCGCCGGCTCCCGCCGCCATGAGAAATGGGACCTGCATGAAGTAGCCGCTGCGCGACGAGCCGAGCTCACGGAGCTCGAGACCGCTGGCGGGCGCGTTCGTTCCATAGAAGGGAGCGAGACCCGCGCCGAGGTAAGCCTGATTGGAGGTGAGGATTTCTCGCAAGCCGAGCCCGGCCTGGAAAATCTGGTCGAAGAACGCCGTGGATACGGCGCCGAGCTCCGGGAGGACGCTCGGATCGAAATCGGGCACGCCGCTCTTGTCGAGCGACGCGTAGCGGTCCAAGTGGAAGAGCTGCCGGTGAAAATCGCGCATGACGGCGGCAGCCGCCGGCACGTCGAGCATCGCCCGGGCCGCCGCTTCGAGCCCCTCCTCGGTATCGAGCTCGCCGGCCGCCGCAGCATCTAGGAGCGCGTCGGTCGGCGTGGTGCCGAGCAGCCAAAACGAGAGCTTGGACGCAAGCTCGTAGCCGTCGAGCACCTCGCCTGCCGGCGCGAGCTCCACGCGATAGAGGAAGTGCGGCGACTGAAGCATGCCGCGAATCACGAGCGCTGCGCCGTGCTCGAATCCGGCGCCGTAAAGCTCCTCCCCGCGCGCGAATAGCGCAACGAACGCCGCTCGCTCGGCCTCGGTCAGCGGGCGCCGAAAAGCGCGACGACCGAGGGTGCGGACGAAGTCGGAAACGTCGGTTCCGTCGTAGAGAGCCGCGAGCGCCTCGGCGGATTCGGTGGCGAGCCGAGCCGCTGCCTCGGCCCCCGACTCGAAGTCGAGGACGTTCGTCGCGTCGACGTAGAGGAGCTTCTCGTTGTTGTCGAAGTCGGTGACGCCGCTCGGTGGGCGAGCGAAGCCCTTCGACAAATCGCCGGGCGCGGAAAAACGCAGGATGTCCGTGACGGCGTGCTCCCACTGCGAGACGGTGAGGCGAGGCACGCGCGTATAGAGCGGTGTTCCGTCGAGGACGACGGAGCTGAGCTCGGGATCGTCGGGGGAGCCGGCCGCTCCACCCGCGGCACTGCCGCCCGCGGCGCTGCCGCCCGTAGCCGAGCGCCCGCCCGCGGGGTCAGCCGGTCCCACGCCGCCACCTCCCGATTTCCCGGCTGCCCCCGCGCTCGGCATCGGACCCACGCTGCCGTGTCCCGTGTCATGGCGGGACGAGCGGCCGCACGCCAACGCCAGGCAGCAGAGGCATGAAATCGCGACGCCGCGGTGTCGGAGGAGGCGTCGCCTCATGCTGATGATTCCCGGTAGCGGGCGCACGGAGCACGATTGCCTGACGTTCGCAGCATTCAGGGCCAGTTCTTGCGCTGAGGGTTCTCCCACGGTGACTGGCAGAGGGTGCAGTCAGTCCCGTAGAAGTAGTGCTCGGCGCCCGAATCCGCGTAGATGAAAAGGCGCATCCACGCGAGGATCGCGGGACGCTCGTCTCCGCCGCCGGCGTTCTGAATGTACCCGTGGTCGGCGCCCGTCAGCGTGGCGAGAAACGTCTGAACCTGTGACAGGTCGTACGTTTGCTGCTGAAGGGGCATACCGACGGTGTCGAGCGTCCCGGTCGTCTGCAACAGGGGCCCGTGGAGCGCGGCCGAGGCTTTGTGGCCATGGATCGATACCGTCGTCGCGACGGCGGGACTGCCACCAATTTCCACCGCGGACGTTCCGCCCACGGAGTAGCCCATCGATACGGCGTGATCGACCCAGAGCTTGTGTTGGTAGACGCCCGCTACGTCGTTCTGCGCGAGGATCCAGTCGAGGCCGTCTTGCATCGACTTGCGGTTGTCCGGATCGCCGGGCCCGCCCTCGAGCACCGGCGTTCCGACGACGACGAAGCCGTGCGACGCGAAGTTCGTGAGCATGGTTGCGTGCACGGTGACCTGTTGTCCGATGCCGGGACCGAAGATGATCGGAGCATGCAAGAAGCCGTTTTGTCCGAGCATGCTCGGCCGATAGACGGTGTAAGCGTTGCCGGGACCGACCTTGCTCTCCACCGTCGTCGGGAACGGCCCGGTCGCTCGATAATCGGTGACCGGCGGAAGCGTGGGCCCGCCCGCAGCGCCGCCTGCTGTCGCTCCTGCGTTCGTCGCCCCAGCGCTCGTAGCGCCGCTTTCGCCCGCCGCGCCTCCACGTCCGCCCGCACCGCTGCCCGCGGCACCGCTCGTGCCAGCCGCATTGGCGCGACCGCCGCTCGGAGCACCGGAGACGGCTTCGCCGGCGCCGCCGCCGCGACCGCCGACCCCGGCACCGGCGCCACCGACAGCAGAGCTTTCACCCGCTGAGGCGCCACCACCGGCCACGCCCGTTCCCGAGTTTCCCGCGAACGCTGCGCCCGCGGAGCCGCCGCTTCCCGAGACGGTGGTCGCGCCACCCGAGCTCGGCTGCCCACCCGAGTGTGCCCCTGCGGTGACACCCGCTCCGCCCTGCCCGACCACGCCGGGGGCTGCCTCCGCGCATGCCGTCGTCGTTACGAGCGAGATCAGGCCAAGCAATTCGAACCGCATATGAGGGGCCCTCGCGTGAGCGCCAGCCACGGCGCACGTCACCACTCTGGTGCAGTGGCGCGAGGGACGGGAATCCGTCGCGTCTTTCGAAACAAAAACGATTCACGCAAACGAGCAGCGAGCACCTCCTTCGCGCCATCTCCGGACCTCGCACCCTCGCGCACGAAAGGCGAAGCCCAGTGGGGGGCCTCGTGCAACCGTGGTGCATGACGCGCGCGCGCTCTTGGCTCGGTAGCACCCCTCCGACTATCGCCGCGACCAGCGCGACCCTGCTGGTTTGCGCGCTTCGGCTACCCGACGCACGGGCTGCCACGATGCAGAAGGTCGACGCGAGTGAGTGGCAGGCCGGCGTGACCGGGCTCCCGAGCTACGTGAACATGTACGTTTACGTCCCGGGTACGCCCGCGACCAAACCGCCGATCGTCGTCGCGCCTCACCACTGTCAGGGCACGGCGCAGAGCACGTTCAGCGAGATGTCGAGCCTCGTCTCGATCGCCGACAAGACGGGGTTCATCATGATCATGCCCGAGGCGACGGGGCAGAATTGCTGGGATGCCGGTTCCACACGCTCGCTGAAGCACGGCGGCGGTGGCGACACGGGCGCGATCGTCCAGATGGTGAAATACACGTTGACGAAGTACAGCGGCGACGCTCGTCGCGTGTACTCCGTGGGCGGCTCGTCGGGCGCCATCATGACGGAAGCGCTGCTCGGCGTTTATCCGGACGTCTTCGTCGGCGGCGTGTCCTATATGGGGGTCCCGTGTGGTTGCTGGGCCGAAGGCTACAACGACGTCACCGGCTCGGGCGGGAGCGCCCAGTGGAGCGGCGCGTGCGCTGGTGGCAACGTCACCAAGTCGGCGCAAGCGTGGGGCGATCTCGTGCGCTCGTACTCTCCGGGCTACACAGGACCTTGGCCGCGCCTCCAACATTGGCACGGCACGGCGGATACGACGCTCAACTACAAGAACGTCGCGGAGGACATCAAGGAGTGGACGAATCTCCTTGGACTCAGCGAGACGTCCACGAGCACCGACATGCCGCAAAGCGGAACGACGCATCAGTCCTGGAAGAACGACTGCGGCTACGTCGTGTACGAGACCTTTTCGCTTTCGGGCGCGGGACACTCGGTTCCCTTCGACGGCAAGGCGGTGGCCGCGTACTTCGGGCTCGACACGCAGACCGCGAGCGATCCGCAGGCCGCCGCGTGTGGCATGGGCGGCAGCGCCGGCAGCGGAAGTGGGGGGGCTGGCAGCGGCGGGATGGGAGGTCGCGCGGAGGGCGGCACGACGAATGGCGGACGCGGCGGCATGGGTGCGGCGGGAACGAGCGCGGGCGGAATGACGGGTGGCGCGGGCGCGAGCGGCGGCGAGGGTGGCTCGTCCGGAGTTGCGACCGCGGGCACTGCCGGCACGAGCGCCGGTAGCTCGGGGAGCTCGAGCTCCGGAACGGGCGGTAACGTCTCGACGACGGGCGGGGCGGCGGGCGGCGGTGCTGCTGGCAGCTCGGGTAGCTCGAATGGAGCCGGCCGTGACGGCGGCGCGGGCACGACCAGCGCGGGCCGCGATGCAGCCGCTGGCAGCGGAGCAGGGAGCGCAACGTCGCGCGGGGCGTCGAACGACTCGCAGGGTTGCGCCTGCTCGGCGAGCGCAGCGCAGCATGGCGGGCAGGGCGCCCTCGCACTGCTCCTCACCGGTCTTTGGAGCGCGCGCCGCCGTAGAACGAGCGGGCCTCGCTCAGGCTCGCGACCGCGGCGTTAGAGCCTAATTACGCAAGAGACCGTGCTCCATGAGCCACACGGTCGCCGTCACGCGTCCGGTGACGCCGAGCTTGCGATACGCGTGCGCGATGTGATGCTGCGCCGTCTTGCGGGAGATGCCGAGCACGGCGCCGATCTCCTCGTTCGTGCGACCGTCGGCGACGAGCTGCAACACCTCGAGCTCCCGATCCGAGAGCGCAGCTGGCGCCATGGTCCGGTTGAGAGTCGCGCCGGAAGCGCGCTCGGCAGCCGCGCCGTGGAGCAGGTAGCTGTAGCGCGTCCCGCGCGCTTCGAGGCGAACGGCCTCGATGGGGTTCGCGCAATTGAGCTCCAACACTTCGGCGATGTAACCGACGATGAAGTGCTCGAAGTAAGGGTGCGCCTGCGGCAAATCGAAGACCCGGAACTCGACACCCCGTGCGGTGAGGTGCGCTTCGGACCAAGTGGCCGCCTCTTTGAAGTACGTTCCGTGAAACTTCGGCAAGGACTCCACGACGCTGCCCAAGTCATTCCCCGAAACGAGCTGCTTCAAGGGACCGTCGCGAACCGCGGAACGACAGGCGTTCCTGCCGAGCTTCAAGTAGGCGGCGTCGTCCTGCTTGAAGAAGCGACGCATGAGCTCGTCGTGAAAAGAGAGAAATGCCTCGAGCGGCACCTGACTGTCCGCGGTGATGAGCGACCTGAAACAGGCGTACTTGCTCGCGACGTCCCGGTAGAAGGAGGCCCAAGCGTCCACGCCGAACTGGCTCGTCACGAGAGTCTTGCGCGTCAGAATCGAAAGGCCACAGACGTTCAACGGCACTCCTCGGGTGGTTTCCCCCGTCTCGAGAGCTCAATCACCATAGCGCGGCGTTCTCAAACTGCACGTCGAATCTC
>DATMCL010000400.1:0-12128 GCA_035558375.1 Polyangiaceae bacterium
AAGCAGGTCGATCGCGACTTCTTCCCGCTCTGGGGCTGGCGCGCGCGGCTCCTCTACGAACCGAAGCGGGCGCCGGCGCGCGCCATGGCGCTGGTCGTGAAGGGCAGGAGCACCCAATACGACGGCTACCACGTGATCAACGGCGTTCCCGTCGGCGTCGTGTTCACCCGCGACGAGGAGCAGGAGCTCCTCCCGCTCTGGTCCGTCGCCTTCTCGCATGAAGTACTCGAAATGATCGCCGATCCCGGCGCGAATCTTTACGCCTACGGGCACTACGTCACGCCCCGCACGCGACGCCGGCGCAGCGCCTACGTTTCGTTCGAGGTGTGCGACGCCGTGCAGGAGTGCACCTACCGCATCGACGGCGTCAGCGTGAGCGACTTCGTCGTGCCGGAGTGGTTCGAGCCCGGACGACCGCGCGGCTCCATGCGCTTCAGCTTCCGGAACGCCGTTGACGCCCCCTTCGCGCTCGCCCCCGGCGGCTACATGGACGCGCAGGTCGGCAGCAAGCTCATCACGGTCGACGGCCCGCCGCTGCGCGAAAAGCGCCGCAAGAAGCGCCACCGACACGACGTGCGCAAGGGGCGTTTCGGCTAGTGCCTTGTCTCAAAAGTAACAATCCTTCGGATTGCTACCTTTGAGCTTGGCTACGCCAAGCGCGCTGCTTCGCAGCGCCGGCCCTAGGCTGTCATCGGGGGCGTCCCGCCCCCGGAAATTGGCTACGCCAATTTCTCCCCCTCATTCGCTTCGCGAATGGCTAGTGCTTTCGCTCGTCAACGTTTCGCGACACATCACACTGTGCGAAGGGGTTGTCACTTCTGAGACGCGGCACTAGCTCTGGGCCAGTGCGGCGAGCGCGGCCTGGATCGACGCGTCGATCGCCTTCGTCACTTCCTCGCGACCGGGGCCGTACACGCCTTCTTGCCAGCGCAACGGATTGCCATCGAGTGTGAGCACGCAGGCCGTCGCGACGTTGCGCAGCGCGCCGATGACGTAGAGCGTCGCGGTCTCCATCTCGACGGCCAGGGCACCCGCCTTGGCGTAGAGGCTCAAATTGTCCGGCAGGATCGAGCTGTAGAAGATCGCGCTCGTGAGCACGATCCCGGCGCGCGTGCGAGGCAGGCGCTCGCGGCAGCGATCCCGCAGGCGCTGGAGCAAGTCTACGTCCGCGACTGCGGGGTACTCCGCCGGAACCATGAGCTGCGAAGTACCGTCGAGTCGCACCGCAGCGGTGGCGACGACGGTGTCGCCGATCGCGAGCCCGTCTTGCAGCGCTCCGGCGGTGCCGACGCGAATGATCCGCTTGACGCCGATGTCGATGAGCTCGTTGAAGCAGACCGCTGCGCCCGCGCCGCCGATGCCGTGCGAAACGACGCTGATCCGCCGCCCCTCCGAGCTGCCATCGTACGAGTGATACTCGCGGTTCTGTTGCACGAGGCGCGAGCCCTCCAAGAAGGAGGCGATTCGCGCGGCCCGAGCCGGGTCCCCACACACGACCACGTCTTCGGCGAGGTCCCCTGCGCTCACCCACAGATGCTTCGCGCGAGCCTGCGTCACGTCTGAGCCTCGCCGAGAAGTTCTGTCATCAGCCGAGAAATCTAGTCGGTTCAATTGTGCCGAGCTACGCATTTCTGCCGACCTGACGACGCGCGCGCGGCATTTTCCCCGTCTGCAGCGCGCAAGCAGCGGGCGCTCCGCGCTGCTCGGGGCTCGCCTGGCGACCGCCGCTTCACCGATTCGAGCACACGACTGGGACGCGGCGACTCGCCGGCGTCGACGCGCTACTGCCTGAGAAGCGCTGGCGAAAAGTCATACAGCGAAGAAATGACCATGTGTGTGTACGAGCCGCACAATCCGTAAACATTTCCTTCAAACTGGCGTGTGCACAAACTGCGTCACGTACAAACGCGGCGCAAGGTTCGGCTCGCGGTAGACATTCTGTACAAAGCGACTCTTGACGCGAATACACGCTTCGGGCATTTCGCAGCAACGACGGCTCTCGTTCGCTCTGCGCCGTCGTCTTCGAATCGTTCGAATCGTCGAGCGCCGTCCTTCTGCGGTCGCTCGAGCCGATTCGCGCCTGCTTTCTCGGAAAGGACACCGCCCATGACGTCACGACGCTCCATGTTGAAGCTCCTCGCTGCGACCAGCTTGCTGCCCGCCTGCGCGGAGTCCGACCCGGGAAGCGGCGGCAGCGCCGGCATGGGTGGGATGGGGACGTCAGGCGGCGCCGGCGCGGCCGGTGGCGCGGGGATGTCGGGCGCGGGCGGCGCGGCGAGCACCGCGCCCGACAAGCTCATCTTCCTCGGAACCCAAGGCGGTCCGCGCTTCAACACGATGCGTGGCGAAACCGCCGCCGTGATGATCATCGGCGACGTTCCCTACATGATCGATTGCGGCTACGGCGCGTTCCGCGGCCTCCTTGCGGCGAGCATCGACCCGCTGAAGGTGTCGCAAGTCTTTCTCACCCACCTCCACACCGATCACGTCGGCGACGTTGCCGCGCTGCTCGGCCTGCAGTGGACCCAGGGCCGCAAGGATCCCGTCACGGTCTACGGCCCCTACGGCACCGACGCGCTCGTCACCGGTGCGATCGCCTTCAACGCCGCCGACACGCGTATTCGCGTCGCCGACGAAGGCCGAACGGTCATGCCGGGCGACATCTTCAAGGGCGTCGTCAGCGAAGCCACGGCGACCCCCACCAAGGTCTACGAGGACGCGAACATCACGGTCACCTGCTGCGAAAACACGCACTACAACGACACGGTCAAAGCCGCGATCCCCGACCGTTCGCTCGCCTACCGCATCGACAGCAAGACGCGGAGCATCGTCTTCACGGGCGACACGACCTACACCGAGAGCATCGTGCAGCTCGCCCAAGGCGCTGACATCCTCGTCTGCGAATGCATGGACGTCGTGGCCACGCGCGCGTCGTTCGACGCCCAGGTCGCGATGGGAGCCTACGGCGACAACCCCGAAGGCGTCTGGAACCACATCGTCGGCGCCCACACCCCGTGCGCAGACATGGGCAAAATGGCGACCGCCGCCAACGTGAAGAAGCTCGTGGCCTACCACCTCGTTCCGGGCGCCCTCAACGGCGGCGAGCCGGACCAAACCTACATCGACCAGATCAAGACGACCTTCGCTGGCGAGATCGTGATCGCTGCGGATCAGATGGTGCTTTAGGGGCGGTCCCTAAAACGCCTACTGCTGCAGCACCGCGTCGTAATCGCGTGCGTCACCGTCTCGGCGATTCACGAGTCGCGCGTCAGCCTCGCGAGAAGAATGCACTCTTGACCGATCGACTCGCGGGTTCGGGCGTTGCGGTGTCGTCGACGCCGCGGTACGAAACGAAAGTCGCCATGCCGATTCGCTGCGCGCTCGCGGTGCTGCCTTTGCTCGCGTCCATGGCCTGCGCGTCGAAGGACGTCGACCCCGGCACCGGGAGCGGTGGCTCGAGCTCGGGGACGGGTGGCGGCTCGGGCTCGGGAGCGGTACTCGGCGGCTCCGGCGGCGCGGGAGCCGCCGGGCGCGGTGGCGCGAGCACGGGCGGCGAAAAGCCGGGTGCAGGTGCCGGCGGCTCGGGCGGGACGACCGGCGGCACCGCGGGCGACAAGAGCAGCGCTGGCGGCGCCGGAATGCCTTTGGGCGGAGTAGGCAGTGCTGGTTTGGGCGGCACGGCGGCGGGCGGCGCGGCGGCGGGCGGCGCCGGCCTCAGCGGCGCGGGTGGGCGCGCAGCCGGAGGAGCAGGTGGGAGCGCTGGCGCGAATGCGGGCCCGGTGAGCATCACCGTGTTCGAGGACGCCGTGTTCTTCGACGGCTACGCGACCGTGAGCAACGACCCGGTTCCAGCGGGTGTCGTGCGCCTGCGAAACGATCTCCTCACGCGCAAGCTCACCGACGCGGAGCTCGACTCGATTCAAAACACACTGAAGGTCGAGGTCGTGATCGGCGCCCTGTGCGACAACTACGACCGTATCGGGAGCGTGGCGCTCGCGTTCGTTCCGAAGGGGCAGAGCAAGTACGCGCCCGACGACGTCGAGCGCATCGAGGTCGGCCGGTACATCACGCCCTTCATGGACAAGAACAAGAAGCCCGACGAGGTCCCGTACGACTTCGACGCGGACAACCTCGCGCCCGTGCTGCGCGATCCGGAGCTTCGCGCGGAGTTCGATCTGTGGCTCGAGCTCGAGCTCTTCGGGGTCCCCTACGCTGCCAACGACGAGGTGAGCGGGTGCGCGAACCGGAGCGACGTGTTCCGCGGCAGCGTGACGCTGGCTTCCGACAGCAGCGCTGCGGCGGCCGCATTCAACGACCTCTTGCCGCTCACGTACAAGGCGTCGTTCAACAACTACGAGCGCGGCGCGACCGACATGATCGGCGCGACCAAGAAGACGCTCGAGTTCACGCTCGCAGCCGACACCGCCGACACCCAGCTCGTCCTCATCACGTCGAACCACGGGGCGAACTCGGGCGGCGAGGAGTACAGCCGCCGCGACCACTTCGTCAGCGTCGACGGCGAGCAGGTGCTGAAATACAAGCCGGGCCGCACGAGCTGCGAGCCGTTCCGCATGTTCAACACGCAGGCGAACGGCATCTACGGCTCGTCCAAGCGCTCCGACAGCGACTGGCAATCCTTCAGCAACTGGTGCCCGGGCGACGTCATCGACACGCGCGTCATCCCCCTCGGCGCGCTACCCGCCGGGAAGCATTCCTTCGTGATCGAGGTCCCCGACGCCGAGTTCGTGGGCGGCGAGGGAAACCTGCCGGTTTCCCTCTACGTTCAGTCGCTCACGAATTAGCGCTCGTCTCGAGAACCGCTTCGCGGGCGCTCAGCGCGGATCGTGCAGCATGCGGCAGCCGGGGCAGTTCGCGCCGCCCGCGGGACCGTTGTCGCACTGCTCCGGATCCTGAATGATGCCGTCGCCGCAGAACGGCCCGAGTTTGCAGCCCATGTCGCACTCGCCGTAGCCGCCGTCGTTGATGCCGTCGTCGCATTCCTCGCCGAAGCTCAGGATGCCGTCGCCGCAGATCGCCGTGCAGTCGCTCGGCGTGGCCTCGAAGCCGGAGAGCGTGAGGCGGAACGAGGAGCCGTAGCGCTTACGCTCGGCCTGGAAGACGACGATCTTGTAGACGCTGCCCGCCTGGAGCCCGAACTTGCCCGCGGACTGGGCGTTGATCGTGACCGAGCCGTCCATCGGCACGTGGATGCCGCCGAGATCCACCGCGAGGTGGCCGTTGACGTACACGAACACGTCGTCGTCACCCGTGAAGTCGAGACGCGCGTTGGTGCCCGCGTCGTAGCGGAACCAGTACTGCACCTCGCTCGTGAACGAGAAGTTGTGCTTCTTGGCGCCGGGGAACACCGAATCTTCGGAGGGCCAGCCGTTGTAGCCGTACTGCAGGGGCAGCTGGGCAAAGTCCAGGTCCTGCGTGGGCCCCGTCACGCTATCGACGGGGAAGAACAGCGGCGTACCGTCGAAGGTCTCCACCATGCCGCCCGTGCACCACTGCTTCGGGTCGTAGCTGCAGGGCTTGCAGTCGGTGACGCACGCATCGACCTGACCGTCGAAGTTCGTCTGGCAGTCGGTGTCGCACTTGTCCGCCGCGGCCGTCAGATCGTCGATATCCGTCTGGATGCCGGCGACCTCCGTCGTGAGCATGTCGATCTTGGTCGTCAGCTGATCGATCTGGTTCTGGTCCGGGTTGGCGCTCGCCATCTGCCGGTCGAGGTCGCTCTGCGCCTGCGTGAGCTCGTTCTGGCGCTGCATGAGCGTGTTGTTTGTCTGCATGATCTTGTCATGCTGCGGCCGGCACACGTTGTCGCACTGGAGGGAGCTCCGCACGCGCTCTGAGCAGCCGGTCTTGCAGGTCGCCTGGCTGGTGGCGCCGTTGACGCTCTGCTCGTTGCCCATGCCCTTGGCGGGCGCGACGGTGGTCGTGAGCTGCTCGCCGTTCGCGCCGAAGCGGTTCACGAAGCCGCCCTTGCCGTTGTCGAACAGCACGACGTCGCCGACGACGCGTACGTTCTTGTTGCCGTCGCGGAACCACGTCGCGAAGGAGTCGGCGGACTGGATGCACGCGTTCGCCGGTGCCTTGCCGAGCACGGGGCGTCCTTCGGCGTCGAGCGCGTCCTTGGCGATGCCGAGAACGATGGGGTCGCCCTCGGGGATGCCGCAGGTCATGTCGGGGTAGACGGGCTGGCCGAAATCCGGGTCGTCGTCCGAGAAATCGCGGAAGATGGCCGGCACGCGCAGCACGCACTGGCCGTTCACCATCTCGCAATTACCCACCTGATTGCAGGTGAAGCCGTTCTCGATGGTGCACGTCGAGGAGCGGCCGTCGCCGTCCGCATTGTTACCGTCGTCGCAGTCCTCGTTGATCAGGAGGCCGTCACCGCAGCTGGACGTGCAGGACTCCCCCGAGCAATTCGGCTCGTTCTGGCAGAGCGAGGAGCAGCCGTCGAACGGCTCGCTATTGCCGTCGTCGCACCCCTCCGAGCCCTCGACGATGCCGTTGCCGCATTCGGCAGGCGTGCAGACGCTCGGCTGGCCCTCGCACTTCATCCCGAGCTCGATCTTGCAGCGGTCGGAGCAGCCGTCGCCGGGGGTCAGGTTGCCGTCGTCGCAGCGTTCGCTCGCAGCGACGATGCCGTCGCCACAGCGCGCGATCTCGCGACAGGCCTTGCCCGGAGCGGCACAGCTGAAGCCCGGCTCGACCTGGAGGCAGTCGGCCTTGCAGCCGTCGCCATCGTTCTTGTTGCCGTCGTCGCATGCCTCGTCGCTCGTGAGCTCACCGTCGCCACAGCCCGCCGGTACCGTCGGCGAGGGATTCGTGGGGTCGACGACGGCGGTGTTACCGGTTCCACCCGAAGAAGGATGGCTCGTCGAGCCCCCGGAACCCGGCGAGTTGCCGGAGCCTCCGGAATCACTTCCCTCGGGCAGCCCTGGTTGGGTGTTGCCACCCGCGCTGCAGGCGTTGGCTAGCAATCCGAGAACGAGACCCGAAAAGAGATGAGCGGAGTGTCGGCGTAAGTTAGGCATGGCGGTCGGTCCGTGCTGCACCATTTTCTGACATGGCAACCGCCGGGAAGCCATGACCTTTGGCAGTGCCCGGGTGCTTCGGCCGCTTCAGTTTCTCTCGAATTCTGCGGGCTGGCTGCGTATCGGAATCCGTCAGGGCTGTTCTGTGCGCGGTGAGGCTACTCTCCCGAGTGAGGGCGCAGAACTCATGGAGGTGAACCGACGCCGCGCTTTGCTGCTGGTTAGCGCGATTGCCGCGTGCCACAGCGAGCCATCGCGCGATCCGAGCACCACCTCGAAAGGGCGCCACGGCAACTCTGACCCCTCCCCGCCTGCTGATGCGGGTTCGCCGGCAGAAGGAGGGCCCGACGCATCGCCGGCTGACGGAGGGCCCGACGCATCGCCGGCAGACGGACGACCCGACGCGTCGCCTCCGCCCGCGAGCACCCCGCTTCCGTCCACCGGCGAGCTCCTCGGGCGCTGCCGAGCGTTGCCGAAGCAGAGCGACTGCGACGACCTCGACGCGCGCGCCATGTGCCGGACCGCGGTGAGCGAGTTCTCGCGCGAGGCCGCTGCGCGCGCGGTGTCTTGCTACGAAAAGATCGACGAGGAATGCCGCGGCTGCGCCATCAAGATCTGCACGCAGGGGGCGCTCACCGGGTACGCGCGCCGCGGGCTGCCGGCTTGTGAGAGCGTGAGGAAGAAGGTCGCCGAGGCGGCGGATGCTGCGTACGGCGACACGATGTTCGAGCTCTGCGAGGACTATGCCGCGGGGATGAACCCCGAAGGCGTGCGGCGCTTCTCGAGCTGCCTCAAGCGGAACATCGGCATCGGGGTGCGCTATTGCTTGTGGGATCCGTCCGTCACGCCGTGCACCGAGGGGAACGGGCCACGAATGCCCGCGGGGGGTCTCGGGCTCTGAGCGCCCCTGGCCGAGACGACGTGCTGCCTCACTACCAGCGGAACCCCGCGCTCGCCGAGACAGCGAGCCAGGCGCCTTCCACACCGATGGCCGCTGCACCGCCGGAAAGTCCCTGCGCGCCCACGACGGCGTAGCCGCCCTCGAGCACGAGCGCGAGCGCGAGGGAGCGGACGGCGCCGTCACCGCGGAGGACGAGCATCGGACCGCCTGCCGCGCGCGTGACGGCGTGCGCTTCTGCCGCGGACGGCGTTGCGGAGCCCGAGAGCCCGACGACGCCCAAGCGCGCACCGAGCGCGGCGGTGGCCGACCACACGTCGTTGCCGGCACGCGGTCCAAACCATACGGCCGTCGAGAGCATGCGCGCCTCGACGCTCCCGAGCGAGACACGATGGCGCGCAACGCTTCCCTCGATGTCGAACCCCAAGTCCAAGGGGATCGCGAAGCGAAAGCTGAGCTCGCTCCTTAGACCCACGGCGGCCGTGTCCGCGCCCCCGAAATAGAAGCGCGCGGCGCCGCCGAGCAGCACGCGCATGAACATCGGAGGGCGGTCGGGCTTCGGAGCCGGAGCGGAGGGTTTCGGCTCCGTCTTCGGCGCTTCGGCCTTTGCGGGGGCACGCGCGGGTGGCGGCTGCTTCGCGCGCTCGGCTTCGATGCGCTCGGCGAGCGTGGGATCGACGGCCCGGAGCGCCTCGAGCGCCGCGAGGGCGACGGCACGCGGGGCCGCGTCGCCGGGAAACGCGTCGTAAGACAGGTCGTTTCGCACGTCGCGCTCGCCGCGCGCGTCGTGCGCCGTGACGCGCGCCACGTCGGACTCGCACCGGATCTCGAGCCACTCGCGGCCCGGCGCGCTCGCGGCGCCGCCGTCCTCGAGCAAGCCGCCGAGCTCGATCCGCAGGATCTGCCGCAGCGACGCATCGAACGCCCCGGGGCAGGCGTCGACCGTGAGCCCCACTTTGTCCGTGCGCTCCGGCTCGGCGCCGGTGGCTGTCTTGGCGGCAAGCACGACGAAGAGCACGACCGGCGCGGCCGCGACCCGCGGGAGAGAAGCGAAGCGTGGGCGCGTCACTCGAGTCCGGCCAGGGCCTTCACTCGCGGCGCGTGGCGCCCCGACGGGTACCGCTCGAGGTACGTCGTTGCGAGCGCACGCGCTCGGCTCGGTTCGGACGCTCGGCTCCAGGCTTCGACCTCCCGCGCGAGCGCATCTTCTGCGAATTGGCTCGACGGCGCCATCCGGCGCACGTCGTTGAACGCCGCCGCGGCTTCGCGCGGGCGGCCGAGCTCGTTCAAGAGCACGCGTCCGAGCGTGAAGGCGGCGAGGGGCGCTCGCGGATCGCGCGGGTAGTCGCGCAGGAGCTGCTTCAGGAGCTCCACGGCCCGCTCCGGGTGCCCCGCGGCACGCGCGGCGTCGACGAAGGCGAGCAGCTCCGGAGCACCAGGCACCCCGGAACGGGCCGAGCTGACGGGAGATGCGCCGGCGGACCGCGGCGTCTTGCTCGCATGGTTCGGGCTCTCGGCACTGGCCTCCGCTTCGCCGCTCAGGACGAGTGGCGGAAACCAGCCGCTCTCGCCGGCGAGCAAACGCTTCTGCCCAACGCCCCAGTCGACCTCGACGACGCCCTTTTCGACGTTGACCGCGACCCGATCGGCGACGACCTCGACCCCGAAGGTCGTTCCGATGACGCTGACCGTCACGTTCGCGGCGCGCACGGTGAACGAGCGCTCGGGACGCCGCGTCACCTCGAAACGCGCCTGTCCGCGCTCGAGTCGCAGATGAACGCGCTCGGCCGCATCTTCCTCCACCGCGAGACGCGTCTCCGGAACGAGCGGGATGGCGCGCGACTGATCCTTGAGCGTGACGACGTCCGGCGCTCGTCGTTCCGCGACGGGAGCCGGGACAGCCGAGCCGACCGCCGCGACCTCGCTCGATCGCGCGCCGGCGGGCGGTTTCGCACCACCGAGCGCGCTCGTCCCCGGGGCGAGGCGCAGCAAGAGCACGAGCGAAAGGCTGGCCGCGGCGCCGAGCCCGAGTCCGATGCCCAGCGTACCGCGGCTCCGCCGCCGTTGTCGGCGCTCGGAGGCGCCGTGGACCAGGCGCTCGACGTCACCGTCGCTGAGCTCCGGCTCGAGGTGTCGTTTCAGGCGCTCGAGGTTCTCGAGCTCGTCGCGTGCGTCACTCATCGGATAGCCTCCGCTCGAGCGCCGACTTCGCCCGAAAAATGCGCCGCTTCGCCGTCGTCGAGGAGCACGCGCAGAGCCGAGCCACGGTATCGATGGTTTCACCCTCGACGTGGTGCAGGACGAACGCAATGCGATCGTCGGCATCGAGCGCGTCGAGCACACGGTAGATGGCGGCAATCAGTGCGCGCTCGTGCGGGGACGCGTGTGGATCGGCGATTTGCTCGTATTCGGCAGCTGCGGTCACGCCGATCAGCGCGTACAGCCGCCGGCGACGGAGGCGCCTGCGCGTCACGCGAACCGCAATCGTGGCGAGCCAGCCTCGCACGGCATCGGGCTCGCGCAAGGCATCGTAAGTCGAGGCGGCCTCGGCGAACACGTCTTGAATCAGATCGTCGACCTCGGCGCGGCGGCCCGAAATGCGCAGGCACACCGCACCGACGTAGCGGCAGTAGCTCCGGTACACGTCGTCGAGCGAGCGTGCCGGCGCGCCCGCCCCGACAGGAGTCGGGGGCGCGGCAGGCCGGAGGACGCGGAGATTCGTCACCGTTTCAGCGTGCGCGCATCCGTGCTCGAGACTCGGCCAGCCTGATTGAGCGTGCTGCCCATGAGCACGCCGCTCGCGAAGTAGGCGCCGCTCGTCGAGTCCGGTAGGATGTCGTAGGTGGCGTCGTGCGCGTACGGGATGCTCGCAACGCTTGCAACGGTACCGCCGAGGAGCTCGCTGCCGGGCTTCAGGACGGAGAGCGGGTAGCCGTCGGCGAGGGGGTGGCCGGCGGTCATTTCGATGGAGCGCCCGCCGTCGAACGTCACGCGCAGAACCTGGTGATTCACTACGGGCGTCCGATTGACGCGCAAAATCGGAACCGCTCGGATCTGGTCGCCGTCGATGCTGTACACGAGATCGCCGAGCGCTAGCTCCGAGATCGCGCGCTCGCCGGTGGGCGTGGCGATCGGCGTGTCCGGCGACGCGCATTTGCATTCGAGGCACGTCCCGTCGGCTTGGCGGCACTCGCCGCTACCCGTCGGACCAGTCGCGGCGACGCACGCGTCGCCGCTCAAGCATGTGCAATCGGTACCCGCAGAGCCGACGCAGTCGCCGTCGGGGCATGCCTCGACACCGCACGTTCCGAGTTTGTCGGGCTGCGTCGAGCCGCACGGAGCGGGGCGCCCGCCGATGCAGGTTTCTCCGTTCGGGCAGTCGAAGTCGCCGAAACAGCCGCTCGGCGGGGGTACGTGACAGACGCCGGGCGTGTTGCTCGCGCAGTCGGCGCCGTAGCAGTTGGCCCCCACGGGACAATCTTCGTTCCCGAAGCAGCTGCAGCCGTCTTGTGCCGGCAGCGTGCAGCTCGCCGCGCCCTCGCAGTCCTTCGGCTTGACGCACCCCTCGTAACAAGAGCCGCTGTACGAGACGACGAACGCCGGGTCGTCGCAAAGCGGCGTCAGGGCTTCGCAGCTCAGGCCCTTGCCTTCGCAGTCCGCCTTGTCGCCGTCGACGCAGCGCGAGAACTTCGCACAGCACCCGACGCTGGCGCAGCCGCACGTCCCGGGATCTTGATACACCGAGTGACAGTCCGTTCGCGCTTCACAGTCGGCGAGCACGGTGACCTCCGAGCAAGGTCCCGAGGCGCCACCCCCGCCTCCGGTTCCCGCTCCCGGGTTGCCACTCGAACCGCCGTCCGCCGCGCCCGAGCTGCCGCCGTCACCGCCCGAACCTCCGCCCATTGCCGCACCGCCGGCGCCCGCAGCCGCACCACCCGAGCCCGAGCCCGCATCCGAGCCCGCGCTCGCACCCGAACCACCGGAGCCGCCCTGGCTCGAGCCACCCTGACCGGCTGCGCCAGCGCCGGCCGAGCTTCCGCCCGACGCCGAGCTACCCGCCTTCGCGCCTGCACCCGCTTGCGCGCCCGAACCGCCCCCTTTGCCCGAGGTTCCTCCAGGTGATTGCGTCCCCATGCCCGACGCACCGTCGTCGATGAGCGAATCCTTCGACGTGCACGCCGTCGCGC